>NZ_JALJZW010000004.1:5000-356424 GCF_024171495.1 Deinococcus sp. HSC-46F16
TCAGGGCTGAGATTGGACAACACCTTCTTCTGGGCCGCGTTGGCGGGCGCGTCCTGACGGTCGTAGGCCGTCTCGCCGTACTGCTCGGTCAGGGCCGCGAAGCGCTGGGAAGGTGTCTGCCCCGTCCTCGCCGTGATCTCGGCAGCGAGGAGGCCGGGAATGATCCCGTCCTTGTCAGTGCTCCACGCGCCGCCGTCCATCCGCAGGAAGCTCGCACCCGCGCTCTCCTCTCCCCCGAAGCCGAGCGAACCGGTCAGCAGGCCGTCCACGAAGTACTTGAAGCCCACGGGGACCTCGACCAGCCGCCGCCCCAGGCCCGCCGTCACCCGGTCGATCAGGGCGCTCGACACCAGCGTCTTGCCCACGCCCGCGTCCGCGCTCCAGCCGGGCCGGTTCTGGAACAGGTAGCCAATCATCACCGCGAGGTAATGGTTGGGGTTCATCAGCCCGTCGGCGGTGACGATGCCGTGGCGGTCAGCGTCGGGATCGTTGCCCACGGCCACGTCAAAGTCGTCCTTGAGCCGCAGCAGCCCGGCCATCGCGTAGGGGCTGGAGCAATCCATCCGGATCTTGCCGTCGCGGTCGACTGGCATAAAGGCGAAGCGGGGGTCCACCGTCTCATTGACGATGGTGAGGTTCAGGCCGTGCGCGTCCCGAATCGCCTCCCAGACGGGCAGGCTGGCGCCACCAAGGGGATCGACGCCCAACCGCACGCCGCTCTCGCGGATGGTGGCGAGATCCACGACCTGATCCAGTTCGGCCACGTAGGGGGCCACGAAATCGAACGGCTCCAGCGCGGCGAGGGCGTCGTCCAGGCCTACCCGCCGCACGTCCCGCAATCCCCCTTCCAGCAGCGCGTTGGCCCGTGCCTGCACGCCTCCCGTCACGTCCGTATCGGCGGGGCCGCCCGAGGGCGGGTTGTACTTGAAGCCGCCGTCCCGCGGGGGGTTGTGGCTGGGGGTGATGACGATGCCGTCGGCGGTCCCGTCTCCCCCGGCGCGGTTATGGTTCAAGATCGCGTGGCTGATCAGCGGCGTAGGTGTGAAAAAGCCCGGCTGGGCACGCACGCGCACCCCGTTGGCGACGAGGACTTGCAGCGCCGTCATCCACGCGGGTTCGCTGAGGGCGTGCGTGTCCAGGCCCAGGTACAGCGGCCCGGTGATGCCTGCCGCCGCCCGGTGCTCCGCGACGGCCTGCGAGACGGCGAGGATGTGCGCCTCGTTGAAGGAGCCGTTCAACGACGTGCCCCGGTGCCCGCTGGTGCCGAAAGACACGCGCTGCGACGCGTTCTGGGGGTCGGGTCGGGTCTCGTAGTAGTGGGCCACCAGGCGCGGAATGTTGGTGAGCAGCGAGGGCGGCGCGGGCTGCCCGGCGAGGTCGTGGAGGGTCATGTTCCGCAGTGTAAGCACCCCGTCCCCGCCGGAGCCTGAGCCGAGACAGGGTGAATCTTGGCGCAAAAGCCCTCTCCCCTTCCCTGCTACCCTCGGCCCATGCGCGAGTTCCTGAACGACTGGTGGCGGCTGCTCAAGCTGATCGTCCTGTCACTGGCGGTCCCGGTGGTGCTGTGGCTGCTGCTGGTATGGACGGGCGTGCTGCGGTAGGACAAGGTGGAGGACGGCGGGTTCGACCTCGCAGGGGCGCGGGAAGCGGCCGCACAGGGCCGTCTGGCCGGGTGGGTGGACCTGCACCTGCGGCAGCCGGGCGGCAATCCGGCGCTGGCGGATGGGCTGAGGCTGGCGCCCCGCCTCTGGGAAGGACCAATTCAGGTGCGTCTCTCCGCTCTGGAACGGTGCTGTGGCCCCGAACCGGGGATGGAATACCCCGAGCCCACCGGAAGCTGGAAAGCCCGCGTGCTGGCCCTGGCCGCGCATGTCGGTGCGGGAGGCCGCCTCGCGCCCCTGATCGTGCAGCGGCGGGGCGGCATCCTGTCCGTGCGGGACGGCAACCACCGGCTGGGTGCCCTGGAATCCCTGGGAGAATCTGCGGCGTGGGTCCTGATCTGGACGGATGCCCCGGCAGGTTGACCCCCTGCCCCCGCACACTGGAACCGCTCCCAACGCGGGGTTTCGGTGCGGGCGTGTTAGCTTCCCCCCATGACGGGCAAGCAGAAGGGGCAGGCGGGCACGCAACCGGGGCCGGGCCGGGCGAACAGTTTCGAGCATGCGCTGGTGCTGGAAACCGCGCGGGTGACCGAAGGCGCGGCGCTGGCCGCGAGCCGCTGGGTCGGCATGGGCGACAAGAACGCGGTGGACGGCGCGGGCACCGAGGCGATGCGCGAACTGCTGAACTCGCTGGACATCCGGGGCCGGGTGGTGATCGGGGAAGGCGAGATGGACGAGGCCCCGATGCTCTACATCGGCGAGGAGCTGGGGCGCGGGCAGCACGAGGTGGACATCGCGGTGGACCCGGTGGAGGGAACGTCCGTCACCGCCAAGGGCCTGCCCAACGGCCTCGCGGTGATCGCCCTGTCCGAGCGCGGCGGCCTGATGCACGCGCCCGACTGCTATATGGACAAGCTGGTCGTGCCGCCCCCCGCCGCCGGACGGGTGCACCTCGACTGGCCGGTGGAGGCCAATCTCGCCGTGCTCGCGCAGAGCCTGGAGCGCGACGTGGAGGACCTGCTCGTCACGATTCTCGACCGTGAGCGGCACGCCGACCTGATTCGTAAGGTGCGGGCGGCGGGTGCCCGCGTGAAGCTGATCGGGGACGGGGACGTGGTTGCCAGCCTCGCCGTGGGCGTGCGCGGCACCGGGGTCCACGCGCTGATGGGCTCGGGCGGCGCTCCCGAAGGGGTGCTCTCGGCGGCGGCGATGAAGTGCCTGGGCGCCGAGATCCAGGGCCGCTTCATCGCCGAGGACGACGCCATGCGCGAGCGCTTCGCGCAGATGGGCGTGGACGAGAAGAAGGTCTACCGCACCGACGAACTCGCGCCGGGGGGGCAGATCGTCTTTTCCGCGACCGGCATCACCTACGGCGAACTGCTGAGCGGCGTTCGGCGCTTCGGCGGCGGCGCCCGCACGCACACCCTGGTCATGGGCTACGCCACCCGCGTGGTGCGCTTTATCGACACGGTGCATCTGGAGGACGACTCCGCCCGCGTCACCATCCGCGTCTGATCCGGTGGCCGTCCACTCCGTTCTCCCACCCAGGAGCACCGATGGGAGAACTCCTTTCCCGGCAACCGTTTTGTTCCTGCCCGCTCCGCTCTGGTTGAACGGTGACAACACCTGTTCAACCCGAATCCTTCTGACCCTTCCGGCCAGCGTTCAGGGTAATGGATCGCTTAATGTTGAACTATCTGCTTGGGGGGAGTAGGCTGAGGCCATGACGAACCCTGTGCGGATGACGATCCTCTACTACTCGACCTACGGCACGAACTACCAGATGGCGGAAGTGGCCGCCGAGGCCGCCCGCGAGGCCGGGGCCGAGGTGCGGCTGGTCAAGGCCCGCGAGACGGCCCCGCAGAGCGTGGTGGACAGCCAGGAGGCGTGGAAGGCGCAGCAGGAGCGCACCGCGCATATCCCCGAGGCAACCCCCGACGACATGCAGAACACCGACGCCATCCTGATCAGCACGCCCACCCGCTGGGGCGGCTCCGCGAGCCAGCTCCGGGTCTTTATCGACACGCTGGGCGGGCTGTGGGCCTCGGGGGCGCTGGCGGACAAGACCTTCAGCGTGATGACGAGCGCCCAGAACCCCAACGGCGGGCAGGAAACCACCATCCAGACCCTGTACGTCATGGCCGCGCACTGGGGCGCGATCATCGTGCCCCCCGGCTACACCGACCCCGCGATCTTCGCCTCGGGCGGCAACCCCTACGGCGCCAGCGTGACCGCTAACGGCCAGCCGCTGAGCGAGGAGGACAAGGCCAGCATCCGCCACCAGGCCCGCCGTCAGGTTGAGGTGACCCGCAAGCTCAAGGGCTGAGGCGAGGGTCCAGACAGGCGCTCCGGGGAGGACCCGGGGCGCCTTTTGCTGTCCCTACCGGGGATAGAGGTCGCGGAAGTACGGTCCTTGCGATTTTGCCTGGGCACGCAGGGTGGCGAGGGGGAGCGTGACCGTCTCTGCGCATGCGGCCACGACGTGCGGCAGGCCCGTGGGTGTGAGCGCCAGCCCCTGCGGGGTGAGGTGGGCTGTCAACTCCAACCCGTCCCCCGTCAGCACCTCCCGGCACTCGGCGTCCGCGCCGCTGCGGGCGAGGTAGAGGGTGGACAGACGCGCGGGCGTCAACCCCGGCCAGATCGCCGTGACCGGCACCGGGCGGCCCGTGGCCCGGTCGAGGATCAGGCCCACGTCGAAATTGTCGGGGTGGGCGCCGCCGCAGTAGTAGCCCGCATTCTCGAACAGGCTGACGAGGTGGGAGCGCAGGAGGGTCACCTGAGCCTCCACCCCGTAGGCGTCCTCGCCCGACCCCTCCAGCCCCGCCCGGCAGTCGAGGGCATTCGCAGCGTGTTCGAGCTGCCGGTCTTGCAGGGCCGCGTTCAGGGCGGCGCTCCCGCCCGGCACGCGCGGGGAGTGCACGCCGCTCAGCGGCTCCCGGACGCGGGCACCCCCGGCCTCTCGCACCCAGGCCCGGTTGAGCTTGAGGAAGGTGAGGGGATCGGAGCCTCGCAACCGCCGCAGGCCGGGGGAGTCGGGGAGGTTGAGGGGCAGGCGCGTCACGTCCAGTGGGGCGAGCGAGACGGGGAGGGTCCTCCGCCCGTCCGGGCTTGTCCAACTTCCCCGCAGTCCTGCCCCGGCCCGTTCGAGACGCAGGCAGCCCGTGACCTTCGTGCCCGCGAGCGTCCAGACTTCCTCGCGCAGCAGCAGGACTGTGCCCGCGCGGCCCGGCTTCAGGCGAATATTGACGCCGAAGCGTTCGTAGAAGTAGCGGGCGGCCTCGCCGTCGTCGCGCGGACCCAGTTCCAGGGCGACCGCCTGTCCCCCCAGCGTGCCGTGGAAGACTCCCGACTTGACCCAGGACGGACTTCCTGCCTCGCCCCCGCACCCGCCCTGTGCCGCCGCCGTCCCCAGGAGAGCCAGACCCACCGTCGCCATCACGCCTCGCATGGGGCCAGCCTACCCGCCCCGCACGTCGAAGGTGCCCGAGCGCAGCAGCGCGGCCTCGCCCTCTCCGAAGGGACTGTGCGCCCGCGACCAACGCACCGCCGTCCCGATGTCATAGGTCACGGCGCGGAAGTCTGCGGTCCAGCGCCCCGAACGGCACTCCAGCAGGGTCCAGCGGGCGCGAGGATCGCCGTCTACCTGATCGCTGACGGCCCCGGCGTTCACGACCAGCGTGTCCCCTACCCGCGTCGCGCCGGGACGATGGGTGTGGCCGCACAGGACCACCTCAGCCGCGAGGGGGGCGACGAGGGCACCCAGTTCGCGGGGCTCGCGGGCACGGTAAAAGCCCCCGCCTGCCGCGTCCGATTGCCAGACCCACAGCAGGCTGTCCCAGGCGCTTTCCGGCGTGCCGTGGCAGGCAAAGACGCGGCCACCCAGCGTGCGGGCGGTCAGGGGCAGGGCCGCCAGCCGCGCCCGCGTCGCCGCGTCCAGTTGCGTCTCCAGCCACGCGCCGTACTCGCGGGCGAGGGGCGAGCGCCGACCGCCCGGCCAGAACTTCTCCTCGTTGTTGCCGCGCACCTCCAGCGCCCCGGCCCGCGCCAGTTCGTGCTGGAGGGCGGCGGCGCGGGCGGGGTCGGCCGATCCCTCCACCTGATCGCCCAGATTGATCACGAGGTCGGGCGACTCGGCCCGCACCTCCCGCAGCACCGCCTCCAGCGCCGGGGCATTGCCATGAACGTCGCTGAGAACGGCCAACCTCACCCGCGCAGGCTACCCCGTTCCCGGCCCCGGTAGCATGCGGCCCATGAGCATCCTTCCCGACTGGCGCATCCGCGAGCTGGCCCACGCGGGCATGATCACCCCCTTCGAGGACCGGCTGGTCCGCACCGCCGAGCAGGGCCACGTGATCAGCTACGGCCTGAGCAGCTTCGGGTACGACCTGCGCTGTGCCGACGAGTGGAAGGTGTTTACCAACGCGCACGGCAACACCATCGTGGACCCTAAGGCGTTCGACGAGCGGGCTTTTATCGACATCACGGCGCCGGAGATCATCATTCCACCGAACTCGTTTGTTTTGGCCCGCAGCGTGGAATATATGAAAATCCCGGAGAATGTCATGGTTGTCGCGCTGGGAAAAAGCACGTATGCCCGCGTGGGCATCGTGGCCAACGTGACGCCCCTTGAACCCGGCTGGGAAGGCCACGTCACGCTGGAATTCAGCAACACCACGCCCCTCCCCGCCAAGATGTATGCCTTCGAGGGCTGCGTGCAGCTCCTCTTTTTCGAGGGCGAGCGGCCCGAAGTCACCTACGGCGACCGGGGCGGCAAGTACCAGAGGCAGCAAGGTGTGACCCTGCCCCGGCTGTGATTCGCCCGCGCACCCTGGCCGACCTCGCCGCGCTGGAGCGGGCGCTGCGGGCGGTGCATGAGGGGGACGGGTACCCGACGGTCTGGCCGCACGACCCCGGGGCGTTTCTGAGCCCGCCGTCGGTGGGCGCGTGGGCGGCCGAGGCACAGGGGCAGGTGGTGGGGCAGGTCATCCTGCGCCCGGTCCCCGACTCCACCCCCGGCTGGGTGACGGCCACCGGACTCGCGGTTCCGGAGGTGCTGATCGTCTCCCGGCTCTTCGTCGCTCCGGGAGCGCGGGGGCAGGGGCTGGCGCGGAGGCTCTTGCACGCTGCCTGGCAGGAGGCGCGGGAGCGCGGCAAACAGGCCGTTCTCGACGTTCATCACCGGAATCTGGGGGCCGTCCGGCTCTACGAGGCCGAGGGGTGGAGACGCGTCGCCACGGTGGGCGGCGACTGGACCGACCCGGACGGCACGGTTCCCCAGGTCCACGTGTATGTCGCGCCGAGTCCTGCCGCGCCATCTCTAAACCCGACTTGAGGTTTTCTGCGGCTCCTTCCCCACCTGGGCTGTCAGGCTCGGGACATGCCAGACCAGGACGACAAGAACAAGGGCCACACCAGCCAGCCCGGCGAGTACGAGCGCAACGGGCAGGAAGTCCACGAGCGTGACAAGGACGGCAAGCCCTCCTTCAAGGGGGTCAACGACCGTGAGGCCAAAGGTGCCCGCAACACCGAGCACGACGGCCACAAGGAGTCCAAGGACGTTGAGGAAGCCCGCAGCGTCCCCGCGAGCAACCAGGGCTGAACGCGGTCACGCCGGGGGCCAGGCTCATGGGTCTGGCCCTTCTTCATGCCGGACTGGAGGGCTCTCCATGACCACCGAAGCCTCTTGCCCCACCCCCGGCGTGCTGGCCCTCGCGGCGCTGTTCGTCGGGGCAGGCATCCTGCATTTCGTCTCCCCGCGCCCCTTCGACCGGATCGTGCCGCCGGGGCTGCCCTTCCCCGCCCGGACAGCCACCCTGCTCAGCGGCGCGGCGGAGGTCGCGGGTGGGCTGGGGCTGCTGCACCCGGTCACCCGGCCTGCGGCCCGCTGGGGCCTGCTCGCACTGCTGGTCGCCGTCTTTCCGGCGAACGTCGATATGGCGCAGCACCCCGAGCGCTTTCAGCCCCTGCCGGGGTGGGCGCTGTGGGCACGCTTGCCCCTTCAGCCGCTGCTGATGTGGGCGGTCTGGCGGGCCGGACGCCGCCGACTGGAATAAGGAAGCCGCCCACCTCTCAACGGGTGGGCGGCTTCCCAGGAAGGTCTTACGTGGTGCGCGGGGGCTGGGGAACCTGAAGGTCGCGGACTTTTTGTCTGGGCACGCTGATCACGCCGAGCTTCGGCAGAACCCAGCGGTCCAGGCCCCACCATCCGGCCACCCGCCACGCCAGCACCAGCCAGGTCGCCAGGATGAACAGCAGAGGGTTGCTCGACAGGGTGCCCGCAAGCAGGAAGTTGGCGTTCATCAGGCCGCCGAAGAAGGCGGCGATGCCCGTCAGCAGGCCCAGGATCAGGGCGATGCCCACCGCCGTCTCCCCAAAGGCGACGAGGTAGGAGAACAGGGTCGCGTTGGGCAGGGCGACGTTCTCGATAAACGAGCCGTACCAGCCCGACACCGAGGGCCGCTCGCCCGTGGTCTTGGCCAGGGCACCTTGCAGGAAGCCCGTGACGGCGGTTCCGGCCTGTGGGCCGACCCAGGCCGGGTCGGTGACCTTGTGCCAACCGGCGTTCAGCCACTGCCAGCCGACGTAGATGCGCAGCAGAGCCCACAGGGGCGCGAGGCGGGTGTCGGCGAAGAGAAACTGCGAGATGCCGGGCTCGGTGACGATGCGGGTGGGAGCAGATGCCTGGGCAGTCATGAGCGTCCTCCTGAAACCGGGGAATGGGGGGCCAGTCGATCAGGGAGATTGGTCCGACTCGGAACCAACCTGTGTGGACAGGTTCGCCCGGCCCCATTACGGCCCCATTACGTCCCGGCAGTGAGCGGCTCCAGAGCCCCCCGCAAGTCGGGCGGCAACGGCACGGGCCGTCTTGTCTCCCGGTCCACGTACACGTGCACGAAATGCCCCTGGGCACAGGCCGTATCCTCCCCCTCCCGGAACACGGCCAACTCATACCGCACGCTGCTGCGCCCCAAGTGCGCCACGCGCACGCCCACGCTGAGGAGGTCCGGGAAGGCCGCCGGGGCGAAAAAGGCGCACCCCGTCTCCACGACCAGCCCGATGACGGCCCCCGCCTGCACGTCCAGCGCCCCCCGTGCGGCGAGGTAGCTGTTCACGGCGGTGTCGAAATACGCGTAATAGGTGACGTTGTTGACGTGCCCGTACACGTCGTTGTCGGCCCAGCGGGTCGGGGTGGGGTGGTGGTGGGGGTAGCGGGCGCGGCCATGCGGGGCGGGGCGGGTCATGCGGGCAGCGTACCGGAGCCGTTCGGGGGCCAGAGCTGTTCGGGGGGCAGGGACGACCCGGCCGGACCGGGACGCCCCCGCGTTAGATTGCCCGCATGAGCAAGGCAGACACTCTGGTCATTACGGCGGCGCGGCGCACGCCCATCGGCAGCTTTCTGGGCACCCTCGCGGACGTCTCGGCGGTGGACCTCGGCGTGACGGCGACGCGGGCGATTCTGGAGGGCGTGAACCCGGACGAGGTCGCGGACGTGATCGTCGGCAACGTGTTGCAAGCCGGGCAGGGCATGAACGTGGCGCGGCAGATCGCCATCAAGTCGGGCCTGCCGCAGCATGTGCCGGGGCAGACGGTCAACCGGGTGTGCGGGTCGGGCCTGCAGGCGGTCGTGAGCGCCGTGCAGGGCCTAAAATCGGGCGACGGCCAGCTCTACCTCGCGGGCGGCACCGAGAGCATGAGCGGCGCCCCCTTCCTGCTTCCCCGCGCCCGGCAGGGCTACCGCCTGGGGCACGCGCAGGCGATCGACTCCATCCTCTCGGACGGCCTGACCGACGTGTTCCACGACGTGCACATGGGCATCACCGCCGAGAACATCGCCGAGGACTGGAACCTCTCGCGCGAGGAGCAGGACGCCTTCGCGGTGGAAAGCCAGCGCCGGGCGGCGGCGGCCATCGAGTCGGGGGCCTTCGTGGACGAGGTCGTGCCGGTGGAGGTTCCCGGCAAGAAGGGGCCGACCCTGTTCGAGAAAGACGAGTACGTGCGCCCCGGCACCACTGCCGAGACGCTGGCAAAGCTCAAGCCCGCCTTCAAGAAGGGCGGCACGGTGACCGCCGGAAACGCCTCGGGCCTCAACGACGGCGCGGCGATGCTGGCCGTGACCACCGAGGGCTACGCGCAGGCGAACGGCCTGCCCATCCTGGCCGAGATCACGAGCTACGCGGCGATCGGCGTGGACCCCCGCATCATGGGGATTGGCCCAGCGAAGGCGGTGCCCGTCGCGCTGGAACGGGCAGGCATGGGCGTGGGTGACGTGGACCTCTTCGAGCTGAACGAGGCCTTTGCCGCCCAGAGCCTCGCGGTGGTGCGGGACCTCGGCGTGGACCCCGCGCAGGTCAACGTGACGGGCGGGGCCATCGCGCTGGGGCACCCCATCGGGGCGTCGGGCGCCCGCGTCCTCGTGACCCTGATTCACGCGCTGCGCCGCTCGGGCAAGGAGACCGGGGTCGCCAGCCTGTGCATCGGCGGCGGCATGGGGATCGCGATGGTGGTGCGGGCGCGGAGCTGACGCCGGAAGTACGCGGGGCGGAAGGGGCCATGTCCGGCCAGCTTCCGCCCCGCACCCGTTGCGCAGCCTACTCGCCGGAGTCGCCCAGCCGCAGCCGCAGGGCCAGCCCCGGCGCGGTCCGGCGCAGGTGTCCCAGGAGCGCCGCGATCAACAGCACCAGAGACGACATTTCCAGCAGCTCCTCCACGGCGATCAGCGACACCATCTGAAGCTGCGCCGCCCGGCCCAGGCCCTCTCCCGCCGCTCCCGCCTCGATGCGGGCCTCGAAGACTTCCAGGCCCAGCGCCCCCAGCACGTACAAGCCACCCGCCAGGAGCAGGGCGCGGCGCAACCCTGCGGGAAGGTGGCGCAGGAACCGCACCAGCAGCACGCCCACGCCCAGCACCAGCAGGCCGTAGGGGATGACCCAGGCGTAGTACAGGAATCCGCCCAGACCCAACAGGGCGCGGATGGGCGCTCCCAGCTTGTCGTGCAGGGCGAAGTACTCGTCCAGCGTCAGGAAGAGCGCCAGCGCCGCCAGCCCGGTCCAGGTGCGGGCGAAGGGGTCACCGCGCCGCCGCGCCACCCGGCCCGTCAACCACAGCGTCACCGCGGCGAGCAGCAGCAGCAGGGTGTTGTAGGTGGAAGGGATGTTGTACTCGCCGTAGAGGTTGGTGCCCGCCGAAAACTCGGGGTGGTGAAAGCCGGGAAGCAGAAGGGGGCCGAGCTGTCCCAGAAGCCCGGCGGCGATCACCAGCACGACCCCCAGGGCGAGCGCGAGGACCAGGGGCCGCACCGGAACCCGGACCTCGACCGTCCCTGGGTCGGGGGCGGTGCTCCTGCCCTCCGGGCGCGGCACCGGGGACGAAACAGGATCAGAACGGCCGAGCATGCCTTTCCTCCGGGGGGCTTCTCCTGCTGATGAGGATGCCGATGAGAGTTCTGTGGACCGGGGCGTGGCCCTGAGTGTATACCACGCCCCCCGCCCTTACCCTGTTTCCATGACCCCCGACGCCCCGACGGCGCTTTTCCAGGCCATTTACGCTGGCAACGAAGACGAGGTACGGCACCTGATCACGGCCGAACCCGAACTGCTCACGGCCCGCAGCCCCAGTGGCCTGTCCCCGGTTCTCTTCGCGGCCTATTACGTGCGCCCCCACATCGTGCGGATGCTGGTGGGGGCCGGGGCACCGCTCAGCGTCTACGAAGCGGCGGCGGCTGGGGAGGTGAGCGCCCTCAAGGCCCATCTGGAGGCGGACCCGGCCCTGGTCAATGGCCTCAGCCCCGACGGCTTCTCCCCGCTGGGGCTGGCCGCCTTCTTCGGACACGGGGAGGCCGCCGCCGAGTTGCTGGAACGCGGGGCCGACGTGAACCGCCCCAGCGAGAACGCGCTGCGGGTGCGGCCCCTGCACTCGGCCGTCGCCGGGAACCACGTGGCCCTCGCCCGGCGGCTGATCGCGGCGGGGGCAGACCCGAACCTCGCGCAGGAGGACGGGTTCACGCCGCTGCTGGCCGCCGCGCAGGGCGGCAACGCCGAGGTGGTCGAGATGCTGCTCGCGGCAGGCGCCGACCCGGCCGCCCGGACCGCTGACGGCCGGGACGCGGCCGGGCTGGCCCGCGAGGAAGGGCACCTGGCGCTGGCCGAACGGCTGACCCGGCCCGCCCCATGAGCTGGCCCGCCCACGAGCCTCAAGGAAGCCGGAATTGCGGTGACCGGGGACGCGGGCGGACACTGGACCCATGACAGACCCCCGAGATGGCCGCCCTGACGAGGACCGCGAGCGCCAGACCCCGATGCCCGTGAACGAGCTGACGGGCCAGCCGGACCCCCGCACGGGCTTTCAGACCCATGATCCCAAGGACGTGCATCAGGATCTCTACACCACCACGCCCACCCAGGACCGGGTGGCCAGCGCCGACGAGGGCAAGGGCGTGACGATGCCTGCCGTCGACCCCGGCGCCGTGACCCACCAGTTCGATCACCTCGCCACCCGTGACCCGGAAGCGATGGAGCATGCGCCCCAGGCCCCCGAGTTCGCCGGTGCCGAGACGGTGGCGGGCATCGGGATCGACAGCACGGTCGTCGACCGCATGGTCCCGGCGGGCGTCGATGCGGGCGTCAGCGCCAGCGTGGTGAGCAATTACGACCGCATCGGCGGGGCCACCGACCCCAACCCCGGCTACGTGCCCCCCAGCCAGCAGACGGTGCCCCACCTCGGCGAGCAGCCCGGTGACCTGCCGTCCGGCGCCCCCGCCGAACTGCGCGAGGACGTGGAAGGCCGCTGACTCCCTCCCAGACGAGAAGCCCCCGCCTTCGCCACGGCGGGGGCTTTGCTGCTGCGCGTTAGAGGCTGATCAGGAACGGGTCTTCCAGCGTCTCGCACACGAAGCGCAGGAAGCGGGCCGCGTCCGCGCCGTCGATCAAGCGGTGGTCGTAGGTCAGGCTGAGGGGCAGCATGTTGCGGGGCTCGAAGCTGCCCGTCTCCTTGTTCCAGACCGGCTCCATCCCGCCGCGCGACACGCCGAGGATGGCGACTTCCGGGCTGTTCACGATGGGCGTGAAGCCGGTGCCCCCGATCCCGCCGAGGTTGGAAATGGTGAAGGTCGCCCCCTGCATCTCGTCGGGTTTCAGCTTGCGCTCGCGGGCCTTTTCAGCCAGTTCGCTCAGCTCCAGCACGATCTCGGTGATGCTCTTGCGGTCGGCGTCCTTCAGGACCGGCACGAGCAGGCCCTGGGGCGTGTCCACCGCCACGCCGAGGTTGACGTACTCCTTGTAGATGACCTGTTGGTTGCCCAGGTCTAGCGACGCGCCGAACTTGGGAAAGCGGCGCAGAGCGTTCGCCACGACCTTCATCAGGATGTGGGTCATGGTGAGCTTGCCGCCCGCCTTCTCGACCCGCGCCCCGAACTGCTTGCGCGTCTCTTCCATGCGGGTCACGTCGGCCTTGTCGAAGTGGGTGACCATCGGGATGGTCGTCCACGAGGTCGTCATGGAACGGATCGTCGCCTTGCGGATGCCGCTCATGTCCTCGCGGCGCACGGTCCCCCACTTCTCGAAATTGGGGAGGGGTGCGGCCTGAACGGGAACGGATGCCGCTGGAGCAGGAGCTGGGGCCGCCGCAGGCTGGGCGCTGGCCGCTGGCCGCTGGCCGCTCCCGGCCGCCTGCCGCACGTCCTCCTCACTGATACGGCCCGCGATGCCGGTGCCGTGAACGTCGTGGATGTCCACCCCGATCTCGCGGGCGAGGCGGCGCACGCTGGGCGCGGCGGGAATGATCTGGCGACCGTCGTAGGTCTGGGTGTCGTAGGGACGCTGGGCACCCGGAGCCTGGCTGGGGGCGGACTGGGTGGGCGTCCGCTCGCCGGGGGACGGCATGCTTCCCGTGCTTCCGGCCTGCTCCTTCTGCGCCTCCTGCTGGGCCTGGGCGACCCGGTTGGCCGTGCCCGCCTGTGGCGCGGTGGCGGGAGCGTCCGGTTCAGCGGCGGGAGCGGAGGCCGCTGCCGTGGCCGCCGGAGCCTGACCGCCGCCCAGCGTCAGGATCACGCCGCCCACCTTCACGGTGTCCCCCACGTTCACGCCCACGCTCTCGACGGTGCCGGACGCGTTCGCCGGAACCTCCACCACGGCCTTGTCCGTCTCGATCTCGATGACAGGCTGGCCCTCGCTGATCTGGTCGCCGGGCTTGACGAGGACCGTCACGACTGTCCCCTGCTCGATGTTGTCGCCCACGTCGGGGAGGGTGACCTGAGTGCCCGCCGACCCTCCACTGCTGACAGCGGGGGGCTGAGGACTGGCGGCCGAACCGCCCCCCCCTGTCCCCGCCTGCTCCTTTTGCGCCTCAATCTGCGCCTGCGCGACCCGGTTGGCCGTGCTGGGGTCGTTCGCCACCGTCGGCGCGTCCGGCTCGGCGGAGGGGGTGCCGGGCGCGGGGGTCTGTCCGGCGTTCTGGTCGCCTGCACCGCCCTGAGCCGGGGCCGCCGGTCCACCGCCCCCCAGCGTCAGAATCACGCCGCCCACCTGCACGGTGTCGCCCACGTTCACGTTCACGGCCTCGACCGTGCCACCCGCGCTGGCGGGAACCTCTACGACCGCCTTGTCCGTCTCGATCTCGATGACGGGCTGGCCCTCACTGATCTGGTCGCCGGGCTTCACCAGCACCGTCACCACGGTGCCCTGTTCGATGTTGTCGCCCACGTCGGGCAATTTGAGTTCTGTCGCCATGTTGGACGCTCCTTGTTTGAGGGGGCCATCAGCTTTCCGCGATCAGCCATCAGCATAGGCGGCTGATCGCGAAGGGCTGATGGCGGACGGCTTAACGCAGGACGGGGGCAATGCGCCCCGGGTCGATGCCGAGGTCTGCGATGGCCTTCGCCACCACGTCGCCCTTCACCTTGCCGTCGCGTTGCAGCGCGTAGAGGGTCGCCAGCACCACATGCTTGGCGTCCACCTCGAAAAAGTCGCGCAGTTCTTCGCGGGCCTCCGAGCGTCCGAAGCCGTCGGTCCCCAGCGTCCAGACCTTGCGGTCGAGGTGCCCGTTTAGGCCGTCGGCGCCCAGCTTGACGTAATCGCTGACCGAGACGATCACGCCGGGCGCGTTCTCCTTGCTGAGCTGCGAGGCGACGTAGCTGACGCGCGGTTCCTCCTGCGGGTGCAGCATGTTGTGCCGCTGGGTCAGCAGGGCGTCCTGATGGAGTTCCTTGTAGCTCGTCACGCTCCACACGTCGGCGGCCACCCCGTAGCCCTCCAGCATCGTGACGGCTTCCAGCGCTGCGCCCATCGCGGGGCCACTGGCGAGAAGCTGGGCGCGAAGCTTGGCCTTCGTGTTCCCACTCTTCTGGAAGCGGTACATCCCCTTGAGGATGCCGTCGTGGATTTCCTGGTGCGAGCGGCCGTCTTCCGGCATGGGGGGCTGCACCTCGTTCTCGTTGTCGATGGTGACGTAGTAGAACTCGTCAATGCCGTCCACGTACATCCGCTGGATGCCCGCCTCCACGATCACGGCGAGTTCGTAGGCGAAGGCCGGGTCGTACACCTTGAGGTTGGGCACGACGTACGCCTGGAGCAGCGAGTTGCCGTCCTGGTGCTGGAGGCCCTCGCCCGCCAGGGTGGTGCGCCCGGCGGTCGCACCGAACAGGAAGCCGCGTGCCCGCTGGTCGGCGGCGGCCCACACGAGGTCGCCGATGCGCTGCATCCCGAACATGGAGTAGAAGACATAGAAGGGGATGGTGGGCACGCCGTGGTTCGCGTAGCTCGTCGCGGCGGCGATCCACGAGGCCATCGCGCCGTCCTCGGTGATGCCTTCTTCCAGCATCTGGCCGTCGGTGCTTTCCTTGTAGGCCATCAGCGAGCCGAAGTCGACGGGCTGGTACGTCTGGCCGCGCGGCGAGTAGATGCCGATGCGGGGCACCAGCGCGTCCATGCCGAAGGTGCGGGCCTCGTCGGGAACGATGGGCACGATGAGCTTGCCGATTTCCTTGTCGCGCAGCAGCTTGCTCATGATCTGCACGGCGGCCATGGTGGTGCTGACCGCGCGGCCCTTGCTGCCCGCCGCGAATTCCTCGTAAAACTCGCCAGTCGGGACGGTGGGGTGGGGGTAGTCCACCCGGCGCTCGGGCACGAAGCCGCCCAGGGCCTCGCGCCGCTCCAGCATGTACTTCACTTCCGGGGAGTCCGCGCCGGGGTGGTAGAAGTCCAGATGCTCGACCTGCTCGTCGGTGAGGGGCAGTTCCAGCAGGTCGCGCAGGGTCTTGAGAGACTCGAACTCCAGCTTCTTGACCTGGTGGGCCACGTTGCGGGCCTGCGCCGTCTCGCCGAGGCCGTAGCCCTTCACCGTGCGGGCGATGATGACGGTCGGGCTACCCTCATGCCGCACGGCGCGGTCGTAGGCGGCGTAAATCTTGTGGATGTCGTGCCCGCCCCGGTTGAGCAGTTCGAGATCGGCGTCGGTCCAGCCCTCGATCAGTGCCTGAAGCTCGGGCGTGTTGAAGAACTTCTCGCGCAGCTCCTTGCCGCCGAAAGCCGCGTAGCGCTGCGATTCGCCGTCCACGAGCGCCTCGAAGCGCTTGACGATGGCCCCGTTGTAGTCCTTCGCCAGCAGCTCGTCCCACTTGGAGTCCCAGACCACCTTGATGACGTTCCAGCCGGCTCCCCGGAAGAGGGCCTCGAACTCCTGAATCACCTTGGAGTTGGCCCGCACCGGCCCGTCGAGGCGCTGAAGGTTGGCGTTCAGGACAAAGACGATGTTGTCGAGGTTCTCGTAGGCGGCGAACCGGAGCGCCCCGGTGGACTGCGGCTCGTCCATCTCGCCGTCGCCCAGGAAGGCCCAGACCTTGGCGTTGCCCTTGGGCTTGAGGCCCCGGTTTTCGAGGTACTTGATGAAGCGGGCCTGGTAGATCGCCTGAATGGGGCCGAGGCCCATGCTGACGGTCGGGAACTCCCAGTAGTCGGGCATCAGCCAGGGGTGCGGGTAGGAGGACAGGCCGGGGCCACTCCTCGCCAGCTCGCGCCGGAAGTTGTTCAGGCGGGCTTCATCGAAGCGGTCTTCCAGGAAGGAGCGGGCATAGATGCCGGGGCTGCCGTGCCCCTGGAAGAAGATCAGGTCGCGGTCCGGCCCGGCCCCGTGCCCCCGGAAGAAGTGGTTGAAGCCCACCTCCAGCAGTTCCGCCGAGGACGCGTAGGTCGAGAGGTGCCCGCCGATGCCGTCGGACTTCTTGTTCGCCTTGACGACCATCGCCACGGCGTTCCAGCGGATCGCGTTGCGAATCTTGCGCTCCAGCTCGGCGTCGCCGGGGTATTCGGGCTGTGCCCCGGCGTCAATGGTGTTGATGTAGGGGGTGTTCTGCTTGAACTGGATCGGCGCCCCGTGGAAATAGGCGTAGTGGTCGAGGTCTTCGAGCAGCTGCGCGGCCCGGTCGTCGCCCGCGTCGGCAAAGACGTAGGCGAGCGAGTCGAGCCACTCCTGCTTCTCGACCTCGTTGAGCTTCTCGCGCTCCTGCGGCGGCAAGCCGGCACGCGGAGGACGGTTCGGCGGCGATTTTGTCATGCGGCCAGTCTAGGCCCCCCGATTGCCCGCTTCCAACAGGACAAAGTGAAGGGACTGACCACCCGCAGTGGTCGGTGTGGCAGGCTGGAGGGCGATGGAACTCCGGCACCTGCGCCACTTCGTCGCCCTCGCCGAAGAGGGGCATTTCGGCCGCGCTGCCGAGCGAGTCTTTGTGGTCCAGCAGGCCCTGTCGAACTCGATCAAGAATCTGGAGGACGAGGTGGGGGTGCCGCTCGTGCGCCGGACCACCCGCCGGGTGCAGCTCACGCCCGCCGGGGAGGAGTTCTTGGTGGGGGCGCGGCAAACGCTCGCGCTTGCGGCGCAGACGGTCGAGGGGGCACGGCGGGCAGCGCGGGGCGAGGTCGGGCGGCTGACGCTGGGGTTCGTGAGCGGGCTGGCGTTCGGGGGCCTGCCGGAGATCGTGCGGGTCTTCCGCGAGCGCTTCCCGGAGGTGAGTGTGGACCTGCGCGAACTCACCGCGCAGGAGCAGGAGGCGGGGCTGCGCGGCGGCACGGTCGACCTGGGGCTGATGCTGCTGCCCGTGCGTGACCCCTCGCTCACCTCGCGCCCGCTGTGGCGGCAGCCGCTGGTGGCCGCCCTGCCCGCCGGGCACCCGCTGGTGGCGCGGGCCGACCTGGAGATCGGGGACCTCGCGGGCGAACCCTTCGTTTTCTTTCCCCGGCACCTGCGGGCGACCTATTTCGATCAGGTCATGCGCTGGACCTCGGGCGCGGGCTACACGCCGGGGGTGGTGCAGGAGGCCATCGAGATTCCCACCCTGCTCTCGCTGGTGGCGGCGGGGGTGGGGGTCTTCCTGCCCATCCGCTTTTTCGAGCGCCTATCGCTGCCCGGCGTGGTCTACCGCCCCGTGCGGGACGCGCCCGTCGTGGAGATCGTGGCGGTGTGGCGCGGCGGTGGGGAGGTCAGTCCGGTGGTGGCGAGCTTTCTGGAGGTGGCCGCAGAGGTGCTGGGGGCGGGGCAGGTGAGCCGGTAGCCTGACCCACGCCCCGCCATCTGGCCGATGCCCCCGCGCCCGGCCCCGCCGCACACTGGCGCGGTGACCGATTTCCGCTTTCCGGCCCCCGACGGCACCGTCGTGAATCTGCGGGTGGGCCTGCTGTGTGTTCAGGACGGTCACCTGCTGGTGTGCCGCGACAACCCCGATTTCCTGTACCTGCCGGGCGGAGCCATGCTCACCGGAGAACCCAGTGGGCAGGCGGCCCGGCGCGAGTGGAGGGAAGAGACGGGAGACACTGCGGCCGAGTTCACGCTGGCGGGGGTGGTCGAGAACTTCTTCCGGCTGGGGGGCCGCGCGTGGCACGAGACCGGCTTTTACTACCGCATCTCCGGCGAGACGCTGCCGCCCCCGCCCTTCGCCGCGCTGGACAACCCGGGGTGCGTGCTGGAATGGCTGCCGCTGAGCGAACTGGGCCAGGAGCCGCTGTATCCCGCGTGCCTGCCCGAGCTGCTGCGGGTGCCGCCGGGCGAGCTGCGGCATTTCGTGACGGACGACCGGGGGCCGAGATGACCGGGCAGGCCGAATACAACGACCCTCGTCTGGTGGCCCTCTACGACCTTCAGAACCGTTGGAGCGCCGACGACGGCTTCTTTCTGGCGCTGGCAAACGGGCAGCCGGGAAGCCGGATTCTCGACCTGGGTTGCGGCACGGGCCGCCTGACGGTGGCGCTGGCGCTGGCCAGGCACCGCGTCACGGGCATCGACCCCGCCCGCGCCTCGCTGGATGTGGCGCAGGCCAAACCCGGAGCGGAGGCGGTGCGCTGGATTCACGGCACGGCGGAGGATGCACCGGAGGGGGCGTTCGACCTCGCGCTGATGACCTCGCACGTCGCGCAGATCTTTGTAGAGGATGCGGCTTGGGCCGAAGTCCTGGGGCACCTTCACCGCGCCCTCGTGTCCGGCGGACGGCTGGCCTTCGATTCGCGTGACCCGGCCGCGCGGGGCTGGGAGGTGTGGGATTCCGGCGACGAACACGAGCATCTGACCCTGCCGGATGGTCAGGAACTGGACACCTGGACAAAGGTGGAGGGGGTGGCGGATGGCCGCGTGACGTTTACCGGCTACACGCACTTTCCAGCCTCTGGGGAGACCGTCGTGGACCGCAGCACCCTGCGTTTCCGTACCGAGGCCGAACTGCGCCGGAGTCTGGTCGTGGCAGGCTTCGAGGTGGAGCGCATTTACGGCGGCTGGCACGCCGAGCGCGTGGGCGAAGGGTGCGGTGAGCTGGTCGTGGTGGCGAGGAAACCCCGGTGAGGCGCGTCCTGATCGTCGGCAGCCCCGGCGCGGGCAAGAGCACCTTCGCCAAGCGGCTGGCGGAGCGCACGGGCCTCCCCCTCGTGCATCTGGACGACCTGTACTGGGACCCCGGCTGGAAGAAGGTGGACCGGGAGCTGTGGCTGTCGCGTCTCTCGGACGCGCTGGCGGGGGAGCGCTGGATTTTGGACGGCAACTTTTCGAGCACGCTGCTCCGGCGGGCGTACCGGGCAGACACCGTGTTCTTTCTCCGGCCGCCGCGCTGGCAGTGCCTCTGGCGGGCCTTCTGGCGCGAGCGGCTGGGGCGGTCTCCCCACGGCGGTCATCCGCCGAAGTGGCCCTCGCGGACGCTGCTGCTGGACATCTGGCAGTTTTCCCCGCAGGCCGAGTGGCAACTGGCCCAACTGCGGACCGTGCCGGGACTGCGGCTCGTCGTGCTGCGGAGTGACCGGGAGGGAGAGGCGGAGTTGCAGAGGCAGGTGCGCTGAGCTCGGTCATCCTTCCCACACCCGGCTTACGTTGGTGACGTAAACTGATGGGATGCATTCGCGTGCCGGAACCCGGCGTTCGGTCCCTGTCCTGCCCTGCCCCACGGAGGTTTCCCGATGCTGAAGGTCAAATCCGAGTTCACGCCGTCCGGAGATCAGCCCACCGCCATCAAGTCGCTGGTGGACGGGCTGGAGTCGGGCCTGCGGTTCCAGACGCTGCTGGGAGCGACGGGCACCGGCAAGACCTACTCCATGGCGAAGGTCATCGAGGAAACGCAGCGCCCCGCCCTGATCATGGCGCCCAACAAGATTCTCACCGCCCAGCTCGCCTCCGAGTTCCGCGAGTTCTTCCCCGACGCGGCGGTCGAGTTCTTTATCTCCTACTACGACTACTACCAGCCCGAAGCCTACGTGCCGGGCAAGGACCTCTTTATCGAGAAAGACGCCTCCATCAACCAGGAGATCGAGCGGCTGCGGCACTCCACCACGCGCTCGCTGCTGACCCGGCGCGACACCATCGTGGTGGCGTCGGTGTCGTGCATCTACGGCCTGGGCGACCCCAAGGAGTACACGGCGCTCAACGCGGTGCTGAAAAAGGGTGGGCAGATGCCGCGCGACGAACTGCTGGGGCGGCTGGTGAACATGCAGTACGAGCGCAACGACATCGAGATGATGCCGGGGCGCTTCCGGGCCAAGGGCGAGATGGTCGAAGTCTGGCCCGCCTACGACGAGCAGCCCCTGCGCATCGAGATGTGGGGCGACGACATCGAGCGCATCTCGGTGGTGCATCCGCTGACCGGGGACCGGCTGGCCGACCTCGACGCGACGGTGGTCTACCCCGCCAAGCACTACGTTTCCTCGGCGGGCAACATCGAGCGGGCCATCGTGACGATTCAGGAGGAACTCGACGGGCGGCTGGAGTACTTCAAGTCGGTGGGCAAACTGCTGGAGGCGCAGCGGCTCAAGGAGCGGACCCTCTACGACCTGGAGATGCTCAAGGTGCTGGGGTACTGCTCGGGCATCGAGAACTACTCGCGGCACATCGACGGGCGGGCGACGGGGGCCACCCCCTACACCATGCTGGACTACTTCCCGGACGACTTCGTGACCTTCATCGATGAGTCGCACGTCACCGTGCCGCAGATCGGCGGGATGGCGAACGGCGACCGGGCGCGGAAGCAGACGCTGGTGGACTACGGCTTCCGGCTGCCCTCGGCGATGGACAACCGCCCGCTGAACTTCGACGAGTTCTTGGAGAAGACCGGGCAGACCATCTACGTGTCGGCCACTCCCGGCCCCTTCGAGCGGCAGGTCAGCGACTCCGTGGCCGACCAGATCATCCGCCCGACCGGACTGGTGGACCCGCCCGTCACCGTGCGCCCGATTCAGGGGCAGATCGAGGACCTGCTGGGGCGGGTGCGCGAGCGGGCCGCGAGGGGCGAGCGCACCCTGGTCACGACGCTGACGAAGCGGATGTCCGAAGACCTCACCGAGTACCTGCTGGAAAAGGGCGTCCGCACCCGCTACATGCACTCGGACATCGACAGTGTGGAGCGGCAGGTCATTATCCGCGACTTGCGGTTGGGGCACTACGACGTGCTGGTGGGCATCAACCTGCTGCGCGAGGGGCTGGACCTGCCCGAAGTCTCGCTGGTGGCGATTCTGGACGCGGACAAGCCGGGCTTCCTGCGCTCGGAGCGGGCGCTGATCCAGACCATCGGCCGCGCGGCCCGCAACGTGAACGGCGAGGTGATCCTCTACGGCGACACGGTGACCCCCGCGATGGAATACGCGATGGAGGAAACCCGCCGCCGCCGCGAGAAGCAGATCGCCTACAACGAGGAACACGGCATCACCCCGACCACCGTCCGCAAGGGTGTGCGCGACGTGATCCGGGGCGAGGAGACGCCCGACGAGGTCAGCTCTGAGAACGTGGGCGACGACCGCGACGCGCTGGCCGCGCAGCTCACCGACCTTGAACTCGACATGTGGCAGGCGTCGGAAGACCTCGACTTCGAGCGGGCCGCCAGCTTGCGCGACCAGATTCGCGCGATCGAGGCCAAGCTTCAGGGCAAGGAGTTCAAGCAGGCGACGGTGCCGGGACAGAAGGTGCGGCGCAAGGGTCGGCGGTAGGGATCAGCGCAGGCGCTTGAGGGTACAGGTGCCGTCGCTGAGGGGTTTCAGGCCCCTCAGCAGGGACGCCCGGGAGAAGTCCGTGCCCCTCTGGGCTTTTCCCAGGCGCTCGTTGTTCCACTCCCCCGAGCCGTAGAGCAAAGAGCCCTGGGCGACGTTCGAGCCAGGCGTGAACTGCGCGAAGCACTGCAGGCTGTTGAGCTCCCTGACGGTGGCGTCTATGCCGCGCTCCTTGGGGGAGGAGCTGATGTGGCCGCCGCCCATCAGTCCCTCTGCGGCGTAGGTCTGGCCCGAAGCGTCGTTGGAAATCTGCCTGCCGAGCCTCATCTGGAGGCGGACGCTCAGCCCGTCCTTTCGGGTCGCCGTCAACTCCCAGACCTGTCCGGCGGCCAGCGGGCCGGAACGCGGGGCCACGCCGCCCGCGAGAGCCGTCGGAAGGAGCAGCAGGACGGAGAGGAGCAGGGAACGCATGGCGGCAGCGTACTGCCTGGGGGCCACGGCCCAGCGCCGACTTGCGGCTGCCCGACGGCTTCGGCCCTCCACCCTGTTCACGACGGGTCCTCCTCCCGGTACGCCTGGGGCGAGCGGCCCGTCGCCGCCTTGAAGGCCCGGCTGAAATGAAAGGGGTCGGCATACCCCAGCCGGGCGGCGATCTCCTTGACGCTCAACCCGGTAAAGCCCAGGAGCCGCCGCGCTTCGAGCACCCGTCGGTCCTGAATGACCTCCTTGGCGGGCTTGCCCAAGGCCGAATGCGTCACCCGCGACAGGGTGCGGGGCGAGAGGTGCAGGGCCTCCGCGTACCGGCCGACCTCGTGCCACTCGGTAAAGTGCCGCTCCAGCAGGGCCAGGAAGCGGGGCAGCTCGGCCCCCGCCGCCTCCCGCTCCAGCACCCCGGTCGCCTGCACCGCGCGGCGCACCAGCACGAGGAGGCCCTGCACCAGCACCCGCGCCAGCGCGAGGTCGCCCGCTCCGGCCCGCGCCCGCTCGTACTCGGCGTGCAGCAGCTCCAGCAGTGTCAGGGCCTGCGCCTGCACCTCCAGGGATACCGGGAGGGTCTGGTCGCCGGGCGCGTAGTTGAACAGGAGCTGGCCTTCCGCCGCGCCGGGCAGCCCCGCGAGCAAGTCCTCGGAGAACGACACCACGTACATCCCCAGCGCCTCGCCGTCCACGAAGGCATGCACCTGCCCCCGCGCGATCAGGGTCACGCTGGGGGGCCGCAGCTCGGCGGGCCGACCGTCGATGGTGTGCCGCGCCCGGCCCGCGTGGACCCACAGCAGTTCCTGAAAGTCGTGGCGGTGCGGCCGGAACACCTGCCCCGGCGCGGAAGCCCAGTTTTCCAACCGCTCCACGACGAGGGGCCGCGCCCTGTCCTTGAGGGGCACGTAGCGGGGACCGGGGGCGGAGGCCATGGGTAAGGCCACCTTAGCGGGCGCCCGGCGAGGCGGATGAGGACTCCCCCGTCATCCGGCGGATGCGCCGCTGTCCTCGGCCGCCGTTCACTGGGAACGATGCCCGCCTCCATCCGCGCTGCCACGACGACTGACGCCCCCGCCCTCGCCTGCGTGCAGGTCACGAGCTACCGCACGGCCTACGCGCCGCACTTTCCACCCGGCTCCTGGGACGGGGTGACCGTGGAGGAACAGGCCGCCGACTGGCAGCTCTGGCCGCAGGAACACCCGGACGACGTGCTGCTCGTCGCGGAAGCCGGGGGCGAGGTCGTCGGGTATGTCCTGGCCCGCCTCTGTCCCTTTCATGGGGCAGAGGGCGAGGTGCTGGCGCTCCACGTCTTGCCGCGGGCGCAGGGTCAGGGCCACGGTGCGGCCTTGCTCCGGGCGGGCGTGACCGCGCTGCGGGGCCAGGGGGCCGGGAGCGTCGGCCTCTCCACCCTGGAGGGCAACCCCATCCGCGCCTGGTACGCGGCCCTGGGCGGGCAGGAGGTCACCACGCTGACCCAGGACGTGGACGGTTGGGAGGTGCGGGAAACCGTGTACGTCTGGCCGGACGCGCAGGCCCTGCTGAACCGACTCGCCCCCGCCCCCTGACCTCAGTGCAGCACCCGCTGCCCCTCTCCCTCGCCCTCCGGCCCGTCCACCTCGCGGCGCTGCGCGGGCAGGATCAGGTTGGCGACGATGCCCACCAGCGCGGCGAGGGCCATGCCGTGCAGTTCCAGCTCGGTGCCCGCCACGTTGATCGGGAAGGCCGCCCCGCCCAGTCCCAGCACCAGAATCAGCGAGACGATAATCAGGTTGCGCGAGTGCGCGAAGTCGATCCTGGCTTCCGCCAGCGTGCGAATGCCCACCGAGGCGATCATGCCGAACAGCAGGATGGACACGCCGCCCAAGACGCCTTGCGGCAGACTCCGCAGCACAGCCGCGAGCTTGGGCGAGCAGCCGAAGAGGACCGCGAAGACGGCTCCGATCTGAATCACGCGCGGGTCGTACACGCGGGTCAGGGCCAGCACGCCCGTGTTCTCGGCGTAGGTGGTGGCGGCGGGGCCACCCAGCGCCGCCGAACTCATGTTGGCGATGCCGTCCGCGAAGAGGGTGCGGCTCAGGCCGGGCTTTTCCAGAAAGTTCTTGCCCACGACCCGCCCGTTCACGATCACGTCGCCCACATGCTCGATAAAGGTCACGACCGCCACGGGCGCGATGATCGCCACCGCCCGCCAGTCGAAGGCCGGGGCATGGAAGTCGGGCAGGCCGATCAGCGGGGCCGCCGCCACCGCGTCCAGCGCTTCCCGGCTGATCTGTCCGCCCACGAGTGACACGAGGTAGCCCACCACCACACCCACCAGGATGGGAATCATCCGGAAGAGGCCCCGTCCCCACAGACTCGCCACGACCGCCGCCGCGAGCGTGACGAGGGCCAGCCCCCAGTTCGTCTTCGCCTGGTTCACCGCCACGCTGGACAGCCCCAGCCCGATCACGATGATGACCGGCCCGGTCACCACTGGCGGGAAGACCTGGAGCAGCCGCCCCACCCCCAGCACCCGCACCAGCCCGGAGAACAGCAGGTACATCGCTCCCGCCGCGATCAGGCCGCCACCGGCAGCCGCCGGGCCGAACTCCTTGACCACCAGGGCGGTCGGCGCGATGAAGGCGAAGCTCGACCCCAGGAAGATGGGCACCTGCCCGCGCGTGAGCAGGTGAAAGAGCAGCGTCGCCACCCCCGCCCCGAAGAGGGCCACCGAGGGCGAGAGGCCTACCAGGATGGGGACCAGCACCGTCGCCCCGAACATGGCGACCGAGTGTTGCAGCCCCAGGACAAGGCGGCGGGCGGGCGGAAGGGGGGCGGGAGCGGTCTGGGTCATGGGGCCTCCGGGGACACGCGCGGCATGGCATGGGGCGTCGGCCGCCGGGAGCGGGCGGGGCGGGGCAGCGCGGGTTGTTCCGGGAGGTCAGCATACCCCGCCCGCTGCCGGGAGGCGGCGCCCCCGGATTCTTCTGGCCCGTATTACCCTGGGAGGATGAATCCCAAGGGCGACCTGATCGCGCGGCTCGCGGCGCTGGGCCTCGGCACCCCCACCTTCGACGCGGAGGGGACAGGCCCCGCCCACGAGCGCACCTTTCGTGTCACCGTGAGGGCCGGGGGCCGCGAGCTGGGCCACGGCGAGGGCCGCTCCAAGCGCGACGCCGAGCGGGCCGCTGCCGAGGACGCGCTGGAACGGCTGGAGGACGGGAACGCGGAGGAAGCGGAGCAGGACGCCGCCGCCCCGCAGGGCCGCTGGCCCATCTATGCCGCCGTACTGGAGGGCGCCCTGGAGACGGCGCTGGAACTCGCGGACGACGACGCCACCCTCGACGACGTGCGCCGGGACGCCGCCCGCCTGTACCGCGACCTGCTGGCCGACCTCGGCCACGGACCCGAGGCACAGGACTGAAGGGCGCCGACGCCGAGGCCCGCGCCGCCGCCTATCTGGAGGGCCTCGGCCGGGTCATCCTGGCCCGCAACTACCGCATTCCGGGCGGCGAGATCGACCTCGTGTCGCGTGACGGCGAAGTCCTCGTCTTTACCGAGGTCCGCCAGCGCCGCTCGGCCCGTTACGGCGACGCTGCCGAGAGCGTGACGCCGCGCAAGCTCGCGCTGATGCACCGGGCCGCCCTGACCTACCTCGTGCGCGAACTCGGGCGCGACGACCTGCCGTGCCGCCTGGAGGTGCTGACCATCGACGGCCCGGCCAACACGGGGACCCTGCGGCTGGTGGCGGTGGAGTAGCACCCGGAGACCCGGAGACGAAGAAACCCTCTCCCGTGGGGAGAGGGGCGCTGCGTCAGCAGTGGGGTGAGAGGCCCCCTCAGAACCCCAGCGGCGCTCCGAAATCCTCCTGGGCGGGCGGCTCATAAGGCAGCGTCTCCTCGGGCGGGAGGCCCTGTTCGTCCAGGCCGCTGTCGCCGGAGTCCTCCGGGGTGGGGAGCGGCTCGGGCAGGGGCTCCGGGGCCACGTCCTCCACGGGGGGAGCGGGCGCGGCAAAGTCGCCTGGCGGCAGAGGCTCGGGGGCGTAAGGGCCCTCCGGCAGCGGGGCCTCGGGGGGGGCCACCTCCTCCGGGAAATACTCGGCGGGGGGTTCGGCGGGCACCTCCTCGGGAAGGGGCTGCACGTCGGGGAGGGGTTCGACCGGCTCCGGCTCGGGGACCGGGGCGGGCACGGGGTCCGGCGCCGGGGCGGGTTCGGGCGCTGGAGCGGGGGCGGGGGTCGGCGCAGGTGCCGGGGTACGCCGCCCGAAAAAGCCCCCCTCGCTGCGCCGGGTACCGTCACGGGCGACCTGGGGCTGGTCGGCTTCCTCCTCGCGGAAGGCCATGTTGACCTGCCGCACCACCCGGTAGGTGATGCCACTCGGCTCGGCGAAGGGCACGCGCGGCTGCCCCGCCAGCGCCCCTGCCACCGCCTGCTGCCACACCGGGGTGGGAATCTCACCGCTGTAGGCCCAGCCGGGGAGCGGCTGGCCGTTTTCCTGGCCCACCCACACGGCTCCCGAAATCAGGGGGGTGACTCCAGCGAACCACAGGTCCTTCACGTCGTTGGTGGTGCCCGTCTTGCCGCCCACGTCCCAGCCGGGAATCTGGGCGCGGGTGGCGAGGCCGCCCTGCGCGGGGGTCAGGTCGTTCACCACCCCGCGAATCATGTCCAGCCCCAGCCACGCCGTCCGCACGTCCCAGACCCGCTTGGCCTGCGGCGCGGGGCGGGCGTACAGCACCTCGCCCTTCGGTCCCTCCACCCGGCGCACCAGCGTGGGCGCGTAGTACAGGCCGCCATTGGCGAAGGGCGCGTATGCGGCGGCCATCTGCAGCGGGCTGGCCTCCAGCGTCCCGATGGAGAGCGACAGCCCCGCGTCGGGCGGCGGGGTCAGGCCGAGTTCGCGCAGCTTGGCCTCGAAGTTCGGAACGCCGAGTTCCTGCGCGATCCGTACGGTCGTGAGGTTAAGGCTGTGGTCGAGCGAGTAACGCATCGTCTTGTACTCGCCGGTCCAGCGCCCGTTGTAGTTCTGCGGCTGGTAGCTCCCGGTCAGCGGCGAGTCCAGCACGGTGTCGCTCTGCTTCCAGCCTTCTTCCAGCGCGAGCGTATACAGCAGCGGCTTGATGGAACTGCCGACCTGCCGCCGCGCCTGGGTCGCGTTGTTCCAGTCGGCGGGACGCCCCCCCGTCAGCTTCTGCCCCACGAGCGCGAGGACTTCGCCGTTCTTGGGGTTGACCATCGCGGCTCCCAGCGTCGCCCCGTCGGGCAACTGGGCATTCAGGCTGGCCCGTTCCGCCGCCTTCTGCGCCTGAAGGTCCATCCCGGTGAAAATCTTGCCGCCGCCGTACAGCGCCTTGCCGGTCACGCCCGCCTGCTTCAATTCCTGCTCGACGGCTTGCAGGTAGTGAAAGGCTGTCTGCGCGGGAGGAGGGGGCATGTTCTCCTCCAGCCGCTCCGGGCGCTCCAGCACCGCCGAGCGCAGGGTGCCGTCGGGGTTCCAGCCGATGCGCCAGCCCGCCGGGTAGATGGGCGTCTTCCAGGCGGCGTCGGCCTCGGCGCGGGTGGCGACCCCGTCTTCCACCATCCGGTCAAGGACATTTTTCATCAGGGGACGGTAGGCGGCAAAGTCCTTGTAGCGGCGGTTGGGTGCGGGCACGATGGTCGTCAGGTACACGCTCTCGGCGAGGTTGAGGGCCGAGGCGTCCTTTTTGAAGTAGGCCCGCGCCGCCGTTCCCGCCCCGATGATGTCGCGCTGGCCGCCGTCGCCCCAGTAGATGACGTTGAGGTACGCGGCCAGAATCTGGTCCTTGGAGAAGTTGCGCTCCAGTTGGTAGGCGAGCACCGCCTCCTTGAACTTGCGCTCCAGGGTCCGGGCGCCTTCGAGGTCGTGCAGCAGCGTGTTCTTCACAACCTGCTGGGTGATCGAGGAGCCGCCTTCGAGGTCGTTGAACAGCACGCCCTTGAGCAGCCCGCGCACGATGCCCTGGTAGTCCACGCCCCGGTGCTCGAAGAAGCGGCGGTCCTCGCTGGTCACGATGGCCTTTCGCAGCCAGGGGCTGATCTCGTTGAGGGCCAGCAGGTCGCGGTTCACGCCGCTGCCCCCGCCCAGGCTGGGGGTCAGGGTGCCCACCAGCTCGCCCTTGCGGTCGTACACCCGCGTCTGCCCGCTGAGTTCCAGCACGTCGAGGGTCTGCACGCTGGGCAGCTCGCGCCCCCAGGTCCACCACAGGCCGCCCGCCCCCGCCGTTCCCAGCAGCAGCAGCACGCCCAGCCCTGTGAAAAAGCGCATGGGACCTCCGCTAGTGGGCCACCGCGCACGCAGCGGGGCGCGGGGCAGGGCCAGGGGAAAGGAACAGGACACCACTCATCGGCTCCCAGACTAGTGCCCGCAGATGAGTCGGGCGTCCTCCGGAAGCATGACGCCATGAGGCGGGGCGGGGGGGCACGCTGGGGGCATGGCCCGCTGCCTGCGCCTGCTCACCCTCTTCACCGCCGCGCAGGCCCTCTGCTGCACCTTCGCCTTCAGCGTGGTGGGGCTACTGGCGCTTTCAAAGGGGCTGCCGCTGGAGGACTGGGGCCTGGCCCGCTACGACTTCCTGCTGCTGGGCTGCCTGCTGGTCCAGGCGGCGCTGGTCTGGACCCGCTTCGAGACACCGCGCGAAGCGGCCATGCTGCTGGTCTTTCACGCGCTGGGCTTCGGGCTGGAGGCGCACCGGGTCGCGCTGGGCGCCTGGGCCTACCCGGAGGAAGCGGTGAGCAAGGTGCTCGGCGTGCCCCTCTATGCGGGCTTCATGTACGCCAGCGTGGGGAGCTACGTCGCGCAGGCGTGGCGGCGCTGCGAGTTGCGGCTGAGTGGGGAGCCGCCGCTGACGTGGCAATTCGGGCTGGTCGGGGCGACCTATGCCCACTTCCTGCTGGGGGCCGGGCTGGAGGTGCGGCTGGGGCTGACGGCGGCGCTGCTGCTGGCCTACCACCGCACGCGGGTGGGCTTCACGGTAGGCGGCGAACGCTTCCGGATGGGCCTGCCGCTCTCGCTGGCCCTGATCGCCGCCTTCGTGTACCTCGCGGAGAACGTGGCGACCGGGCTGGGCGCGTGGGTCTATCCGCATCAGGCCGGGGGCTGGCGGCCCGTCCACCCCGGCAAGTGGCTCGCGTGGGTGCTGATGCTCACGCCTGCCGTGCTGATCGTGGCCCGAATGAGAGCCGGGGAGGAGCGGGCCGGAAACGTGAGGGCTACCATGTCCTCCACTCCCGCTCGCCGCAGCGGGCGAAGCGAGACGCCATGACCCAGACCCTCCCCTCCCCCACCGCTGCTCCCCAAACCGACCTCCCGCGTCTGTTCGCGCCCCTCGTGAAGGGCGCGGCGCAGGCCATCACCGACTACCGCATGATCGAGGAAGGCGACCGGGTGATGGTCTGCCTGTCGGGGGGCAAGGACAGCTATACGCTGCTCGACATCCTGCTGGACCTTCAGCGCCGCGCTCCCATCAATTTCGAGGTCGTGGCGGTGAACCTCGACCAGGGGCAGCCGGGCTTTCCCACCCACGTGCTGCCGGAGTACCTCACGCGGCTGGGCGTGCCCTTTCACATCCTGACGGAAGACACCTATTCCATCGTCAAGGAGAAGACGCCCGAGGGCAAGACGACCTGTGCCCTGTGCAGCCGCCTCAGAAGGGGCATCCTGTACCGGCACGCCCGCGAGATCGGCGCGACGAAGATCGCCCTGGGCCACCACCGCGAGGACATCCTCGAAACCCTGTTCATGAACCTGTTCTTCGGTGCCCGCCTCAAGGCGATGCCGCCCAAGCTCCAGTCGGACGACGGCACGAATGTGGTGATCCGGCCGCTGGCCTACCTCGCGGAGCGGGACATCGAGCGATACGCGGTGGCGAAAGGCTTCCCCATCATCCCCTGCAACCTGTGCGGCAGCCAGGAGAACCTGCAGCGCAAGGTCGTGGGCGAGATGCTGGAGGGCTGGGAGCGTGAGCATCCGGGCCGCCTCCAGAACGTGCTGCGGGGGCTGACGCGGGTGACGCCGAGTCACCTGCTGGACCGCGACCTCTTCGACTTCGCCTCCCTGAGCGTCCAGCCCGCCGAGGGCGACAAGGGCTTCGACGCGGAGGAGTACCCCGAGCGCGAGTTCCTGGCGGGCCTGAGCGAGATGCAGATGCTGGGGTAAGGGCCACTCAGCGCAGACGCAGCGCCCCCCGCACCTCGGCCACATGCTGCTCCACTCGCAGCAGGTCGGGCAGAACGTACCGCTCCAGCACGGCGAGATTGGCCTCGTCCTGCTCGGGGCGGATGTTCTCGTGCAGGATCATGCCCACGTCCACCGCCAGGTCCTCCAGCACCCGCCGGGTGAGGTAGAACCCCAGCAGGTCCGGGTCGGGGACGGCCGGGGCTCCCACCGCTTCCTCGTAGGCGGGCGGCAGTTCGGGCAGGTGGGGGTGCAGCATCCACAGGTCGTGCTCGGGCGGGGCGGGTCGGGCCGTCTCCCAGTCGATCAGCCACAGCCCGCCCGCCGCGCCGCGCATCACGTTGCCGCCATGCGCGTCGGTGTGGCACACCACGAAACGTCGGGGTTGGGCGCGGGCCAGTCCCTGGAACGTTCGTGCCTGAGCAAGTACCCGCCGCAGGGTGGCCTCGTGTGGCAGCAGCAGGTCGCGCAGGGCCACCACCCCCGCCCGGTCCCCCACCGTGCTCGTCCGCAACCGGGCCAGGTCGCCCAGCAACCCCACCTCGAAGGGGAGGGCGAAGTCCTCGGGAGGGACCGGCCACTCCTGCACCCTCCCCAGCAGCTCAAGGGTGCCCGCGTGCAGCCGTCCCAGCAGCGGGACGATCTCCGGGAGGGCCGCCGCCCAGTCCGCCCCCAGGGAAGTGCCGTCAATCCAGCCGTATAGGGCCAGGCCGTAACCGTCCACTTCGGCGAGATCGCTCCCGAAGTTGGTGGGAATCGGCCGGGGAACCCGCGTCAGCACCCCCGTCTCCCGCAGGGCACGCAGCAGCGGGCGTTCGGCCTGCACCCGCCGCCGCAGGTCGTGTCCGGACGGCGTGTCCGGCAGCAGCTTGAGAAACCAGCGGCCTGAGGAGCCTTCGGCGCGGTAGGCGGGGGCCGTTCCCTGAGGCAGAAAGGAGAGCGTCTCGACGTCAAGCCCGTAACTGCCCCGCACCGCACCGCGCAGGGCCGCCAGGGAGATCGGAGGCTCAGCCGCCATGCTGGTCTACCGCGCAAGTGTCGGTCAGAGCAGCCGCCCCTCTTCCTCCCCCGGCTCCGGCGTCTTCACGGGCACCCCCCGCGCATTCAGCGCCTCGCGCAGCATGGGGATGTTCTTCAGGGCGTGGCCCTTGGTCGTGTTCTGGAAATACACGTACAGCTCGCTGAGGTCATCCGTCACCAACGCGATCTTCTCGGCCCACTCGTCCATCTCGGCGCGGGTGTAGAGGTAGTCGTGGCGCTCGGCCGCGCTCTGGCCCTCCCACCAACTGCCCTTGTTGCGCCCGTGCAGGCGCAGGTAACCCACGTCGGTCGTGACGTGGACCTGCGGCTCGGGCATCCCGCCGACCGGCGGATAGTCGGGGCTGACCCAGATCAGGCCGTATTCCGCCATGCCCTCGCGCACGCCCGGCTGGTCCCAGGAGGCGTGGCGCAACTCGACCGCCAGCTCGTGCCCGGCGAAGCGCTCGGCCAGCGCGAGCAGGTACTTGCGGTTCTCGGCCGTGCGGTGAAACGAGTAGGGAAACTGCGCCAGGTAAGGCCCCATCAGCCCGGCGTCGCGCAGGGGCTGGGGGCTTTGCAGCATCCGGTCGAAGTCGGCGTCGGTGGGGGCGCGGTCGTGGGTGAAGGCCTTGTTCAGCTTGACGGTGAAGCGGGTGCGCCCCCCCGATTTGCGGGCCATGCCCTCGAACGCCTTGAGGCCGGGAATCGCGTAGAAGGAGCTGTTCAGCTCCACCGCATCGAAATGCCGGGAGTAGGTCTCCAGGTAGGCGTCCTTTTTCACGCCCTCGTAGATCAGGCCGGGCGCCGCCCAGTCGTCGTTGGTGTAGCCGCCGCAGCCGATCCAGACACGCATGGAGTCAGCGTAGCGCGGGGGGAGCAGGCCAGGTCTGAAGGTCGGCTTGAGGCTCGCCGCCCGCCTCAGCGCAGCCGGGGCCGCACGTTCAGCCGCGCCCAGAAGTCGGTGATGGTCCGCAGGGCGCAGCGGAACTGCCCGAAGTCCATCGGCTTGACCACGTAGGCCGTCGCGCCGTGCGCGTAGCAGTCGGCCACGTCGCGCTCCTCGCCGCTGGTGCTCAGCATCACCACCGGAATCTCGCGGGTGGCGGGGCCGCCGCGAATCTGGTCGAGCACGGCGAGGCCGTCCATCTGCGGCATTTTCAGGTCGAGGAGAATCAGGTCAGGCAGCAGGCCCCCACGCAGCGCGGCGAGGGCCTCGGGACCGCTGGCCGCCACCTCGACCTCCGCCTCGCGGTCCTGAAGGGCGTTGAGGGCCAGTTCCACATCGTTCGGATTGTCGTCGACCAGCAGGATTCGCCGTCTTTCCATGTGCCCCGTCACCCCACCCCTTCGCCTGACCTGCACGAATCACGGCCCGTCCTGCACTCCCCCGAACGTAAAGATTTTATCAAATCCATCCTAAGCACAAAGGTGTGAGGAACTCATGTCCAGTCAGGTCCGGCCCGGCCCGCCGGACACGCCGGGCGGCGGGCTAGACTGCCCCCCATGCTCACGAAGCGCATCATCCCCTGTCTGGACGTGCAGGGCGGGCGGGTGGTCAAGAATGTCCGCTTTTTCGAGGACCACCGAGACGCCGGGGACCCCCTCGTGCTCGCGCAGGCCTACGAGGCGCAGCAGGCCGACGAACTCGTCTTCTACGACATCACCGCGACCCACGAGGGCCGCGCCCTGATGCTGGACGTGGCCGCGCGGGTGGCCGAGCAGGTCATGATGCCGCTGACGGTGGGGGGCGGCGTGAACGCGGTGTCGGACTTCCGGCAACTCTTGATGGCCGGGGCCGACAAGATCAGCGTGAACAGCGGGGCGGTGCGGCGGCCCGAGCTGATCCGCGAGGCGTCCGACCACTTCGGGGCGCAGTGCGTGGTGCTGAGCATCGACGCCAAGCGGCAGTCCGGCGGGGAGGGCTGGACCGTCCACGTGGGCGGCGGGCGGGTGGACACCGGCCTCGACCTGCTCGCGTGGGCCGAGCAGGGGCAGCGATTGGGCGCGGGCGAAATCTGCCTCAACGTGATGGACGCCGACGGCACGCGGGCGGGCTTCGACCTGGAGGCGACCCGCGCCGTCGCTTCGGCGGTGGACCTCCCCGTGATCGCCTCGGGTGGGGCCGGGCGGCTGGAGGATTTCCGCGACGTGCTGCGCGAGGGGCAAGCCGACGCCGCCCTGGCCGCCAGCGTGTTTCACTTCGGGGAGCTGACGGTGCCGCAGGTCAAGGCGTACCTGAAGGCCGAGGGGCTGCCCGTGCGCCCCGACTGGCGGGACGTGTGAGCGATCTTGATGCCCTCAAGTTCGGGCCGGACGGCCTGATTCCGGTCGTGACGCAGGACGCCCGCACCGGCGCGGTGCTGATGCAGGCTTATGCCGACCGCGCCGCCGTCGAGCGCACCCTGGAAACGCGCGAGGCCACCTACTACAGCCGCTCGCGGGGGGAACAGTGGGTGAAGGGGGCCACCAGCGGGCACACGCAGCGCGTTGTTTCCGTGCATCTGGACTGCGACGGCGACAGCGTGCTGTACCGGGTCGAGCAGACGGGGCCAGCCTGTCACACCGGGGAATACTCCTGCTTCCACACCCCACTCTTGAAAGGTGACACCCCGGAGACGGGGTTGGACGGCACCCTGGAGCGCGTCCACGCGACCATCGCAGAACGCCTCGCCACCCTGCCCGAGAACAGTTACGTGGCCCGGCTGCACGCGGGGGGCCTCGACCGGGTACTGAAAAAGATCAGCGAGGAGGCGGGCGAGGTGCTGCTCGCCGCGAAAAACGGGGACCGGGCGGAACTGGCGACCGAGGCCGCCGACCTCTTCTTCCACACCCTCTTCGCACTCGCCGAGGTGGGCGTCTCGCCGGGCGACGTGGCCGCCGTGCTGCGGGAGCGCGAGGGCAAGAGCGGCTTGAAGGGGCCTAAGGAAGTCGGCTAACCCTCTACCCTCAGCTCCGGCTGCGGGAGGCCGTCCCGGTCCAGGGCGATGGCGGCAGCGACGGCCTCCGGCGGGATCGCCCCGCGTGGCACCCGGCCCACCTGGGTCCACAACCCGGTGTCCACGGCGGGCGGCAGAACCACCGTGATGCCCACTCCCCGCGCTTCCAGCCGCGCGATCTCGGCGGCGCTCCTCAAGGCAGCCTTGCTCGCGGCGTATTGCGAGAAGCCCCGCGCCGTGACGAGTTCGGGCCGTGCCCCCAGCAGGTAGACGCGCCCGCCCGCGCCCATGCGTCTCAGCCCATGCTTGAGCACCCACAGCGCCCCGAAATAGTTCGCGTTCCACACGGCCCGCACCGCCGCCGGGTCGGCCTCCTGCACGGGACCGGGGAGGGCGGCGCCCGCCGCGTAGACGAGGGTATCCAGCTCCCCCACCCCTTCCAGCAGTGCCCGCACGTGGCTCTCGTACCCCAGGTCGGCGGCCTGAGAGTCCGCGCCGAGTTCAGCAGCCAGCGCGGAGAGCCGCCCCGCGTCCCGCCCGCTCAGGGTCAGCCGGTCCCCGCGTGCGGCAAAGGCCCGCGCCGTCGCCGCCCCGATGCCCCCCGTCGCTCCCACGATCAGCGTGTGCATGGGCTGAGCAGACCACCCAGCCGCGCCAGGGACGGTGGCGGGGCGGACAGAGCTGGTGGGTAAAGCTCCGCTCAAGATCCGGGGGGCATCCAATCGCGCCGCCACGGCTTAGGGCTGAGAGAAGACCGGAGGCGTCCCCCGCTTCCGGGAGGAGACCTCATGAAGCGACTTGCCCTGCTGTCTGCCACCTGCGCCCTTGCTCTCTCGGCCTGCACCGGGATGAGGCCCCCCGCCGCTCCCCAGGGCATGACCGCCTACGGGCTGGACACCCAGGGACGCCTCGTGACCTTCGGCACCGACAACGCGGCAGCCAGCCTGCGCCGCATGGCCGTGACCGGGCTGCCGAGCGGTGAGACGCTCGTCGATCTGGACGTCCGCAACACCGATAACCGGCTCTATGCCATGTCGAACACGGGCAAGCTCTACCGCCTCGACCCGGCCACCGGAGCCCTGAGCGCTGACGGGTCCAGCCTGACGGCAGGCATCACGCCCGTCGCCATCGACTTCAACCCGGCGGCCAACCGCCTGCGCGTCTTCGCGGAGACGGACCGGAACTTCCGCCTGACGCTGGGCGCGGCGCCCGTCCCGGCCACCTCGCCCGCCGGAACGGTGACCGACGACGGTACGCTGAGGTACGCCACGGGCACCGCCAACCCCGACCTGGCAGCCGCCGCCTACACCAACTCCTTCAACAACAGCGCCACGGGGGCCATCGGCACGGGCACGACCACCACCCTCTACTCCATTGACGCGGCGGCGGACACGCTGGTGAGGCACAGCAGCGCCGAGGGCTCGACGCCTGCGGGCAACTTCAGCACCCTGACCTCCGTGGGGGCGCTGGGCGTGGACGCCATGAAGGGCATGACCGGCTTCGACATCGCCGGGGCCGACATGGCCTACCTCAGCGTGAGCATGGGCGGCAACACCGTGCTGTACACGGTCAACCTGACGACGGGCGCGGCAACCGCCAAGAGCACGGTCAGTGGCCTCGCCCTGCGCTCCTTCGCGCTGGCGCTGCCGAACCAGTAAGCGGCCCTCGCCTCACCTGCCCCCGGCCAGCGTTGCCGGGGGTGTTTTGTTGCCCCATTCGCTAGGCTGTCTCCCATGACCCTGCCCCCCCACGACGCGCCCAAACCCACCTGGCGGGCTTGGGCGCGGGAAGTGCGGGCCAGGCAGCCGGACCGTTCGGCTGAAGTGTGTGCTTCCCTCGCCGCCTTCTTGCAGGCACGTGGAGCGCGGCGTGTCTTGGCCTACCATGCCCTGCCCGGCGAGCCGGATGTGGGGATACTGGCTGCCGAGTTTGAACTGCTGACCACCCGCGCCCGCTTCCGGCCCACGCCCCACCTGACGCTGCACCCCTGGGACGCGGCCATGGAGGTCAGTCGCTTTGGGGTGCGGCAGCCCCCGGCCGATGCTCCCCGCGTGGCGCTGGAGACGGTGGACGCCGTGCTGCTGCCCGGCCTCGCCTTTGACCGCTTCGGCGTGAGGTTGGGGTACGGGGGCGGCTTCTACGACCGCCTGCTGCCCGCGTTCAGCGGCCTGACGGTGGGCGTGGTCTGGGAGGCGCTGGTGGTGGATGCCCTCCCCACCGAGCCCCACGACTTGCGGGTGGGCTTTCTGGCGACTGAGGGCGGCGTGCGGCCCCTTCACCCCTGACCCAGCGGCCATGCCTCCCACGGGACGTAAAGGCCCCCCGGTCCCGGCTTGCGCATCACCCAGATTTCGCGGGCGCTGAAGGTCAACGGCCGGGCCTCCAGGTCGGCAAACTCAGTCCGCGCCGCATCCAGCACTGTGCCGAGGTCCACCCCACGCCGCTGCAGGGCCAGCGTGAGGTGCGGCGTCATCTGCGCCCCCTCGTAGCCGAAGCGCTGGGACGGCTTCAGCGCCTCCAGCAGCCGGAGGTGCAGCGCCACCACGTCGGGCGAGGTGACCCCGAGGTAGACAGCGGTGCCGTTGCGGAAGGCCTGGGGACCGCCAATGTTCAGAGTGACGGGAGAACTCGCGGCCACCATGGCCCGCGCCGCCTCCCACCACTCCAACTCCGGGGTCAGCCCGCTCCGCGCCTTCACGGTCACGTGCGCGGCGCTCTCGCGCAGCCGCAGCCGGGTTCGGAGGGCGTCCACCCGCGCCCCGAGGTCCGGCGGCGGCAGCACCCCCAGCAGGAAAGAGGCGTGCGCGTGCGCGTTTTTCGGCCCGGTCATGCCCCAGCCTAGCCCCCCGCACGTCCGGGCGACCCGGACGCGGGCAGCGGCGCTCCGGTACAGTTTGGGGGTGACCCCGACGACCGAAACGCCGCTGAAGCGGACGCCCCTGCACGCCGCGCACCTGCGGGCGGGTGCCCGCATGGTTCCCTTCGGGGGCTGGGACATGCCCGTGCAGTACGCGGGCGTCAAGGCCGAGCACGAGGCGGTCCGCACCCGCGCGGGGATGTTCGACGTGTCCCACATGGGCGAGTTCCGCGTGGCCGGGCCGGACGCCGAGGCCTTTCTCCAGCGCGTCACCACCAACGACGTGAGCAAGCTCAAGCCCGGCCGCGCCGGGTACAACTGGCTTCCCAACGAGGCGGGCGGGCTGGTGGACGATATCTACGTCTACCGGGTGGCTCCGCAGGAGTTCCTGCTGGTGGTCAACGCCTCCAACATCGAGAAGGACTGGGCGCATCTCCAGACGCAGGCGGCGGGCTTCGACGTGACGCTGGCCGACGAGTCCGCGAACTGGGGATTGATCGCCGTGCAGGGGCCGGAGGCCGAGGCGCTGCTGCAACCCCACACCGACGTGGACCTGAGCGCGAAGAAGAAAAACGCCTTCTTCTCCGGCACCCTGCTGGAATTCCCAGTGATGTTCGCCCGCACCGGCTACACGGGCGAGGACGGCTTCGAGGTCTTCGTAAAGGCCGGGGACGCCGAGGCCCTGTGGGACCGCCTGCTCGCGGTCGGGCTGACCCCGGCGGGCCTGGGCGCCCGCGACACCCTGCGGCTGGAAGCGGGCTTTCCCCTGTACGGGCACGAGTTCGCCGAGGACCTGCACCCCCTCGCCAGCACCTACACCTGGGTGGTCAAGGACAAGGAGCACGTGGGCCGCGCCGGGATTCAGGCCGCGCCCACCGTCAAACTGATCGGCCTCGCGCTGGAGCGGGTGCCCGTGCGTGAGGGCTACCCGGTGCTGCTGAACGGCGAAAGCGTCGGCCACGTCACTTCCGGCAGCACCAGCCCCACCCTCGGGCACCCCATCGCCATGGCGCTCGTGCGGGCGGACGCGGCGGGCGAGGACGCTTTTGAGGTCGAGGTGCGCGGCAAGGCGCATCCGGCGCGGCGGGTGGAACTGCCGTTCTATAAGCGCTGAACAAACGCCGAGACCCCGCAACCCCTCCGACAGACTTCTGGCCCCGAGATAGAGGAGAATCAACCCCATGCAGACCCCCAGCGAACTGAAGTACGCCGCCTCCCATGAATGGCTCGCCTCCGACGGCACCGTCGGCATCACCGACTTCGCGCAGGACCAGCTCGGCGACGTGGTGTACGTGGAACTGCCCGAGGTCGGGCGCGTCGTGTCGGCGGGCGAGACGATTGCGGTCGTGGAGAGTGTGAAGACCGCCTCCGATATCTACGCCCCCGCAAGTGGCACGGTCGTTGCCGTCAACGAGGCCCTCTCCGGCAGCCCCGAACTCGTGAACAGCGGGGCGTACACCGACGGCTGGCTGTTCAAGCTGGACGTGACCGAGGAGAGCGGCGACCTGATGGACGCCGACGCGTACAGCGCCGCGAACAACTGAGCCCCCAGCCCCAGCGGTCAGCTCTCAGCCTCCTGCCGCTGACGGCTGACCGCTGAGAGCTTCTGCCCCAAGGAGAAGACATGCGCCCCCTGAACGAACTCCTCCAGACCGACGACTTCACCCGCCGTCACATCGGCCCCACCGAGGCGGAACAGGCCGAGATGCTGGCCGAACTCGGCGTTTCGACCCTCGACGAACTGACCGAGACGACCCTGCCCGAAGCCATCCGCTTCACGGGCGAGCTGAACGTGGGCGGCCCGGTGACCGAAGCGCAGGCGCTGGCCGACCTGAAGGCCGTGGCCGCGAAGAACAAGGTCTTCCGGTCGTACATCGGCATGGGCTACCACGGCACGCATGTGCCCCCGGTGATCCTGCGAAACATGCTGGAAAACCCCGGCTGGTACACGGCCTACACGCCCTACCAGGCCGAGATCAGCCAGGGCCGCCTGGAAATGCTGCTCAACTTCCAGCAGACCGTGATGGACCTGACCGGGATGCCCGTCTCCAACGCTTCCCTGCTGGACGAGGCGACCGCCGCTGCCGAGGCGATGACCCTCGCCAAGCGCGTGGTCAAGAGCAAGGGCAACGTCTTCTACGTGGCCGAGGACGTGCACCCGCAGACCTTGGACGTGATCCGCACCCGCGCCGAGTACTTCGGGTACGAGGTGGTCACGGGGGCCGCGAACGGGGAGCTGCCGGAAGGCACCTTCGCCGCGCTGGTGCAGACGCCCGGCACCCACGGCGACCTGCACGACCTCTCCCCCATCTCCGAGCGGACGCACGCGGCACAGGCGGCCCTGATCGTGGCGACCGACCTGCTGGCCTGTGCCCTGGTGACCCCGCCCGGCGAGCAGGGAGCCGACATCGTGATCGGGAGTGCCCAGCGCTTCGGCGTGCCGATGGGCTTCGGGGGGCCGCACGCGGCGTTTCTGGCTTGCCAGAAGGGCTTCGAGCGCTCCATGCCGGGCCGCGTGATCGGCGTGAGCAAGGACAGCAAGGGCAAGACCGCCCTGCGGATGGCGATGCAGACCCGCGAGCAGCACATCCGCCGCGAGAAAGCGACCTCCAACATCTGCACCGCGCAGGCGCTGCTGGCGAACATGGCCGCCGCCTACGCCGTCTACCACGGGCCGGAGGGGATTCGGACGATTGCAGAGCGCACTCACCGGATGACCGGGATGCTGGCGAAGGCCCTCGGGAACGCCGGTCTGGGGACGAACGCGACCTTCTTCGACACCCTGACCTTTGGCGGCGACGTGGCCGCCATCCGGGAACGGGCCGAGGCGAAGGGCCTGAACTTCCGCTACGGGGACGGGCGCGTGGGTGTCAGCCTGGACGAGACGGTGACCCCCGCCGACCTTGTCGACATCGCCGAAGCGTTGACCGGGGAGCGGGTGGATGTGCTGGCGCTGGACGAGCAGGCCGTCGAAGGCATCCCCACCAATCTCCAGCGCACCTCCGAGTACCTCACCCACCCCGTGTTCAACACGCATCACTCCGAGCACGCGATGCTCCGGTACCTGAAGACGCTGGAAAACCGCGACTACAGTCTCGTTCACGGCATGATTCCGCTGGGAAGCTGCACGATGAAGCTCAACGCCACCGCCGAGATGATTCCGGTGACGTGGCCCGAGTTCGGCAGCCTGCACCCCTTCGCGCCCGCCGACCAGACGGAAGGCTACGCGCAGATGCTGGGGGAACTGGAAGCGTGGCTGGCCGACATCACCGGGTACGACGCGGTGAGCCTCCAGCCCAATAGCGGAGCGCAGGGCGAGTACGCGGGCCTGCTCGCCATCCGCAAGTACCACGAGAGCCGGGGGGAGGCGCACCGCAGCGTCTGCCTGATTCCCGCGAGCGCCCACGGCACCAACCCCGCGAGCGCCGCCATGCTGGGCATGCAGGTCGTGGTCGTGAAGACCGACGAGAGCGGCAACATCGACATAGAGGACCTGCGGGCCAAGGCGGAGGCGCACAGCGACAAGCTCGGCGCCCTGATGATCACCTACCCCAGCACCCATGGCGTGTACGAGGAACACGTCACCGAGGTGTACGAGATCGTGCACGCGCACGGCGGGCAGGTGTACCTCGACGGCGCGAACATGAACGCGATGGTGGGCGTCGCCAAGCCGGGGCTGATCGGGTCGGACGTGTCGCACCTCAACCTGCACAAGACCTTCGCCATCCCCCACGGCGGCGGCGGGCCGGGCATGGGGCCGATTGGCGTGAAGGCGCACCTCGCGCCCTTCCTCCCCAACCACGCGGTGCGGGCGACGGGCGAGAGCCGCACCGGGGCCGTCAGCGCCGCGCCCTACGGCAGCGCGAGCATCCTGCCCATCTCGTACCTGTACATCCGGATGCTGGGGCCGGAGGGGCTGAAAAAGGCCACCCAGGTCGCGCTGCTGAATGCCAACTACATCGCCAAGCGGCTGGGCGGCGCCTTCCCGGTGCTGTACACGGGCCGCAATAGCCGGGTGGCGCACGAGTGCATCCTCGACATTCGCCCCCTCAAGCAGGCCAGCGGCATCACGGAAGAGGACATCGCCAAGCGGCTGATGGACTACGGCTTCCACGCCCCCACCATGAGCTTCCCGGTGCCCGGCACCCTGATGATCGAGCCGACCGAGAGCGAGCCCAAGGAGGAACTCGACCGCTTTATCGCCGCCATGCTGGGCATCCGCCGCGAGATTCAGGAGGTCGAGGACGGTCTGCTGAGGGCCGAGGACAGCCCGCTGAGGCACGCGCCGCACACGCAGGACGACCTCGTGAGCGCCGAGTGGGAACGCGCCTACAGCCGCGAGACCGCCGCCTTCCCCACGCCCGCGCAGAAAGCCTGGAAATACTGGCCTGCGGTCAACCGGGTGGACAACGTGTACGGGGACAGGAATTTCGTGTGCTCATGCCCGCCGGTGGAGGAGTACGCGGGGGTTTGAGACTTATAATCGGAGGAGCAGGAGTCTACTATGTTAAGACTGCTCCTCCTATCTATCTTTTGCTGTCTTTCTTCGTAGTTCGATGACTTGCACAGTAAGAGAATTGATCTTCCTCCTCATCTCTGCACTTTCTTCTCTATACTTATTTAAAGTGTTTTGAAGTTCCCGTTGGTTAGCGACTAATCGGTTTATTTCCGAGGCATCCTTATTTGGTTCTACAAATAATACTGATGACGGACCCAGAAGTATTGCTAGAGCAAGGGTAAGTGCTTGCAGACCAAAGTTTTTAGTTCCTGTCTCAGGCCTCCTGCCTTCAATTTTTCGCGAGGCCAATTCTATTCCTCTGCCACCGAAAAAAGCCGATATGCTAAACATTATGACTGATAGAAAGGATAAAATTAGAAAACCTGTTGTCGAATTATCCTTATCCCTGACGTAAAGAAAAACACCGCCAAGTATCGTTATAGCAGTAAGCGACGCCGTTATCAATTGTAGGGACAAGTCGGCCCTCAACTGCTGCGCCGAAGAGTTATGCTCGTTATTAGTCGTCATCGCCCCACATATTCATCGCATTCGATCTCAAATCCTCCCAAAGCTCGCCGCCTACCCTAAATAGGGAACTGCTCGAAACTCTCCTGCCACGTCTCTCCTCACGTGCCGCAAGAAGAACTCTGGATAAGTCGGCTTCTATTACTATAAAACTACCAAATAGTCTTGAATCGGCACCATCACGCTGATTATAGACGGCGAGCAGAGGATTAACCGCCATAAACTTTAGGTTGGTTAGTATAAAAAGAGTGGCGTCATCTCTCAAATCCTCGACGCTCATCTCAACGCCTCTAAGCGCCCTAAGAAGTAGTACTTGTTCAATTCTATACAAACTACCATCATCAATGATAGCTTGCTCATCGTATAACTCACGTAATCTGAGGTACTCCTCAACAGGACCATTCCGTCTACTATTATCCTGTCTAAAGGGTGTTCTTGTGACCCGATTTAGACAGGACCGATAGGCAGCCTCAAAATCTCTGTCCACGTTACCCATCCTACATCTTTTGGGAAGTTCACCAGCTCTCAACTTCAATTTAAAAGTAAAGCGTGGGCGGATTCGAGGAAAGGTGGGCGACAGACAGTTCTTTTCTGGACAAGGGCGGTGTATCAAGTCCATCGAATCCCAACCCCTGATCCCCTTCTCCTCCTGCTTTTGCAGGCGCTGCCGCTTGGGGTCGGGGGTGGGGTGGGAGTCGTCGGTCAGCGAGGCGCGAGCCCACGGATATTTACATTACTATCAGCCATGAGTGATCGCGTCAGCATCGATCCAAAAGTGAACGGCGGCAAGCCCACCGTCACCGGGACGCGGGTCAGCGTGCAAACCGTGCTGGGGCACCTGAGCGCCGGGGACAGCGTGGAGGATGTGCTGGACGCCTACCCACGGCTCACGCGAGAGGACGTGCTGGCGTGCCTGGAGTACGCGGCACGATTGGCAGGCCATAGCGTGACATTTGAGAAGATCGCTTGAAGCCCGCCGGGGTGCTGCCGGACGAGAACGTGTCGGCCAGGCTGCGCGGCTCGTTCGACATGCCTGTCTTCCATGTCAGCGAGTGGACGGAGGGCCTCAAGGACTGGGCATTGTGGGAGCGGGCGCGTGAGGCGTCCCTGGTGATCGTCACCCAGGACGCCGACTTCACGGAGCGGATGCTGGCGCAGGAGCCGCCGCCGTGGGTGGTCCATGTTCGCACGGGAAACATACGGGTGGCCGACTTCCGCGTACTACTAGACGACTTGTGGCCGCACATATGGAACCTTCTTGCCGAACACAAGTTGGTCGTGCTGCACCGGGACAGGTTAGAAGCCGTACGGAGCAGCACAGGTCGAAATTAATCGGGGCCTCTGCTGTTGCAGGCACCGCCGCTTGTGGTCGGAGGTGGGGAGACTCAGGGCCGCTCGACGCATTCCTGTCTCGCGTCAAAGGGTGGACGGAGGACGTCGGGAGCTGAACCCTTCCGCCCACTCGGCCCCCCTGCTCAGGGAAGACGGCCGGAGCTGATCGTCCAGCGGCAGGTGCCACGGTAGAGCGCGTTGCCCGCCGCGTCCGTCGCCACCAGGATGGCCGCATTCCGGCTGTTTGCGGGCAGCGTCAGGGCATAGTTCATCAGCGTGTTGTTGGCGACCAGAGAGGCGGTCAGCACGTACACGTCCCGCGACGGGCGCACCAGCGAAACCGCGTTGGTGCGGTACACCGCCGGACGGCTCGCGCCGGGAGCAAGCACGCTCAGCTCGAAGACCTGCGCGGCCGTACTCGCTCGGCCGCTCACCTGCCCGGACGCCGTCACCTGGAACCGGCTGACGCCCCGTTCGGTATTGCGGACACGTTGCTCGATGGTGCCTTCGCAGCGTTCAAAGGTCACCTGGACGTTGGCAACGGGCTGGGCGTAGGCCACGCCGAGGGCAGCCAGCAGAAGGGCTGCGACAGGCTTCAGGAGTAGGGCAAGGAAGCTATTCCGGTTCATGGTTGTTCTCCTTACGCGTTCTGCGATGTGCAAAAAGTTCGTTCGTGAAAGGCCGCTCCACATCACGCGTCCTGCGGGAAGGCCAGTGACAGAGGTGCGGTGAGAGGGAAGGTGGCGGCCTCATGGCGCCTCCGCGTCACGGCGGCACCACCGGCAACACGATAGGGAGTCACGCTTCCCAACGCGTGAAGGCAGAGGCGGCCTGCCTTGGCAGACCTTCAACGCTGAGCGGGTATGGCGGGTGGGAGGTCACGCCAGCCGGGGGGAGTCGTTGGGGCGAACGTGACAGAGGCCAGCTCGTCATCGGTCCAGCCCTCCCCCCTCTCAAGCAGCAGGAGGGTAAACGGCGCACAATGCAGCATTCCATTTCAGGAGGCAGCCCCATGACCGACGACCGCAACAAGGACAGGGAGAGTTACAACCCACCCGTGGACACCCGCCAGTCCTCAGGAGAGGACGGGGACAGCACCGTCAACGAGCCGGGCAACAACGCTGCCCCCAGCCTCGACACCACCCTGGACACCTCGCGCACGGGCGGGAGGGGTGGGATGGCGGGAACGGCCGACCCCGGCGTGAACACGGAACCGGAGGTGTAACATCCGCGAAACCAGACTCCTGGGGAAGGCTCCGTGCCTCCTGCCCATTTATCACCAGAGGCAGCTGTAGGAAATTTTCGACAAAACACTGAATTCTTTATGAAGACCCTGAGAGCAGGTTCAGGGACATGAAGATGAGGAAAGTGTGACACAATACAGCCGATTCATGGGACGGTGGCCGCGTTGTCAGGACCGTCCTACCCTCAAAGGAGACTCCATGAAAAAGACCCTGCTCTCGACCAGCCTCCTGATGGCGCTCGGCACGGCCCTCGCGGGGGGCAGCGGCTCGGCGCCTACCACCACGACGCCGCTGACTCCGGTGACGCCCCAGGTCACGCCCGTGACCCAGGCGCCCGTCGCCGCCTGCACGCCGGGCACGTGGGCACGCGCCGCCATCGATCTCGTGACCCAGCGGGGCCTCTTTATCGGCTACCCGGACGGGCAGTTCGACTGGTGCCAGGCGGCCACCCGTCAGGAGGTCGCGCAGGTGCTGGCCCGCCTGATCGCCCAGCTTCCGGCCAACCAGACCACCTTCAACCCCGCTGAACTCCAGACCCTGCGCCAGGGCCTGCAAGAGGCGCTGGCTGGCCTGGAGCAGCTCCGCGCTCAGGTGGCGGCCCAGAATACGGCCATCGAACAGCTCCGCGCCCAGATCGCCGAGCTTCAAGCGGCCATCGCCAACCTGCCCGCCGCTGGAACGGGTGCGGCGGGCGCCGTGGGTCCGCAGGGACCGGCCGGTCCGGCGGGGCCTCAGGGTCCCCAGGGTGAGACGGGCGCGACCGGGCCGCAGGGACCGGCGGGCGCTCAGGGTCCGGCTGGCCCGGCCGGTCCCCAGGGACCGCAAGGCCCCCAGGGCGAGACGGGCGCCACCGGCCCGCAGGGTCCCGCCGGTCCCCAGGGCGCGTCTTACGTGCCGCCCGTGGAGCCGCTGCGCTACGGCAACTACATCGGGGTGTCGTACTACAACATCCTCCAGCAGAACGTGGGTTCGATGGTCCGCGTGATGGTCGGCAACGACGCCCTGATCGGCAGCCTGGGCCTGCGCGTGACTGGCGACTTCCGCGTGCGCGGCGAGACGCCCGGCAACAGCATCAGTGCCATCGCCACCTACCGGGGCACCTTCAACCGCGCCGACGGCATCCTGGGCGCGGGCGGCGGCTACAACCTGGAGCGGCAGGCCACCTTCGGCGAGCTGCTCGTGGGCGTGGACTACCGCATCATCGACCGCGTGGCCCTCTTCGGAGAGGCCCGGCAGCAGTTCTACTTCGACGGCTCGAACACCACCAACAGCTCGGTCGCGGCCGGGGTGAAGTTCCGCTTCTAAGCGGCTCTCCTCTCAGCACCCCCCGTGGAACCCCTCGCCGGGTTCCACTTTTTTGTGCCGCGCGTGGCCTGGTCAGTCGTCCCCAGCGGCTGGCCGAATCCGCCACGCCTGACGGGCCAGCACCCCTGAGACCAGCAGGCCCCCCACGTGCCACCACGGGAGCTGACCGGAAAACACGAAGGCGGCGTCTGCCAGCACGAGCAGTCCGGCCAGTCCCAGCCCGACGAGCGGCACCCGGCCCTCGTGGGGGGTGGCGTACATCGCCGCGCGGGGTTGGGGGTCGTGCATCGCGTCGCGGGCTTCGGCGTAGCGGATCAGGGTCAGGACCCCGTACACCAGCAGCAGGCCCGCGAGCAGCAGCAGCGCGAGGCCGGGGTACCGCCCGGTGCCCGCGTAGTCCAGCGCCCCCAGCGTGAAGTGCCACAGCGACGTGACGATCGCCAGCAGGGCCAGACCCAGCGTGGCGGGCGTGCTGTAGGTGGGGGGCGCACCGAGGGGGGGCATGGGAGGGCGCCTTTACCCTACTCCCCGCACCCCTCCCCGACCGTGCGCGGGCAGCCAAGGCCGGGACTCGGGACCCCCGGCCGGGGGCAACGCCCAAAAAGGCGTGCGGCACGGCCCCCACGGCTTCACGCAAAAAAACCGCGTCCACCACATCCTTTTTCTCGCTTGGCAGCGGGGCACCGGGAGGCGTACACTGGCGCTCTACCGCCGTGGCTCACGGCGAGGACAGGGGGTGAGGAGCAACATGGGCACCAAGGAGGACGTGCGTGCGCGGCTGAACATCGCGGACGTCATCGGGGAACATGTGCGCCTCTCCCCGGCCGGGAAGGGCCGCCTCAAGGGGCTGTGCCCCTTCCACAAGGAAAAGAGCCCCTCTTTTCAGGTCGACACCGAGCAGGGCTACTTCTACTGCTTCGGCTGCAAGGCGGGCGGGGACGTGTTCTCCTTCGTGCAGCGGGTCGAGAACCTGAGCTTCGGGGATGCCCTGCGGCAACTCGCGGACAAGGCCGGGGTACAGGTCGAGGCCCGCTACGGCGAACGCAGCAGCCGCGACCTGTACGACGTGAACGCCTTCGCGCTGGAGTACTTCCGCGAGCATCTGCCCGGCCCCGCGCTGGACTACCTGCGGCGCCGGGGGCTGACCGACGCGACGGTCACGGCCTTCGAGCTGGGCTACGCTCCCGACGCTTGGGACGGCCTGCTCAAGCGGGCGCGGGCGCGAAACCTCACTGAGCGGCAACTGCTGGAGGCCGGACTGCTGACCGAGAACCCCGAGTCGGGCCGGGTCTATGACCGATTCCGGGGCCGGGTGATGTTCCCCATCCGCGACCACCTCGGCCGCCTGGTGGGCTTCGGGGGCCGGGTGCTGGACGACAGCAAGCCCAAGTACCTCAACACGCCCGAGACCGAGGCCTTCCACAAGGGCGAGCTGCTCTACGGCCTCGACAAGGCGCGGTCGGCGCTGCGCGAGGGCGGGGAACTGATCGTCGTCGAGGGGTACATGGACGTGATCACCCTGCACCAGCACGGGTTCACCGGTGCGGTCGCCAGCCTGGGCACGGCGCTGACGGCCGAGCACGCGGCGCTGCTCGAGCGGCTGGGGGCCTCCAGTCTCGCGCTGATGTTCGACCGGGACGAGGCCGGACTCAAGGCCACCCTCTCGGGACTGGATCAGGTGCTGGGAGCCAAGTTCCGGGTGCGGGCGACGAGCGTGCCCAGCGGCAAGGACCCGGCCGACGCCCTGCTCGCCGGGGACGAAGCGGGCATCCGCGAAGCGCTTGCGGGCGGACTGGACGAGGTGCGCTTCCGGGTGCAGGCTGCCGTGGAGGCCCACGGGGTCGGCACCTCCGAGGGCAAACGCCGGGTTCTGATGGCGCTGCTGCCACGCATGCAGAACCTCGATCCGCTGGACGAGGGCGCCGAGCGGATGCGGACCCTCGCCTGCGAGCTGCTGGGCATTCGCCCGGAGGCGCTGCTGGAATGGATCGGCAGCAAGGCGCGGCGGCGCACCCTGACCGACACGCACCTCGCGGGCATGAGCGCGGCCCGCGCGGAGGAGGACCGTGAACTCGCCCTGCTGCGGCAGTTGCTGGTCGACCCCTCGCTCCTCGCCAAGCTCGACGGCACGACCCCCTGGCGCAACGAGTCCGTCCGCAAGGTGATGCTGGCCGCCCAGGGCGCACAGAGCCCCGACGACATTCTGGAGGTGTTCCGGGGGCAGCCCGAGGAGCCGCTCCTGATCCGGCTGATGTTCGAGAGTCGCGACCCCGGCGCTCCCTCCCGCGCCACCAGCGAGCTGTACGAGCAGAAGGTGGCCGCCTACGCCGCAGCGGCGGTCGACGACATTCAGGTGGGCCTGAGCATCGACTCGCTGCGGGCAGAGGTCGACCTCCTCAAGCGGCAGATGGCCGCCGCCGCGCCGGGCGAGCAGATCTCCTACCTGCGGCAGATTCAGGAACTTCAGCGGGCGATCGAGGCCGAGAAGCGGGCGCGGCGCTCGGGGGCCTGAGCGGCCCAGGGCAGACCCCGCCAGCGAGGAAACGCCGGGCACGCCCGCTGCCCTGTCCTGAAGCCACAGTCCTGAAGACCAAATGGAGAAGCCCGCCTTGCGGCGGACTTTCTTGGTGGCGTGCCCGAAGAGATTCGAACTCCTGGCCTTCTGATCCGTAGCTGACCCCGAAGGCCAAAAATGCCGTCTCAGACGCCTTTTCTTCACACGACCCCCCCTCGCGCTTCACACGCGAGAGGGCAGATTCACAGCGTGTTTTCGGGCATCACACGAGCGGCTGTCGTCAAAGTTGTCGTCAAACGTTCGGCAAAAAGGCGTCGTGCTAGGCGTCGTTTTTCAGGCCCCCTGCCGCGGGAGAGGCCGGTTGGCGTGAGCCCCCCTTCACAGCTCACCCCCCTCCTTCACACGCGCAGCACCGTCCAGCGTCACACGTGGCGCGAACATCACAGCCGCGGACTTCCTGCCCGGCCGCCGACCTGGCAGCGCAACCCCCCCCCTGTGTTCAAACCTCACGTGGTAAGGCTCACCCTGCCTGCGGCGGGCCGCCATGTGAGGGTGCCGCCAGGAACCGCGGTCTATGCGGCGTGTGCCAGGCCCGGAGTGTGGCCCATGGTCGGGTGCGCTTCGCAGGGCTCGGCACTGCATCCACACGGCATGATGGACGCGATGCGGACGTACCTGGAGTACAGCGAGGCCAGCGGCAGCGCCCACAAGTTCTACGAGGCCACCGTGGAGGGCTGCACCCTGACCCTGCGCTACGGCCGCATCGGCACCGAGGGCCAGACCCAGATCAAAACGTTCCCCACGCCCGTCGCCGCACAGACCGAAGCAGAGAAGAAGCTCGCAGACAAGCGCAAGAAGGGCTATGCGGACGCCGTGCCCGGAGAGCGCGAGAAGCGGGCGGTGGAACAGCCGGCCCTCCGCCTCCCCAAGCTGCTGACCCCCTACCGCGCGGCGCTGGAAGCCAGCGTGCGGCCCTACGTCCGCCTGCGGGGCACCCCCGGCGAGGCCCGGCCCTGGACCAGCAAGCTCGGCGGTCTCCCCTATCGCCCGGCCGGGTTCGAGTGGCCCCACTCGCGCACCGATGGACGGCCCCTCGCCTTCCTGGCCCAGCTCAACCTTGCGGAGCTGCCCCATCTGGAGGGCTTTCCTGCTGGGGGCATCCTTCAGTTCTTCATCGCGGACAGCGACTTCTACGGCGCGAACTTCCACACCGCGCTGGATATCTCCGGCCTGAGCGACGACGCGGGCTTCCGGGTGCTGTATCACCCCGGGGTCACCCATGACGAGGGCGAACTGGAGACCGGCCCCAGTCCCTTTCAGCCGGACCCCTTCAACATGGGCCTGCCGCACGACCCGGCGCGGGAGTTCGTACTGCGGGGCGAGCTGACCCAGGCACCCGTGACGCTGGGAGACCGCCTGTTCGAGGGGCTGACTGGAAAGCCGATCTGGGAACTCCTGGGCGAGGAGGACGCTGACGAAGCCCTCGACCGGTACGCCTATCTGGCGGGGACAGGACACAAGCTCGGCGGTTACCCCAACTTCACCCAGAGCGACCCCCGGACCCTGGACGACCCGCATGTCCTGCTGTTCCAGCTCGACAGTGACGACGACCTGGGGCTGATGTGGGGGGACGTGGGCATCGCCAACTTCTTCATCCTGCCCGAAGACCTCGCCCAGGGCGACTTCCGCCGGGTGGCCTACCACTGGGACTGCGGCTGAGCGCCGGGGCAACCTCCCGCTCACTGGCCGCGTACCCGGCGGCGTGATCCTTTCATCAGAGGACGGCCCACCGCTCCTGAGCGCCCACGACGTTCACCTCGCGGTGGCGGGGCGCACCGTGGTCGAGATCGATACCCTCGAAGTACATGCGGGTGAACTCGTGCACCTGCGGGGCGAGAACGGCGCAGGCAAGACCACCCTGCTGCGGGCCGTGGCGGGCGAGACACCCCACGGGGGCCGCCTGCGGATCGCTGGGCACCCGCCGGGATCGCTCGCGGCCCGTGCCCGCACCGCCTTCGTTCCCACTGACCCGACCCTGCTGGATGACCTCACGCTGGCCGAGAACCTCACCTTTCTGAGTGCGGCCTGGCACCAACCGCCAGACGCGGCCCTGGATCTGGCCGAGGCGTTCGGGCTGGCTCCCTGGCTGGATGCCTGGCCGATGAGCCTCTCGCGCGGCACCCGGCAGAAAGCGGCGTTGAGCCTGCACTTGGGGCTGGCACTACCACTGACCCTGCTCGACGAACCCTTCAGCACCCTGGACGTGGCGTCACGGGACGTGCTGCGCCGGGCCATCGCCGGGCGGGTGCGAGAGGGCGGCACGGTCGTCATCACCACGCACGGCGACGAATTGTCGGGCATGGCGACCCGTCCCCTTGACCTCGTGGGCGGGCGGCTGCGCGAACCCGTCGGGGCTGCCTGGTGAGTGCTCCCCTGTGGAGGCTGCAACGCGTCACCCTGGCACGCCGAGCACGGCGGGACTGGCAGGCGCTGAAGGCCTCCGGAACCCTGCTGATGGCCGCCTACCTCGTGGTGGCCGTGCTGGTGGGCCTGATCAGCCTGTGGCAGACCTACCGTCCTCCACTGGCGGCACCCGACCCGTCGGTGCTCGGGGCGCTCGCGGCGATGTGGTGGCTGCTGGCGGCGTTCACCCGGCGCCCGGTGCTGGGCTTGGGTGAAACGGAAGGGCTGCTGCTGCGACTCCCGGTGGCTCCATGGCGCGTATGGGGGGTTCCGCTGCTGGGTCGGCTGGTGCCCCAGATGCTGCTGGGACTTGCTCTGGGGGTAGCTCTCTGGCTGTGGTTCCCCACGTGGTGGCCCCTGGCGCTGAGCCTGCCCCTGCTCGTCGGGGGACGCCTCATCGCCCAGTCCCTCGGGCAGGCCAGCCGGGTGGTGGGCGACCGGCGCACCCAGGTCGGCCTGCTGGCCCTGTCCGTTCTGCCGCTGCTGGCAGGGCTGCATCCTGCCGCGTTGCCCATCGCCTCGGCACTGGGGTTCATGGGAACCCTCCTGCTCTGGCGGCGGTTCTGGCGAGGGGACGTCCCCCCGGCGCTGGTGCAGCAGGCCCGCGTGGAGGCCCTGCGGCAGGGCGCCCGTCGGCTGGGCCTGCCGGTGCTGGACGTGGGGCCGGACGGCACGCGTCCCCCCCGCCGCTGGACTCTGCGGCTGCGGGGCACCGGACCCTTCCAGGCCTCGGTGTGGCGCAGTGGGCTGCATGTGGCCCAGCGACCGGGGCTGCTGCTCCTGGCCCTGCCTGTGGGCGCCCTGGCCGTCATCCTCAGCCCAACCCTGGGTCTGGACCCCACGCTGGCACGGGCGGCCCCGTACCTGTTCGGGCAGCTTCTCGCTCCGCTGCTGGTGGTGCTGGGGCCGATGGTGCCTGCCGCGCTCCCCATGATGGGGTGGCAGAGGCGACTCGCGCAGGTGCTGCCCGGTGCAGGGGTCCTGGGGGCGCTGCTCGGCACTGGCGCGCTGCTGGCCGCCTTACTGGGCTGGGGAACGGCGAGCCTGGTGGCCGCCGCACTGCTGATGCCCGCCGCAGCGTTGAGCCTGCTGGCCTGGCTGGGGCAAGCTGGACCGGCGAGCCTGAGCAGTGACGGAATGCTGCGTTTCGCGGCAGGGACAGCTCCAGCCCTGGTGACCGCCTGGCTGGGCAGTCTGCTGGGAGGTTGGTTGGCCCCACTCGCTCTGCTCTTAGTGGGTGGGGTGGCGCTGGGGTGGCCGGGCGGGGGCTGAGCCTCCGCAACTTCGTCCTCTCCTTCCACTGCCTGCCTCTATGCTGCCTCAGTCCTGGAGGTTTTCGATGCGTCTGTGCTGGCCTGCCCTGCTCACCCCCCTGCTGCTTACCGCCTGCATCCACGATCGGCAGGACCCCGGCCCCCCGCTTCCTCCTTCACCCCAGGTCGAGGAAGCCGACCTGATCGCCGCCATCGACCTCACCCTCAAGCCCCTGCCAACCCTCCGAACGGCGGCCCTGGGTGAACCGGGCCTCCTGCGCGGGCCGACTTCCACCGGGCTCCCCGTCGGCCAGAGCATCATCCTCGCTGCACGTCCAGCCCCGGACGCTCCGGGGACCGCCTTCCGGCTTCCCGACGCGGGCCGCATCCCCACGCGGGGGCAGGCCGAGGTCCAGCTGCCCGCGGCCCCTGACCTGACCCGCAGCGAGCGGCTCACCGCCCTGGAGTGGGCCCGCACGTATAACTCCTTCGAGCCCTGTGCGGTGAACACCCTGCGAGTGGACCCTGGTCAGGAGGGCGTCCGCCTGACCCGCGTGGACGCAATCACCCGCAACCCCTCGGTAAGGTCTCAGTCGCAGGGTGTGGGGGACACGTTGGCTGGGGGCGGCGACCTGACCCCGGCCACGTCGCCACCCCCGTCTTTCGTGAACGTGTGGCCGTACCGCCTGATCGACACCTGGGACGTGACCGAGGACACCGGCGACCTGGTTTACGCGGACGGGGACGTGACGTTGCGGGGCGAGCTGCGCTGCGTGTTCAAGTACGTCAGCCGCGTGGAGGACGCCACCCAGTACAACCTGTTCGTGAACCTGGAGCTGCGCCGCGGCTGGAACGTGGTGCGCCGCCGGTTCGACGCGGGCGTGCCGCGCGGTACCCTGAAGATCGCGGACAAGCTCCTCACCGGGGGAGCCAGGGACTTCACTTTCGAGACTGCGGCGTCGGGCGACAGGCAGAACTGACCCCCCTGGAATGCCCTGAATCAGGCTCCAACGCGTCGGGGGACCTCGTAGCATGTCGGGAATGGACTTCACCCCGGAGCAGCAACGCATCGTGACGCATGGCGACGGACACGCCCTCGTGTTCGCGGTGGCGGGGAGTGGCAAGACCACGACCCTGGTGGGCCGGGTGCGGCACCTCGTGACGCAGCGGGGCGTGCGGCCGACCCGGATCCTCACCACGACGTTCACCCGCGAAGCGGGGCGCAGCCTGCGGGAAAAACTCGCCCAGCACCCCGAATGCGCCGGGGTCGAGACCCTGACCCTGCATGCCCTGGCCACCCGGATCGTGGACCGCGCCCGGACCATGGGCCTGACCGACCTCGTGATCGGCGAGGAACACTTCAGCCAGCGCCTGTTCAGTGAGGCCCGCAAGCAACTCCTCGCCGAGCTTGCGGAAGGGGAGCGTGAAGTCGCCTCACGCCTGCGGCAGATGGCCTTCAAGGACTTCGACACCTATCTGGGCATCCAGAAAGGCAACCTGCGCCTGCCGTACGTGCCGCACGACCTGCCCCCTGAGGCCGCCGCCCTGGTGTCCCCTCCCGAGGGAGGCCCCGACCTGTATGCCCGGGTGTACGGGCGTCACGACGAACTGCGCCGCCGTGAGGCCAAGCTCGACTTCGACGACCTCATCGTGGCCGCGTGGGCGCTGCTCAGCCGCTTCCCTGCCTTGCGGCAGGACATCTGCGCCCAGTGGGACTACGTCAGCGTCGACGAGTTCCAGGACGTCAACCTCGCGCAGAGCGAGATGATGCACCTCGTCGCGGCGGACTGCCGCTCCTACATGGCCATCGGGGATGACGACCAGACCATCTACCAGTGGCGCGGCGCCCACCCCCGCTTCATTCTCGGCTTCACGCAGCGTTACGGTGCCCACGAGTACACCCTGCCCGCCAACTTCCGCTGCCCCCTCGGGGTGATCGCCCTTTCCGACCGGGTCATCGCCCGCAACCGCGTCCGTGCCCCCAAGCGGCTGCGGGCCACCCGCGAGGGCAGCGGGGTGCATGTTCACCCGCCCCGGGCGGGTGAGGCGGCCCACGTCGCCCTACAGGCGCTGCGTGAGGGCCGGGAGCCCGACGACATCGTCATCCTCCTGCGCACCTACGCCCAGTCGGCCGAGATCGAGCAGGTGCTCCTCGAAGAGCGTGTGCCCTACCGTTTGATCGGCGCGGCTCCCTTCTACCGGCGTGCGGAGGTCACCACCCTGACCGCCTATATCGAACTGGCCCTGGCCGACCTCGACGTGCTCGCGGGGCGTCCACTCACCACCGAGCGGCGCGAACGGGTGCAGGCCCACTGGAAGAGCGTCGCGAACCGGCCCTCCCGGTACCTGCGCCTCGCGGACATTGAGCGGATTGCCCGCGAGGCCTGGCGCGGTGGGCGGACGCTCGCGGCCACCCTCGAGACCTTCGCCGAGGCCCAACCTGCCCACGTGGCCAAACCAACGGCCCTGCTCGCCACCTGGCTAGGCTTTCTGACCGAGGACCTGGGCACCACTCCTGGCCGCGACGTGCTGCTGGACTTCGTGGGGGCCATCGGGTACCGCGACTACCTGATCAGCACGGCCCCCACGACCGAGTTCGGGCAGGAGCGGGCCGGGATGGTCGACGCCCTCGCGGAGATGGCGCAGACGCGCTCGTTGGGCGAGCTCGTGACTCACCTCGCCCAGCTCCACGAGCAGGTGCGATACGAGGAGACCCTGCGACAGCGCACCGATCAGGAAGAGCCGCGCCTCACGATCATGACGGCCTTCCGGGCCAAAGGGCTCGAGTGGCCGGTGGTGATCATCCCCGACTGCACGGCGGCGATCTACAGCACCAAGCCCCACCCCGACCCGGCCGCGAGCGAGGAGGAGCGCCGGGTGTTCTACGTCGCCATGACCCGCGCAAGGCAGGAACTGCACCTGATCGTGGGTGAGGACGACGACACCACCCGCTTCCTCGAGGACGTGGGGTACGACCGGGTGGTCCATCAACATGACCGGTTGGCTGGCCTGCTGGCCCGGCAGCCGCACAGCTGGTCGGCGGCCGATACCCTGGAGGCTGCCGAGGTTCTCGGACGCTACGAACACGAGGCCTTCGTTCAGCGCTGGCTGAAACCGGAGTTGCGACGGGGCGTGCTGGGGCGCTTTCAGGGGTTGGCCCAGCATCCGGAGGTGCAGACTGGGGAAGACGACGCGGCCCAGGCCCTTCGCCGCCAACTCGACCTGAGCCGTTACGCCGAACACGGGCCCGTCGAACTGGATGACGTCCGCCCCCTGGACTGGCCCGACCTCACCGCCGTCCTCGCCGCCCGCCGGGCAGGTGCAGCCCCGGCGGCGTCCCCAGGCGCCGCGCGGAGCGCCGCCCAGCTCGGCTCCGATCCCCTCGGGCGCGCGGTCACCCCCGGGGCGGCGGCCCCTCTGACGTCCGGGGCACGGGTGCGTCACGCGCGCTTCGGGGACGGCGAGGTCGTTCAGGTCCGGCAAGTCGGCACGCAGACCGAGGCCCTCATCCGCTTCGAGAGCGGCACCAAGCGCATGGCGCTGGAATTCGCGCGCCTCGAGCGGCTCTCCTCCTGATCAGCGGGCCCGGCGACGCTGGGGGGCCGCCGGGCCCACCGCAGTGCGCTGGAGCAACAGGGGACGCACCTGTTCCGGCCCGCCCGTGAGGAAGCGGCCGAACCCGAACTGTTCCAGCACCCAGGCGACCTGCTCTGTCTCTGGCAGGTCGGGGCTGGCCGTCGCGGCGACGGCCCGCAGCTCACTGCGGGGAATGCGGTCGAGATTGCGGTCGCCCTTGAGCCTCGGGCGAACCGTCTGCCCGGGCAGGCGGTACACCAAGCCGATCTGACCCCCGCTGCCAAATTCATCCTCGGCCAGCAGCTCACCCTGCTGCGCGGCGTGGTAAAGAACCGGGTTCAGCGCCCGCTTGAGGGCCATCGGAGACAGGCCTGCACGGCCCTTTTGCGCCGACAGGGCCTCCCCGTAGCGGGCGTACAGGTGGTGACCCACCATCGGGCCCTCGACGTGCAAGATCTCTTTCACGCTCTGCACGACCTTGTCCGACCGCCCTTCCAGGGGATGGGCGACGGTGCCGCTCCACACCGCGTAGGGTTCGAGGCCGCCCGCCACAGTTCGGGCAGGCGCAGGCGCAGGCGGTGGCAGCGTGGGACTGACCACCGCCGCCTTCCTCGGCGCGGCTTCCTCCCAGAGTGCGGCAGGCCAACTGCCCCCTTTCAGGAGCTGTCCCCCGGGCAGGCCCCGCGCTTCCACCAGCTCACCCGCCTTGATGAAGTAGAGCCGGTCTTCGCCCACCGGCCGGTCCGTGAGGCGCACAGTCAGCCGCTTCGGAAACCGCCGCCGGGTCTCGGCCAGCAGCCCCGCCTCCGGCCCGTGCAGCAGCACCCGTACGGGGGCGTCAGCGAGCCATTCCTCGAGCTGATCCCAGAAGTGGGGCGTCCGGTGCAGGGCGGCGAGCGTGCCGACGATGCCGTACTCGTCCGCCTTCGCGTTCAGCCACGTTCCGGGGCGGTGCACCTCGAACCGGTAGTGCCCGCGGTAGGGCGTCAGGTGCAGTTCCCGCCCGACCTTGACGTCCCACATCAGGAAGAGTTCTTCCAGCGCCTCTCCGTGGAGGGCCTCCCCGTCGAAGGGCACGTCGTACCGGTCCGTGCCGTCGGGGCTGTAGAGCCGCACGAGCGGGGCATGCCCCTGGGCGGGCAGCCGGGCCTCCCGGAGCTGCTTCGCCGTGACCCGCCACGTCGTGGTCACATGCACTTCAGCGGTGCCGTGTGCTCCGGCCTCCTGACTGCCCAGCGCGAAGAAGCCCCCGGTCAGCGGACGGTACCCTGCCGCGCTCAAGTGCTGCTCGACCGCGTGCCTGACCACCTCTTCGTCGAGGTGGGCGTGCCGGGTCACCAGGGAGCGCCAGTCCACGGGATCACTCTTGACCGGGGGGCAGCGCCACTGGTGTGAAACCACCGTGCAGGTGGCCTCGCCCGCAGAGGTCTGTACGACCACCGGCCCCCGGTAATACCCGTTGTAGGCCGGGTTCGCCCTCAGCTCCACATGCCGACCATTCACCGTGGCGACCAGCCAATCCGGGCGGGTCACCCCCGTCACGTGGAGGTCGGCGTCCGTCCCGTACCCGCCGTTACGCAGGGTGAGGGTGCCCGTGCCCTCCCTGAGCCGCAATTCCGCCTGGCTGAGAAGCGCGACCGGCTGGCGACCCGCCGCGTTGAGGTCCCGCGCGAGGCGGGCAAAATCAGCTTGACCCGACCGGGCGCTCGCCCCGGGCAGATGGCGCGGGTGGCACAGCAGGACGTGGCGGGAGAGCTGCCCGTCCACCACCGTGGGCGGTGCCGACCGGCAGGTCAGGGCGGGGCTGGCCTGGGCGGCGGCGAGCACCTCGTCCACTGACGGGCGGAGCTTCGGCGCGCGGCGCCGGAGGGCACCGAGCACATCCACCTCCGTGAGCTGGACAGCGTTCCAGGCACTGGCGCGCGGGTCGCGGGCGAGGTGCTCGAGAAACACGACCTCGATCTCACGGGTCAGGAGGTGGTCCACCCCTTCACCTCCCTCCTGCCCTTGTCGGTCAGCACCAAGATCGGCAGCGGGGGACTGGCCGCACGGAAGCTGCGCTGCTCGACCTGCACGAACCCCGCCTCGCACAGCCGCTCTAGGGCGTCGCGGATCAGCTGGCCCCGCAGGAAGCGCAGCTTCCCGAAGTTCGGTGCGCTCTTCTCTTTCCAGTGGAAGGGTTTGGGCGCAGCGGCAGTCCCCGGGTCGCCCCCGTGGAAGCCCTTGGAATCCTCGTTGCGCAGAATGCGCACCAGCGTGCTCTTGCCGACGAAGTGCTCCAACTTCTCGAGGTGGGCCAGGAGCCTGAGCAGCTCTTTGCGGGGGTTCCACAGTCCCTCGAAGTCGACCGTCACCCCCTCCCAGGGTGCCGGGCGCTGCGGGGCACAGACGTCGCAGTTCCCGCACTGTTCGCCCCGGTGCTCGAAGTGCAGCTGCAACTGGTAGCCCCGGCAGGTGCGGCCATCCAGCAGCATCTTCTTAAGCTCCTGAAAGCGGGCATGCTTCGCGCGCTTGAGTTCGGCCACCTGCGCCTCGTAGGCCGTCAGCCCGATCCGATCCTGCCGGACGTCAATCTTCAGCGCAGGCTCGAGCAGCATGACCCCGAGCACCCCTTCCCGCTGCAACCCGATCAAGCGGTCTTCGATGTCGGCGGCGCGCGTGCGGTACAGCCTCGACAGGTGCGCCGGCTCGGTGCGGGTGCGCTCCACCAGCTCGCGGACGACAGCGTCCTCAGGCAGGGGGACACCGTAATAGGGGTACACGCGGCACAGTCCGGGAACATAGCTGTACCGGATGGCCCCGCTGACCTCCAGCAGATGCAGCAGCGTGGGCAGGGTGTTCAGGTCGACCCCCTCCTGCGCGGCGAGCTCCGAGAGCGTCGGGAAGGGCACGCCGTTCTTGAGCACATTCAGGAGGGTCTGCGCCTGCGCCGCGTCGGGGTAGCTGTGGTCGATCAGGTACTTCGCCCGGCGCTCGCTGCCGGTGCTCCACAGCAGCACCGCCCGCGCCTGAATCTTGGGGTCGCGGCCCGCGCGCCCGGCCTCCTGCACGTAGCTCTCCAGCGAGAGGGGCGCGTCGTAGTGCACCACGAGGTGGATGTCGGGCGCGTCCACGCCCATCCCGAAGGCGTTGGTGGCGACCATGACGCGAATCAGGCGCGCCTGGAACTGGTCGAGGAGTTCCGTGCGCACCGCGGGCGAGAGGCCCGCGTGGTAGGCCGCGACCTCCACACCGATCTCGCCGATCAGCGCGGCCAGGCGCTCGGCTTTCGCGCGGCTGCCCACGTAGACGATGGCCCGCCCGTCCCGGGTGTCCTCGTTGGTCTTGAGCCCCGCGAGCATGGTGAGCAGCACCTCGTCACGACTGACCTTGGGCTTTTCACCGGCAGCCCCGCCGCCCCGGCGCGCGGCCCCCGTCCGGGGCTTGACGTCCACGACCTGGTAGTAGAGGTTGTGGCGGCGCACGCCCAGCTCGGTGCGCTCGGGCGCGTCCATCTCCAGCACGGCGATGAGCCTGCGCCGGGTCTCCGGCGTGGCGGTCGCGGTAAAGGCACTCACGGCGGCCTTCACGCCCAGGGCGTGCAACTCCTTGCGGACGTGCAGGTAGTCCGGCCGGAAGTCGTGCCCCCACTCCAGCAGCGTGTGGGCCTCGTCGTACACGACGCGCTCCGGGGGCTGTTCCCCCAGCAGCTTACGCACCGCCGCGCTCTTGCGCACCCGTTCGGGCGCGAGGTAGAGCAGCTTCACCCGCCCGGCGCGGACATCCTCGAGGGTGCTGTCCTGTTCGGCCCGTGAGAGGCCGCCCCACAGCCCGGCGGCGGGCAGCCCCAGTTGTTGCAGGCGACTCACCTGATCCTGAATCAGGGCCACGAGGGGCGAGATCACGACCGTGTAGCCGTCGCCGAGGCAGGCGGGCAGCTGGAACACCAGGCTCTTCCCTGCCCCGGTCGGCATGACCGAGAGCACGTCGACGCCGTCGAGGGCCGCCGTCACGCCCGCGTACTGCCCCTCACGAAAGCCGCCCGGTGGGAACTCGAACAGGTCGACGAGGGCTTCTTCCAGCTTGTGCCGCCGCTCGGGCTCGCCCAGGCCGCGCAGTTCCTCGCGGTACCGGTGAATGAGCCGCATCTTCGGGGAGACGAGTTCCTCGAAGGTGAGGGGCTTGCCCCAGAGTTGCCCCAGCTGCGCGTAGAAGTCCTCGCGGTTGCGGGCGCGGCGGACATTCTCGGGGGGGATGGGCAGTGCCCCCAGGAAGCGGTCCTGATAGTGCGCGAAGGCCAATCGCTTGTCCCACACCACGAAGGCCCCCGGGGGCAACCCCGCGCGGTCGTTGCGGATCAGGCGCCCGAAGCCCTGCACGAATTTCAGCACGGCCCTGGGCAGGTACAGCGTGTTCCAGTACTTCTCGAAATCGTTCACGTCCCGCCGCTGCGCCTCCAGCACAAGGTCCGGAATGGGAAACGGGGTCTTGTCGAGGCTCACGAGCGCGAGGTCGCGGATATCCACCCCCTGGAGGAACCCCGCCGACCCGAGGGCGTGCCATCCTTCACCGCGGCGCAGATCCTGCACCGTGCGCTGGGTGCCGTCGCGCACGGAGTCGAGGTGCCGCCGGGACATGCTGCGGCTCGCGCGGCGCAGGCGGTCGTTGGCCGTAAAGATGTGCAGCGCCTGGTGCGGCGTCTGCGGCACGAGGTTGTCGAGTTCCTGCCCGACGAGGGCCGGAAAGTCCGGGTGATGCACCAGCGGCAGGTGGTTGGTGAGCAGCACGTGCCCCTGCGCGTAGGGCAGGACCGGCGGCAGCACCATGTACTGCGCCTCCGGCAGCGCGAGGTCACGCTGAAATACCCCGAAGTCCTCGGGCTCGCCGCTGCCCCCCTCCGCAGGCCAGGTGCCCGGCACGCGCAGGGTCGCGCTGGTGAACACCAAACTGGCGGTCTTCTGCCACAGCTCCTCGAGGGCCGCTGACAGCCACAGCGGCACGGCCCAGATGGAGGCCTGGTGTTCCCCGGCGCTGACGGCGTACACATGGGCCCCCGGAAGGCCCTGGGTCAGCAGCACGCCCAGGGTTTCGATCTGGTCGTTGAGCCGGGCGAGCAGCGCCTCCAGGTCGAGCTGGTACTCGGAGCGCTGCGCGAGCGAGGGGATGAAGCCCGCGCAGTACTTGAGACTGGCCGTCAGTTCCTCCGAGGCGTGGGCCACCGCCCGCCACTCGGCGCTCTGCCTGGGGAGGGGGTCAATGGCCGCCTGAAAGCCGAACGCTTCGCTTCCCTGCCCGAACTGCATGGCAAAGGTGTGCAGGGCCGCCTGCCAGGTGTCCACGCGTGTCACGAGGACGTCGAACGCCGAGGCAGCGCCCTGAGCGTACCCCGCAAGTTGGGTGTTCCCAGCGCTGCTCGCCACCTTCTCGATGCTGGGCAGCAGGCCCGAGGGCTCCCCCTGCGTCCGGCGCAGAAACTCCCGCGCGACGCTGAGCATGCCGTCGCTGCCCACCTCTCGCCGCAGGGCCGACATCGCGGCGTCCTGAAGGTCGTGGGCCTCGTCCACCACCACCCGGCTGAAGGGCAGGTTTTCCTGCTCGAGCCCACTAAGTTGGTTGCGCAGCAGCAGGGCGTGGTTGACCACGACGACGTTCGCCTGCGGCACCAGCGCCTGGGTGCGGTGGTAGGCGCAGGCCCCCGAGAAGGGGCACTCTCCCCGGCAGCGTGTGGCCACCGTGGACGTGACGATCTTCGCGCGCAGGTATTCCGGGGAGCGCGTCACCGCGCTGGGGGGCAGGGCACCGTACTCCCCGGCACGGACGTGCAGGGCCAGCAACGCCACCGCGCGGGCCTCCCCGGGCGGCATCACCAGGCGTCCGGGGAGATGCCGCTCCTGTTCCTCGGCGGCCTCCGGGTCAGCGCCCTCGGTGCCAGGGGCCTCTCCGGGCTTGTCGGGCCGGAATCGCCGGGTGAGCAGCAGGTGCAGCCGCTCCGGACACAGGTAGTTGCTCTGCCCCTTGAGGGCCACGACCCGCACCCCGAAGCCGTCCGCCGCGAGGTCCCGGGCTTCCTGCACGATCTGGTCTTGCAACTGCTTGGTGTGGGTGCTGATCACCACCGGCTTGCCCGGTTGCCCGCGCAGCAGGGCCGGGTAGAGGTAGGCGCGGGTCTTGCCGGTGCCAGTCGGAGCCTCGACCACGAGGCGGCCTGGGCCGCTCAGCGTCTCCGACACCGCCTGCGCCATCTGCATCTGTCCCGAACGGGGGGAGGGCAGCATCTCCCCCACGTCATGGGCCTGGCGCCCGCTGCTCCACACCGCGCTGACCCCGGTGACCGCACCGGCCACCCGGGCCGACAGCGCCTCGAGCTGCGCACGCGTGAGCTGGACAGGGTCGAACGCCAACGCGAGTTCAGGAGCGGGCAACGCGGCGAGCAGGGTCTGCACGTCGGCTGGAAGCGCGTGGAGCCGCGCAATCATGCGGTCGAGGACACGCGAGGTGGCGGCGCAATCCGCGAGCGCGCGGTGGGCATCGTCGTGAACCTCGCCGCAGAAGCAGGCGTGCAACCCCTCCAGGCCATACCCCTCCACGGGAGGCTCCTCGGCCGCGAAGGCGAGGGGCGCGAGCAACAACGTGTCGAGCACGAAGGGGGGCTGGAACTTCAGCCCCTGTTCGCGGCACAAACGGCGCAGGACCGGCACATCGAAGCTCAGAGCGTTGTGCCCCACGAGGGGGAGGTCGCCGAGGAACGCGAGAAGGGCCTGAAGCACCTCGGCCAGCGGCTGGCCTTCCCGGTCGAGTTCCTCCTGCGTGATGCCGGTGAGTTCCGTGACCACCCGAGGCACCCGCTCCCCGGAGACCAGCAGTTGCAAGGTCTCGACGAGACGGCCCTCCTCGATGCGCAGGGCCGCGACTTCCAGCAAACGCGCCTCGGTGCGGTCGACCGACGTGGTCTCCGTGTCGAGGATCACATACGACGTGACCCGAGCAGTGGGGGCACCGTGCAGTTCGGCGACCCGCTCCTCCTGACCGGGAAGGAACAGGTATTCGCCCTGCTGGCGCACCTGTCCCCGGGCCTCTTTGAACATGCGTGTGAGCAGGGCCCGCTTCAGCCCAAAGACTTCGAGCAGGTCTTCCTCGGGTTGCGGCCCATGCGCCCGCAGGTACTCAAGCACCCGGCGCAGCAGCGGTGACATCAGCCGCGCTCCACGGCGGTCAAAGGCGTTCTCTGGCAGATGCAGATGGCGGTCACGGTGATGACTTCACGCTAGCAGGCCACCGTCACAACGGGGCACGAATCTGAGGAATGAGCGGACTTCATGTGTCGGGTGTCTCCTCCGCATGTCCGGCAAGTTCCAGCCGTCCCATGGCCAATACTGCCCCCATGCAGCAGTCGAGCAAGGCCCAGGATCAGAATCTCAGCACCTGGTTTGTCCAGATTGGGCAGGGCAGCATCAAGTTGCCCCGCTTTCAACGGCATGAGGCCTGGGACCGGGGGCGCATCACGAGCTTCTTGAACACGGTGATCTACAACCTGCCGGTGGGAGTCACCCTGATGCTCGAAGTGGCCGGGCCGGAGCAGTTCGAGTCGCGGTACATCGTCACGGCGGAACCGAAGCACCCCCAGCCCGTGACCCGTCACCTCCTGGACGGACAGCAGCGCCTCACGGCCTTCTGGCGTGCCATGCACAACAACTACGCGCAGGAAACCTACTTCGTGTACCTGCCCGCCTTTGACCAGGGCAGTGCCCCCGCCGAGGCGGAGATGGGTGTGCGCTGCATTCCGCGGTGGCTCAACAGGCAGGGGCTGCGGATGCCCCGCTGGGCGGACGATCCTGCCCAGTGCCTTCAAAGAGGGTTGATCCCCATTTCCCTGCTGCGGCCCGGGGACATCAAGACTGAGATCGAAACCTGGGTGACCGAGGCGACCCGCCACCTTCAACCGGATGACGCAGCCCCGGACGCCCTCGCGAAATTCAGGGCCTACGTCGCGCAGCAGAAGCAGATCCATGAGCAGATCACCGAACTGCGTACCCTCGTCGCGCAGTTCAACCTGCCATACCTGTCTTTGCCCGCCTCGACCACCAAGGATGTGGCGCTCAAGGTCTTCATCAACATGAACACCAACAGCAAGCCGCTGGCGCTGTACGACATCATCGTCGCGGAACTCGAAAACGCCGCCGGGCAGTCACTGCATGTCCTGCAAGCCAAGTTGGACGAGCAGCACCCGGAAATTGGGCGGTACGGCAACCTCTCGAACCTCGTGCTGTCCACGTCTGCCCTGCTTCAAGAGAAGCTGCCGAACGAACGCGGCATGGTGGAGATGGATAAGAAGCAGCTACTGGACAACTGGCCGAAGCTCACGCGCGGGCTGCACCGCATGAGCCGATTTCTGGCCCAGGAGGGTGTCTTCGACACCGCGCGCCTGCCCACAAACGCGGTGTTGGCCGTCATCGCGGCGGCGTACGACCACATCCCCGAGCACGGTGACCTGGCCGCCAAGGGCGAACGCCTGTTGAGGCGGTATCTGTGGTCCTCCTTCTTCACCGACCGCTACGAGAACGCCGCCGCCTCCCGCGCCTTCGCCGACTTCCGGGCGCTCAAGGCGCTGCTGCTCAATCCCGGCTTCACCGAGCAGGAACTCGCTTCGGTGCCCGTGCTCAACCGTGCCGAGTTCCCCCTTGCGGATGCGGATTCTCTTCTCGCGGCGGGCTGGCCCAAGGGTATGGGCATCCGGGCCCGGGCCATTCTCGCCGTGACCACCTTGCTGGGCGCCCGGGACTTCGCGGACGATCAACCCGCTTCCTTCGAGAGCGTGCAGAAACGCGAATACCACCATGTCTTTCCGGCAGCCCTCCTGGCCGCAGCTGGCCTGGAGAAGGCAGGCGACCTCGCCCTGAACTGCGCCCTGATCACGTGGAAGACCAACCGCAGCATCGGGCGTAAGGATCCATTGGCCTACCTCCAAGAGAGGGTGCAGTGGGCGGATGAGGACATCGTCCGCGAGAGGTTGCGCACGCATCTGATCGACATGAAGGACCTTGAGAAGGCGCAGTACGGTGCGGCGAGCGGATCGCTCCTCCGGGCCAGGCTGGAGCCCGAGTATCAGGCCTTTCTCCAGCGCCGGGCAGGGCTCATCGTCGCCGCGATGCAGGCGCTTGTGGACGGCCGGGCACCGTCCCTCGAGACGCTCTGGGCGCAGCCGACTGCGGCGGGCATTTGAGGAGGCCGGGCCCGCCGCACCTCACTACACTGGGGCATGTTCCGCAAACGTCTGGAGGAGGTCAGCGCCTGGCTTCAAACCCAGGGCGAGAACCTGGAGCGTAACGAGCGGGCCTACAAGCTCAGGGGCGCGGCCAGCGTTCACACGCGGCTCCAGGACTTTCTCGCCGACCCCGCGGTCACCCGGGTCAACGTTCAGCCGCCGCAGGAACTCAACCTGCTCGGCTGGCAGATCGTCGATGGCCTCAACACGATGATTCGGCAGGCCCCCGGAGTCTTCCGGGAAGCGCTGTCCGCTTTGTGGACGCCGCCGCTCGACCCGGGCCGTGCAGACCTGTTCTGGAGCACCCTCGACCCCGCGCTCGACACCCTGAGCGAAACGCAGCGCAAGCACTTCTCAGGCGCGGGTACCCGGGCGAGCGTCGCGAGCTACTTCCTCTTCCTCGCCGACCCGCTGGGGCACCCGTTCTACCGCCCCAGCTTCGGCGGAAAGGCCGTGGAGTGGCTGTACGACAAGAAAGACGGGCTGGACAAGCGCAGCTTGGGCAACCTCCTCACCGACTACGTAGGGCGCTGCCGCTACCTGCACCAGCAGTTTCGGGAAGCGGGCATCCCCTTGCAGGACATGCTCGACACCCAGGGGGCGCTCTACATCATTAGCAGCCAGTACCTCGACCCCACTCGGTTACGCAGGAGGTGAGAGAACATCGCCCCTGGACGTGAATCCGGCTGGGCATCCAGGCCTACCCCTTAACCAGCACCCTGTTCGACGAGGTTCATCAGCGTCTGGTTCTGGGCGATGGCCGTGTGAGGAATGATCGCGTAACGCCAGGGTTTTCCACCGTACCGCCGCGCGTGCTGGCTGGCCGCCTCGCACCACTCCCGCGCCACCCGCGCCTTTTCCTGGACCTCAGCGTCGTCCAGCTCGTTCTGGGCCTTGACCTCCAGCATCAGGATCTCGCTGCCCGTCTCGGCCACGAAGTCAGGTAGGTAGTCGTGCATCTGGTGCCCCAGGCGGTAGGTCATCAGGAACTGGCCCTTGACGGGCCGGAACCACTTCAGGCTGTCGCGGTCGAGCACCAGGGCAAGAACCCGCTCGGCGTCCGACTGGAACTTGACCTGGGGGTACAGGCTGCGCTGAAAGCCGGTGTACACGCAAGCCTCGATTCGCAGCCCGGCGGGAGGGCGGGCCTGGGGGTTGCCCAGCAGCCCGCCTCGGCTGTAGTTCAGCGTACTGCTGCGCAGTTCCGTGAAGCCCTGCCGGATTTCATGGGCGTAGCGCACCTGACCCTGCTTCTGGTGCCCTTCCATCTGCGTGAAGATCAGGCGGGAAAGGTCGCGCTCGTGGGCGATCAGGATGTCCCGGATGGTTTCGTAGTCGTGCCCCTTGGCCTCGAAGTGCCCGACGACCTGATCGGCGAGGTCGAACAGCGTGTCTGCGTTCTCGTCGTAGCTGATCTCGGGGTTGCTCAGCAGGCCCCGCACCACGAGGTCTTGCAAGTTCCGCTCGACGATCTGGCCGCCGTGCACCGCTTGCACCCACTCCTGCGTGTTGTCGTTCAGGTTCTGCACCACCAGGGTGCGGCTGGGGGGCGCGTAGTTCACGCGGCTCAGGTCCAGGGTGAACGGCTGGAAGTCGCGCCTCGCCTCGCCCTCGGGCACCACCACGATGCGGGGAATGCTGATGGTGCGCTCGACGAGCAGCTCGGCCGTGCGGGCGACGATTCCCGCCACGTCTGGCACGGGGGCCTGCGCGCCGTCCAGCAGCGTCGGCTGCACGGTGGGCAGCTTGGCCTGTACCCGCTCCACCAGCCGCTGCTGTACCTCAGGGGAGCGCAGCGCCTCGACCCGGGGCACCGCGGCCACCTCCCGGCTGATCTCCTGTACGGCGCGGTAGACTTCGCGGGCCACCGGCTGCTCGGCAGGCGTGAAAATAGGCTGGGGCGCTAGGACTGGGTTCTCGGACTCCCCGGCGATCGGGTCGGCCACCGGCGTTCCCTCGGCCCCCTCCTCAGCCGCCTGCTGAGCGGGCACCCGCAGCGTGTCCAGCCCCAGCAGACCCCGAACGCCCGGCGCGGCCAGGACCGGCACCGAGGGCGGCACCCCGCCCCGCTCGTCCAGCAGCACGCGGTCCACGAGCTTAAGCAGGCTGTCGTCCCGGTTGGCCTCCTCGATGATCTCCTGAAACTTGTCGTGCGCGACGATGTTGAGGCGGTCGATGGGGTCGGTGACCCGCTTTCCGTCCGCGTTCACGATGCGGCGCTCGACCCGCCTGCCGTAGGGCAAGCGCAGCCCGCGCCCGATGCTCTGCTCGATCAGCACGCGGGCGTTGGCGGCCCTCAGCGGCACGATGGTGTAGAGGTTGGTGACGTCCCACCCCTCCTTGAGCATGTTGACGTGAATGACGATCTCGGTCGGCTCATCCGGATCCTCGACCTTGATCAACCGCTCGATCATCAGGTCTTCCGAGGTGTAGTCCACCTGGATGGCCTTGCCCGCGTAGCGCCCGTCGAAGAAGTCGGAAGACTCGATCAGCGAGAGGAGCTGGCTCGCATGGGTGGTGTCCCGGGCGACCACCAGCATGAAGGGCTTGACGTACTTCTCCCCCGTCTCGCGCGCGTGGTGGTCGAGTTCCACCTTGACGCTCTCGTGCAGGCGCACGCCGTCGGCGAGCTTGATGTGCTCCAGGTCTTCCGTGCTGAGGCCCGCCGGGTTGAAGTTCTCGCGAGTGACCACCGCCGGAATCTTGACGTATTTGTCCGCGATGGCGCGTCCCAGCGGGTAGTCCTGCACGATGTTGCGAAACGGGGTGGGGCCGCGCGAGGTCTCCACGTAGGGCGTCGCGGTGAGTTCCAGGCCCAGGCGGGGCCGCAACTCGTTGATGGCGCGCACGCCCGCCGAGGCGCGGTAGCGGTGCGACTCGTCCATGAGCAGCACGAGGTCGGGCAGCCCCTGGAGGTACTCGAAGTAGCTCTGGCCCAGCGCTTCCTGCATCTTGCGGATGCGGGGCTCGCGCCCGCCGCGCACCTCCGAGTTGATCTTGGAGATGTTGAAGATGCTGATCTGCACCCGCCCGAACAGCGAGTCCGCAGCCCAGTCCCGCTGGGTGTAGTCCTCGCCCGTGATGATGACCGGGGGGTCCACCACGAAGGCCTGGAGGCCCTTGAAGACGTACTTGGGGCTGGTCGAGGAGAAGTCCTGAATCAGCTTGTTGTAGATGGTCAGGTTCGGGGCCAGCACGAAGAAGTGCCGCACGCCGTGCAGAAGGTGCAGGTAGGCGATCATCGCCCCCATCAGCCGGGTCTTGCCAACACCCGTCGCCAGGGCAAAGGCCAATGAGACGAACTCGCGCTCGAACTCCCGAAAGTCGGTTCGGGCTGGAAGGGCTGCCCGGATGCGGGCGACCCACTCCTCGGGGTCCAGCCCCTCGTCGGCCTTGGGGGGCAATTCCTTGCCGAACAGGGTGTCCAGGATTTCGAGGGCCTCGCGCTGTGGGGCACGCAGGCTCAGGCGATCCGAGAGCATCTTGACCAGTTTGGGGTTGTGCTCAGTCAGGGTGTGCGGCGTCGCGGGCGAGGTGGTCACGCCTCACCACCCATGTCGAACAGGCCCGGCACGGCGGCCACCTTGCCCTTACGCGGTGTCCTCGCTCCGGTGGCCGTGCTGACGGGTTCTGGCTCGGGCTTCGCCTTGGGGAGGTTGGCGACCTTCAGGCTGTAGTCGTCGTGGTCCCACTCGCATAGGCCCAGCACGGCGTCCGGAATCTTCTTGACGGTCAGGTTGTCGAACACGTCGCCATTCCGGTCGTAGGCCTTCGCCAGTACCAGCAGGCTGCGCTCCGGCCCAACTTCCTCGGACAGGTCGAGCAGGTCGCTGTGGCTCATGTAGCGGGTCGTGACGAACAGGAAGTCCCGCTCGCTGCTGCGTCCGTGCTGCCACCACACCGCCTGCGAGGGGTCGTAGGTGAACCCTTCAAGCTTGCAGCACGCCTCAGCCAGCATCTCGGCGTTGTACTCCGGGTTGATGATCGGGTGCTGGCGGGAATCGTACTTGATGAGGCTGGGGGCAAGGCGGTAATACCGGAAGCCGCCGCCGCCCTTCCACCCGACTGCGTCGCTGATTCCACCCCGGTCGGTGCCGTCAATGACCTTCTGCATCCGCGGGATGATGTGGGTGTGGGCATGCTCGCCGAGCTCGACCATGATCCAGCGACGACCCATCTTGTGAGCGACGGCCCCCGTGGTGCCGGAACCAGCGAAGGAGTCCAAGACGAGGTCGCCGGGCTGGGTAGCCAGCTGGATGACGCGCTGAAGGAGGCGTTCAGGCTTAGGAGTGGAGAAGGGGTCTTTGGGATTAAAAACCTTGACTTCGGCCTTAGAGGTTCTATTGCTGCCTGTATCCTCGTGAGCCCAGATTGTTTCAGGCGGACGCGAGGAATCGTCTTCTGCGTAGATTCTATAATAAGGCACCCAGCCTGTGCGACCCTGCACCCATTCGATACGGTCGATCTCGGCTTCTATCTTTTCCCTCTTCCATCTCCAGGCACCATCCACGCCATCTTGTTTCTTTGGGTAAACTATTTCGCCATCAGGTGCGGTTATGCCAAAGTACAAGGTTGGTCGCGCCAATCTAGTGTCTCCCTGACCGCCCATTGCTCGAAGCGGCTTTGTGTAATAGCGTCTTCCTTGCTCATCCACCTTATTGTAGTGGTCTTGTATCTCGGTTTGAATCCGACCAAGGTAGAGGCTCTCGATGTTACGGGAAAAGACTAGAACATGGTCGTGTCGAACAGAGAATGTTCGCGCGTCCATTCTCGGACTGTCACTTTTCTCCCAAATCACATCGGCAACGAAATTTTGTCGCCCAAAAATCTCATCACACAAGACCTTTAAGTAATGAGCTTCGTTATCATCAATGCTAATCCAAATACTACCATCTTCAGTTAATAAATCGCGTAGAAGTTCCAGTCTCTCTCGCATCATACCTAGCCACAAGCTATGCTCCATGCCGTCGTCATAGTGCTCGAAGGCGCTACCAGTGTTGTAGGGCGGGTCAATAAAAATACACTTGACCTGCCCCTTCACCTTGTTGTCAGTCGCCAGAGCCTTGAGAGCCAGCAAGTTGTCACCGAAGATCAGCATGTTGTCGAACTGGTCGTTGTCATCGACCCGGGCATCTGCCGTGTAGCTGCGTTCCTCGTCGGGCAGCAGAATGCGCGGCTCCAGGCGGGGGCGGTGATCCTTGCCCACCCAGGTGAGTTCCAGTTTCAGGTTGCGCTGCTTCGGTCGGTCGGTCATAGAGGTTGCTCCGAAATGATCTTCAGGTTGGGAACACCGGCGTAGTCGGCGGCGTTGTGGGTGACGAGGGGGCATCCCAGGGCGAGGGCGGTGGCAGCGATCCAGGCATCAGCGGTGTCGATGGGATGGCCCGCCCGCCGCGCACCGAGCATGGCGTGCGCCCAGTGGGTACAGACGCTGTCGGTGGGGAAAATGGGCCGGAACCGTGCCATGAAGCGCTCCTGATCCATGCGTCGCCGGTCGCCCCAGCCCGCCTTCGCCATGCCGAACCGCACTTCAGCCACAGTCTGAAACGCAACGACGGTGAGGTGCCCCTTCAGGCGCTCGGCATAGGCCGAGCCGAGCGCGTCTCCCCGGTACATGTACCCGATGATGTTGGTGTCAAGCACCAGGGGGGGCAGGGCGGGAAGGGTCACTGGGCCTGATCCTGCTCGCTCAGTTCGTTCCACAAGGCGTCGAGACGCAGGCTGCGCTTGTCGCCCCGGCCCCGGCGGTCCCGCTCCTGCTCCAGCCAGAACTCGTCGTTCTCGGCCTTTTCCTCGGGCGTCCACTCGGGGATGAGCTTGCGCGTCTCCTCCCAGTCGAAGGGTTCGGCGTTCAGAAGTTGGGCGTGCAACGCCGGGTCGAGTTCACCGGGCGCCTCACGCTTCAGGATGTCTTCGATGGTCATGGGGTCTCCGGTCAGTTGCTCCAGACCGAGCAGCAGTTTTTCCAGGGTCTTCAGTTCGACCGAGGTGGTCTCGCCGTTGACGATGCTGTACACCGTCGTCTTGGCGAGGCCGCTGGCCTGGACAAGCGCGTGGGGATTCTTGGCGTACCGCTTGAGGGTCGCGTCGAGAGTCCACCGCATCTGTCCCATTGGGAAAGTTTACGCCCGACCTGGGAAAGCGTGGTGAGGACCATAGGCCTTCCAGGGGTCAGTTTCGCTGCGCCTCTGCTCGCTGTGCCGCCGCCCGCTGCTCTTCCCGCCACTGGTCTTCCAGATTGCTGAGGATGGTGCGGCAGTCGGCCAGACTGTTGCTGATGGCAGTCACGCCCCGCGAGTTCGCGTCTGAGTAGGCCAGAGTCGCCTGCAAAACCTGCCCGGCGTAGCGCTCAATGTCTTGGGACACGGTGCCCGCCTCGGCGTTGCTGAGCAGGAGGGCCGAGTTACCCTTAACTACCCGGCTGCGCTTGGCAATCCAGCAGCGGATAAGGGGCCGCATTCTGCTGTAGAAAAGCCGTTCTAGGCTGCGGCTAGGAGCGGTGCGCCGGTACTCGGCCAGCGTCCGTTCCACCTGCTGAAAGACCTGCACCATGCGGTACAGGCGCTCAGGCTCCAGCCGACGCAGGTTAGTCCCGAACAGGCGCTGATACGCCGGGCTACCGACCTTGAGCAGCTCCGAGACGTCGCGGGTCAGGGCGTCGGTGGGATCGGCGCTGAACATGGCGAGCGTGTTCGCCACATCCTCGAGGGTGCAGTGCGCCTCCCGCCGATCTCGGCCGGGCTTGTAAACGTACTGGATCCCCTGCATGGCGAGTTTCTGCCGCAGGTGCTCGTGGGTCACGTCCTGCGCCGCGAACGCTTCTGCGGGAATGGGATTCTGGGTGTTGCGGGCACGGGTCACGTCCACAGCAAAGGTGGCGCCCGCGTCCTGAGTCTCAATGAGGGTAACCATGACATAAGCCTCTGGCGGGTTGGGGTCTCCCGGAGGCACGGCCTGAGCGATGCTGCCAACGGTCTGTGCGCCGTTGACGATGGATAATCTTTGCACTCTGTAGTTGCCCTGTGTTCGCTGGCCTCTCGGTGCTTCTAAATGCGTGCAGGTCATGGTGATGCCATTGTTGTAGTGGACGAAGAGCTCGGGCGTTGTGCGCAGGGACGTCTCGATATCACGGTTTAGGGAGTTACGGCCTAAAAAGCTCCGGATGTTCTGGTCAAACAGCAGAGGGCCGTACTCATGGAACAGCTCGGCGAGCTGCCGCACATGAATCAAGCCGAAGGCGACCCTCGGTGCTGTCTCCATGAGCCGGTGGTGGTGAAGCGTCAGCCTGGCCTCAATCTCAGGCCGCCTTTCGTCAGTCAGTAAGGCCATGTGAATCAGCTGTCCGTTGATGTCGTGAAAGGTGCTGCCCGTCTGCCGACAGAAATCTGTCAGCAGTTGCAGGGCATGGTCTTTCACGATCTCACCCATGTGCACGAAGACGAGGACCAGCTTCAATCCAGGCGCTGTCATGGCCTGATCGATCTCGGTCTGCCTGTCGAGAAACAGGGGGTTCCTAAAGTCATTGTAGTGACCGTCCAGCAGGTCGCGGGCTCCTTTAACGAAGGGATGGATGTCGTCGTCCCGGTCTGGCTCCCCACGCTTGTACTTGGCCTGGATCAGATACACGGTGTCGCCTTGGATGTGGATGGCGTCGATGCCGTTGTCCTCCTCGCCATCAACTAGGCATCCGATGCTGTCGTTGTCCGATAGGCAACACAGCCCCGCCACTGTGTAAGCGGCGAGCGCCTTAGATAGGCGGTTTTTCCGCTTTTCCTCTGCGGACTTGACCGGTTCCTCAGGCTCGTCTGGAAGGTCGGGAATCAGGTTTGTGTCGAGGAAGCGCCGCGTCAGGGCAGCCTCAACACGCGCCCGTTCCTCGTCCTTCAAAACGGCTACCCTCAACGTAGGCGGGCGGGTGAACGCCCCACTCATGACAAGCTCCAGCGGATGGTGAATAGGGGCGTCATTTCTTCGCGTTCCTCCAGTTTCGCGGCCAACTGGTCGATCAGTTCCTGCCGCTTCTCGTCAATCCGATCCTGCTCGTCGAACAGGCTGCGCCGCTTCTGGGTGCGCTTCTTCTCCAAATCCTGCACCAGCCGTTGCCCGTCGAGCTTGGCTTGCAGGGTGCCCGCCGTCGTCGCCCCGCGCCGGGCCTCCTTGATCTGCCGGTCCAACTCCTTGATCTCCCGCTCCAAACCAATCTTTAGGTCTTCCGACCAGGTGTCGATGCGCGCTGCCGCCTCTTCAAAGGCCTGCAAGTTGCGCCGGTTGATGGCCTCGCGGCGGCTCGTCCGGGCCTGCTCGCGCAAGTCTTGCAAGACAGGGGGCGGCGTTCCCGAGGCCGGGCTCACCCGCGCCGGCAGCTCGAAAAGCTTCTGGGTGATCTCGGGGGCCAGCAGCTCACCCTCGTCGGTCACGGCACTCCACAGCAGATGCTCTTCGGTCTGCCCCAGCGCCTCGACCCGGTACAGGGCCAGGGACAGCCAGCCGCTGCTGCCCTGCCTCTCCCGGAGGGCACCGATATGACCCGTGTGGGCGCCGTAGTCGAAGTGCAGGTGCTCCACCTCACCGGCCAGGAACCGCGCCTTGGCCTGCTCCACGAGGTGCTGCGCGAGGGGGTGGCCTAGGCGGTACCGATGTTCACCGGGCCCCACTCCACCGCCTTCCCGCAGTCGCTCGTCCCGGCTGGGCACCGCGTAGCGCCCGGGGGCCACATCGTCTCGAGGCGGGCGGTGGAGGGTGAAGCTGCGCCCGGACTCCGAGTCGAAGGAGGCCCGCCCCTCCAGCTCGATGCGGGTCAGGTTCATCAGCAGCCGGGTGAAGCGGGTCAGTTGCTCGCGGCTTTCCTCCTGTCGCAGCCGCAGCTTCTCGCGCACCTCCTCGTCGAAATTTTCCAGAAGCTGCGCCCGGGTCCGGCTCATCGCGGCGTTGATCTCGGTGCTGAGCGAGGCCTGAAGCGCGTCGAAGGCCGCCTGGATCTCCTGCGGGCTGCGGCACCGCTGGTAGATGTCGGCAACCCGCTTCTCGAAGTCCACGCCGCTGCCGATGGCGCCGATCACCTCGTCGCTGCTCCCAAACACGCCCTCGAACAGCTTGAACTTTTCGCTCAGCAGCTCGTACACGCGTTGGTCGGCCTCGTTGCCTTTGTTCAGGAAGTTGAGCACGACCACGTCGTGCTTTTGCCCGTAGCGGTGGCTGCGCCCGATGCGCTGCTCGATGCGTTGCGGGTTCCAGGGCAGGTCATAGTTCACCACCAGGGAGCAGAACTGGAGGTTGATGCCCTCGGCACCCGCCTCGGTGGCGATCATGATCTCGGCGTGGTCGCGGAACTCGTCGACCAGGGCGCTGCGCATGTCCGCCGTGCGGGAACCGGACACCCGGTCGCTGCCCTGGTGGGCGGTCAGCCACTTCTGGTAGACGGCCCGGCTGCGCTCGTCGGTGTTGGTGCCGTTGAACAGAACGACCTTCCCGGTGTACCCGTGCCCTTCTAGCAGAGACAGCAGGTAGTCCTGGGTCTTGCGCGACTCGGTGAAGACAATGGCCTTGCGGCTTGCCCCCTGCCGCTCGGCGGCTTCAAAGGCGCGTTTCAGGCCTCCCAACAGCGCCTCGCCCTTCGCGTTCTGCCGGATGCTGCGCGCCCTGAGCAAGAGAGCTTCGAGTTCGGCGACCTCCTCGGTAAGCATCGCGCGCTGCCCCTCCGAAAGTGCCTCGCCGTCCTCCGGCCACTCCTCGGCGGTCTCTTCCAGCGTCTCGTAGTCCGTGGCGAGGTCATCCTCTAAGGTGCCGGGCGCGCTGCGGCTCAACTCCGCCTGCACCCGGTCACGGATGCTGCCCAGAGCCCCGGCGATGGCATAGGAACTTGATGCGAGCAGCTTGCGCAGGATCAGCGTTACCAGCGTGCGCTGGCTGTTGGGCAGGGAGGCCAGCGTGTCGCGTTGCAGAAAGGCGCTTACCTGCTCGTAGAGGGCCTGCTCGTCTCGGTGCGGCGTGAACTCCTCGACGAGGACATGCCGCCGGGTGTAGTTGACGTACTGGGTGACCTGCTGGCGCAGGGTACGGTGGCACAGTGGAGCGAGGCGACGCTTGAGGTGCTGAAAGGTGGCCGGGTTGTTCAGGTTCGCGTACTGTTCGCGGAAACTGGCGACGTCTCCGAACACCGTGCCGTCAATCAAGCTGACCAGGCCATACAGCTCCAACAGGCTGTTTTGCAGAGGCGTCGCGGTCAACAGCAGCTTGGGCACACCGTCCAGCGCGTCTTTGAGGGCATTGCCGATCACGTTCGAGGTCCGGTAGACGTTGCGCAGTCGATGGGCCTCGTCCATCACCACCAAGTCCCACGGCGTGAGGCGCAGCAGATCCTTCTTGCGGGCTGCGAACTGATAGGAACAGACAGTGATGTGGGGCCCGTCGAACGGGTTGACCTCCCCCCCCTTCACGGCCGCATTGAAGCTGGCAGTCTCCAGAATCTGCGCGGGCAGGAAAAATTTCTCGTCCAGCTCTGTCACCCACTGCTTGCGCAGGTTGGCGGGTGTGATGATCAGGATGCGCCGCTTGTGCTCCGCCCACTTCTGCGAGATGACCAATCCCGCCTCGATGGTCTTTCCCAACCCAACCTCATCGGCAAGTAGGGCGCCCTTGGAGAGCGGAGAACGGAACGCGAAAAGTGCCGCCTCGACCTGATGTGGGTTGAGGTCCACCTGCGCGTCCACGAGGGCACCTGCGAGCTTATCGTCATCGTTCGCGGAGACCCGGCGCGTCAGTTCATGCGCGTAGACCTGCGCGTGATAGGGCGTGCTCATGCGGTCTCAGCATAGCCGTGCCTCATCGCTCAAGAAGCGCATCATCCGGTGCGATCTGCGGTCAAGGCGGCTGATGACCTGGCCCACAAGCACCCCTGCTCACCTCATCGCACCTCCACCTTAACCAAATCTTAACTTTCAGAAATCAATGCATCCGGCCTGCGGAGACGCGACGCAGCTGGCAGGCTAGGCATGTGGATATCGATTTTGCAGCTCTACAACGGGAAATTCGGGTTGACCGCGTCATTCCCGTGGCGGCGCTCGTCGGGGCCGGGTTGATCCCCGACGACAGCGCTAGCACCCTCTCCATCCTCGTCCAGTGCGGGATGTTGATCGTGCCCCTCCAGGCCCGGGTCACCGCCCGCAGCCGCTCCACCGTCCGCGTCCCCGTGCTGGTACGTGATCAGCATACGGCCAGATTGAGCGCACACACCCAGGTGCAGTACTGCGGCATGGGCCTGGCCCGGCGGAAGAGCGGCGTCGCCCCCGACCCCATCATCTGGAGGCCGCAGGCTGAGTTCACGGTACGGCGCACCTGCGAGGGGCAACTCATCCCCGGCACGGTCCCGGACGGCATCTGGCACCAGATGCTGCCGCAGGGCAGCGAGCGGCGGTGGATCATCGAGTACAGTTCGGGCAGCTACAGCCGTAGCCGCCTGCGCGACAAAATCATCGCCTACGGCCCCAACCCCATGCTCTGGGTGACGCCGTCGGCGGCCCACGCCCGCGTCATCGAGACGCTGCTGGACGAGATCTACCCCAACCTGCTGCACACCCGCGTCATGGTCATCAACTGGACGGGGGTCACGGGGTGACCGCCGCGGGGACTATGGGGGTCGAAGAGTTTTTGACGGGCGGCGTCTCCATCACCGTGAGCACCCTGGATCAGCACCTGGGCCTCAGCCCCGAGCGGCGGAATCAGCTCGTGCAGAAGCTCGAAAACGTGTGTGGCACGGCAATTCCCCGCCGGGGCAATGCCCGCCAGTACACCAGCAACGTCGCTGATGTCCTTATGGAGGCCAAATTAGCGGGCGGCACCTTCGAGACCGCGCTGCGGGCCGCTCTCTTACACCGTGGGGTCGAGCTCCCCATGGGCGAAGAGTTGCTCACTCCTGCCGAGATGCACGAGGCTCTGCACGCGCTGCATGGGCGGTTGACCACGATCGAGGAAACGGAGCTGGACGGCAGCCTCGCCGCCCTCAGAGAGCAGGTGCGTGAACTTCAAGGGCAGCTTCAGGGCCTGGCGGCGGCTTACCACACGCAGCAAGAGACGCTGGACACCCAGCAGACCTTGATTGAGGCGATGATTAACAACAGTCCGACCAACCACCTCCGGGCGCTGTGGCACAGGGTATGGCAGTGGATGCAGCGCCTCCGCCCCGGCAGGCGCCGGGCATAACCGCGCGTGAGTGGGGGCCGGGGGTTGACCCCGGCCCCCATGACCTTGGACACGGGAGGGGGTCCCCCCACATCCACCCCGTGCAGGAGGTCACCATCCAACGCATCCACGTTACCGTCACCGGCGACGGTTTCAGCGAAGCCCTCGCCCTCGGCCGCCAGTGGCGGAACGCCCTCGCCACTGCCCGCGCCCTGGCACGTGGCGGTTTCACGATTCGGCCGCAGCCCTCACCCCTCCCATCAGTGTTTCGGCTCCAGCCGACCGGACCCACCGACACGGCCACGGCCATCACGCGGGCAGCCCAGTGGCACGCCCATGCCCGCCGCCCGCCGCCGATGCGCCCCTACTGGCCCACCGTGCTGTACGCAGCCGTCACCCCGAACTGGCCCATCGCAACTGCCCATGACTTGCTCCAGATCATGGGCATCAATCCCGTCTACCTCCTTGACGTGGACGGGGACACCGACCCCGACACGCCGGTCCCCATCCACCGGCCCGTGTACGTGTGCGGCACTGATTACGGGTGGCCGTGGAGGCTGCGCTTCTTTGTGCCTGACCCCCCCTTGGCTCCGGAGTCGACGCCCTGGCCAGAGGGGTTACTGTGAGCGACCGCGTCCTGATCAGCCTGAGTACGCCCATCCACCCCAACCCGGAACAGGCCGCGTGGCTCCAGCACTGCCTGGCCACCGGAACCGCCATCGACACCCTGCTCCGCGGGGCAGGCCGCCATAGCCGCGACCCTGCCGCAGTCAGCCGCCTTGCGGCACAGGTCAGCCGCACGCTCGACCTGCGGGACAGTGTGCCTCCGTCTCTGGTGCGTGGGGCTGTCAGCCGGGCGATGCACGCGGGGACGAGGCGAGACAGCGCGAGCGTCCCCCTCGACGAGGCGGTCGTTGCCATGGACCCCTACCAAGTCTGCATCGAGGGGGTGCAGGCGCCCCTTCTCGCGGACATCTGGCGGTTGCCTCTGCGGCTCTCGGCGGTGCTACTGCGTGACGGGGCTCAGGTGGCTCAGGCGTGCCACCAGCACTACGCTGCGTGGGCCGAACGTGACGCCGCGGGCACCACGACCGCCCTCAGCGAGCTGCACATGCTGGCCCGACGGCACGCTGCACTGCTGGTTCGCCCCATCCCGGCGGCGCCTGCCTCGCACCCGCAGGTGGAGCGCACCCGGCACGCCACCCTGCGGCGCTACCGCCAGCCGGACGGCACGGACGGCTGGGCAGTGACCTGGGCTCTCCGTGTTCCGCCCGCCTGGCTCCCCCGTGCCAGTGTGGACGACACTGTCGGCATCGACGTAGGGGTGCACCAGCTGATCACCTGGGTCAGCGCCGACGATGAGGGCCATGTTCCGGCCCCACCGCTGCCCACAGGGTGCTGGCAGCCCCCAGGTGGAATCAGCAGCCCGCTCAGCGACGCCATGGTGAGGCAGGTGCAGTTCGCGCGGCGAGCCGCGCAGCTGGACGAGGCCCTCCGGATGGTGCTGCGGTACCGGGGTGTGGCTGTCGAGGCGACCAACTGGCGTGGACTGGCGGGCAGCGCCGAACTCGAGGGAATGGCCCTCAGCGGGGTGACCGAGTGGCGCTACTGGCTCACGGCCCTCTCCCGCGTCACGGGGTCGCGTGTCGTTGCCGTACCACCCTGGCGCAGCAGTCACCGCTGCGGCTGGTGCGCCGCCGAGGGCCACCGCGATGGGCGCGTGTTCCGCTGCCCTGAGCATGGGGTGGCGGACGCGGACACCAACGCGGCGCGCTATCACCGCCGGGAGGGGATGCGTATGCTGCGGGGGTTGCACTCATGACCGATACCCCTGTCCCCATGACTGTGGTCACGTTGACCCAACTGACCCGGGCCACACGCCAGCATGTCCAAGCTGCCGAGTTGGGGACGCCCCAGCTCATCGTCCGCCATGGTGTGCAAGTGGCGTGGCTGCGCCCGGCGGACCCCAAGACATCCCACGACGCCGAAGTCCCCATGACCACCTTGATGCGTGATGTGCGCGCTACTGTGATGCGGGCCAGCATCGGTGAGGTGCTGCTCGTGACGCGGCGCTCCGGGGTGCGGGCAGGGCAGGGGCCACGTCCAGGGGTGGCTCTGCTGATGCCCGTTCGCGCTCGGCGTTGACACGGGCAGCTGGCCATCTGCTACGCTAACGGCGGTGTGAAAATCCCCTTCACTGCAGGACTCTAAGCAGTCCCCGAGATGCAGCCCCGGCTGTTGATCTCCCGGCGCATGCTATGCGCCCGTGGTGCCCGTTGCCCCAGTGACTTCCGCTGGTAGGTAGGGCACCCTTTTGATCTCGTCCGTCATTTGACGCGGCGACCTACGTGACCTCGGTCTTATAAAAGACCGAGGTGCCTTTTTTCATTCCTAGAGGCAGAGCATGAATGATAAGCGCAACACTGTAATCATCCACACGCCCAGCAAAAGACGGGACCGTAACAAGTACGAAATTAAGATCACTATCAAGCAATACGACGGCCAAACCGAGCGAGTTTCTAAGTATGGCAACAGCAAAGCCGAGGTAATGGAACAGGCCCAGGTATACGCGGACCACGTGCGGCAGTACGCAAGCGTCGCAGCCGCGCAGGCGGCGCTGCGTCTGACCCTCGGCGACGTGGCCCAACGCTATATCGCACGGCATGACTTAGCCCCCAAAACGCTGGCCACCTACCGCCACACCGCGCGGCCCGAGGGGCTGATCGGCGGGCTGCTGCCCCTCCCCGTCTCGGCCATCACCGACGAGCGGCTGGCGGTCTGGCGGCGTAGCATCGCCCAGAGCGGCGCCAGCGCCTCCGCCCAGCGGCGGGCGGTCAAACTCGTGGTGGCCATCGTTACACACGCTCAGCTGCACCAGCGGCTGTTCCCTGGGGTGCGGGCCTCCCTGCTCACGCCCCCACGCGCGGAGAGGCGGTCAATTACGTACTGGGAACCCGCGCAAGCCCAGCGGGCGCTGGCCCACGTCCGCACGCTCCCCGAAGGCATCGCCATTGAGATGATGTTGGTCCAGGGCTTGCGCGTCGGCGAGGTGCGCGGCCTGGAATGGCAGGACATAGACCTTCGCAGTCAGACTCTGCGGGTGCAGCGGCAGATCACGGACATCCGTGGCCGAGGGACAGTGACTGACCCCAAAAGCCGCCGCAGCCGCCGAACGCTGCACATCCCCAACCAGCTGCGCGACCGGCTGCTCGCCCACCACGCGGCGCAGTCCGCAATGGGCCGCGGTCGTCCGGGTGATCTAGTCGCGGCCACGCGCACGGGCCGCCCCTACACCCGCGAGCGGCTGGCTCTGATCCTCAATCGTACGGCAAGTGCCCTCGAGCTGCCGCGCATCCATGTGCACGGTCTGCGCCACACGTACGCCGCCATCATGCGCCGCCAGGGCGTCGGGATCCTCACCCTCTCGCGGCTGATGGGCCACGCGGACGTGCGCACAACAATTGATTACTACGCCCACCTGTATGACGACGAGCTGCGCCAAGCGGGTGAAATGACCGGGTTTTTGTTGGAGGAAGAATGACCCCTGATCACCTGTGGAAGGTACCCGGCGAGATGCAGGCGTGGTGCGCCGTACCCTACCGCCTCGTGGCGCGCGGCAATGGGCGGATGGGCAAGGTGCCGGTCGACCGTGAGGGTCGGCCGTGCAACCACCGCGACCCCCGGCACCACGAGGCCTACGGCGACGTGGTGGCCCGCGTCGCGGCGGGCGAGGCGGACGGCCTCGGGGTCGTGCTGCCGGAGGGCGCGGTGATGTTGGACGTCGACGACTGCGTCCTCAAGGGGCGCGTGGATGAACGCACCGAGGGGCTGCTGGAGAGCCTGGGGAGCTACACCGAGGTCAGCCAAAGTGGTAAAGGAGTCAAAACGTTCGCTCTCGGGCAGAAGCCGGGCGCCCGCTCGCGGGGCAACGGCCTCGAGCTGTACGGCCCCGGCCAGTACGCGGCCCTCACCGGCAACGTGTACGGCCCGTACACCACGCTGCAAGCCGCCCAGGAGGCGATTGACACCATTTACGGCATGATCGGCCCCGCGAGGCCGTTGCCGGTCGTCCCTCGGGTCACACCCCTGGCTCCCGCGCCAAGTGACCTCGAACTCACCTTGGAGCGTGCCCGGCGGGCGAAGAACGGCAGCAAATTTCAACGCCTCTTTGACGAGGGCGACATCACGGGCTACGCGAGCGCCAGCGATGCCGACTACGCGCTGCTGAACATGCTGCGGTTCTGGTTCGGGCCGCACCCCGATCTCCTGGACGAGCTGATGCGCCGCAGCGCCCTGATGCGGCCCAAATGGGATCGGGCGACGGCCGGCGAAACCTACGGGCACCGGACCATCAACAGCGTGATCGCACGCGGGGGGGCGACATGGACGAGACGTCGGTAAAACCCACGCTCCTGCTGGGCAACGACTCCAGCCAGAACGTCATGCAGCTGCTGGGCCTCCTGAGCCGCGGACCCTACAACATCTATTGGCACAATGGCCGGCTGTACAACGTGCGCCGGAACAGGGCGCGGGGGCTGGAACTGATCCCCCTCACCCGTGAAGCCCTCACCTTCTTTGTCGAGTCACAGGTCGTGGTACAGCGTCTGGATGCTCGGGGAAAGACGGCCAAAGGCCTGGCCAGCGAAACGGCCCTCCTCACCCTCAACGCTCCCGAGGAGGCCATGGAAGATGCGGCCATGCCCTTCCTCGAGCAGGTCGTCGAGGGGGTCACGGTAGACCGCAACGGCGTCACCGTCGTCACTCCGGGGTACCACCCCGAGACGGCCACCTATGTGGACCTCCCGCCGACGTTGGTCGTCCCCGAGCATCCAACGGCGCACGATGTTGAGCGCGCCATGAACCTGCTGGTGAAGCCGTTCGCCGACTTCCCCTTCGTCACAGACGTCGATCGGCTGAACGTTCTGAGTCTGCCCGTCACCCTGATTGCGCGCCCCTACATCAACGGCCCCACCCCCCTCTACGCCATCAACGCCCAGCAAGAGGGGGCGGGGAAGAGCGTCCTGGCGATCCTGGCCTGCCGCCTGGCCAGGCCACGGGTTGATGTGAAAACGCCGCTTGACGACGAGGGCGAGATCCGCAAAACCATCACGAGTGCGCTCGCGTCTCAGCAGCCGGTGTACTGCATTGACAACATCCCTTCCGACAACAACATGCTGGACAGCGCAACGTTGCAGGCCTACCTCACAGCCTCGACGTGGAGCGACCGTATGCTGGGCAGCAACACGCTGGGACAGTACCGGGCCGACATGGTGGTGATAGCCACGGGCATCAATCTCAGCATGGGGGTCGAGACTGGGCGACGCTCGCTGCCGATCATGCTGGCCCCCCGGCCGGAGACCACCTCTGACGAGATCTACACCCCCGACCCGACGCCAGCGGAATACCTGGCATTCCAGCAAGCCTGGGGGACGATTATGCGCGCCTGGGAACAACAAGGCCGCCCGCGCGGTAAAGCGAGGCTCCCCTCGTTTGACGTCTGGGCCAGCATTGTCTCGGGAATCCTCAACGTGATGGGCCTGCCTGGGGACACCTTGGGCAGCAACCAGCGCACGTTTCGGGCGAAACGCGACACGGACCGCCAGGAGTTGCAGGAGTTCGTCGAGGCGTGGTGGGCCGAGTTCGCAGATGGCGAGGTGACCGCCTCGGAACTCTGTGAGAAGCTGCTGGACGGGAGCGAGCTCCTGGCCACCCTGTTGCGCCGCACGTCCAGGCCGATGAGCCGTGACACCCTGGCCCTGAGTCTGGGCATGATCCTGCGCCGCCGGGAGGGAACGCAGGTTGGTTCCTACCAGTGGCAGGCTCTGGGCATGGACCACAAGCGTCACGTCCGGCTCTACCAACTCGCCTGCCACGGTGCGCAGGTCGCCCCTACAAAGCAGCTGCCAGTGGAAGAGGAGGACGAAGAGGCCCCCTTTTAGGGGGGTTAAGGGGAGTAAGGGGACTACATCGGGCGCACCCACGTGTATGGCGGGGTGCGCTTTGCACATGTAGGCGACAGCATTAGCTTTCAGCCCCCTGGCTACTCCCCTTAGTCCCCTTAGTCCGGGAAAAGAGGGTTAAACACAGGGGGGGGTTGTCGTCAAATGTGTCGTCAAGGCCCCAAAAGCCCGCTCTGACCCGTCGCCCACCGGCTCAAGGCCAACGGAAAAACCCCCACTTAGTGGGGGTTTTTGTGGCGTGCCCGAAGAGATTCGAACTCCTGGCCTTCTGATCCGTAGTCAGACGCTCTATCCAGCTGAGCTACGGGCACATGCCTGTGGTGGTGCTTGGCGGAGAGGGCGGGATTCGAACCCGCGGTACACTTTTAAGGCGTACGAGCGTTTAGCAAACGCTTGGTTTAAGCCGCTCACCCACCTCTCCAATAGAGAGCACCAGATTGTCATGCTTGGCCCTGCTTGATGGCGAGGGGTGAGGGATTCGAACCCCCGGTGGGTTGCCCCACTACGGTTTTCAAGACCGTTGCCTTCAACCACTCGGCCAACCCCCCTTGCGGCGGGGCGCTCCCGATCTGTTCCCGGAGGAACCTTCTCAAGCGCGAAAGGAAGTATAGGCACCCTCCCGGAACTTGTCAACGCCTGCGCCGCTGCACGCCCCAGAGCAGCCCCAGCAGCGCTGCCCCCACCGCGACGGCCCGCCAGCCGGGTCCCGGCCGGGGCCACGCCACCTGGCCGCGCAGCAGGGCGGCCAGGGCCTCCTCATGCCAGGTGCGGGGCGGAGCGGTGAGCCAGGCGGGGGGCAGGGTCAGGTCGGCGTGCAGGACGCCCGTGCGGTAGCTGTTTTCCCAGGGGTGCCCGCTGCCCGCCGCCCGCTCGCGCCCGGCGGCCCGCAGGCGCTCCGGCTCGCCCTCCTCGACCCAGGGCAGCAGGGCAATGAAGCCGGGGCGCGGCTCGGTGAGGGCATAGGACCGGAACTCGGGGGCGTCCTCGGCGCGGCCGGTGATCGCGCTCTGGCCGTCGAAGGTGAGGTCCAGCAGGTTGCCGACCACCATCGGGTTGACCGCGTAGCGAATGGAGCGGCCCCCGGTGGTGGCCTGCCAGCTCGACTCCAGCCAGGCGACGGGTTGGTCGCGCACGTCGCTGGGGTCAGGCGGCAGCCCCTCCAGGTCGGTCCAGGGGGCACCGTTGGCGTCGGGTTGCAGCAGGACCGTGCAGCCCTGCGCCTCCAGCCGCGAGGTCACGTCCTCGCGGAAGGCGTCGAGGCTGATCGCCACCCCCAGGTCCCCCACGGGCGTGGGAAAGACCCGCAGTTCCTCCAGCGGCCCCGGCGTGAGGTCCACGCCCCCGGCTTCCTCGGCGGGGGTAAGGTGGACCTTGTCGGCCACGCCGATGAGGTCGCCCTGGGGGTCCAGCAGGACGGTTTCGTTGTGCAGCACGCCCGGCTCGCGGCGCACGCGCCCCTCCTCCAGCCGGAAGCGCGGCATGGGGGTAGAGCCGCAGCAGAGGTAGACCCTGTACTCGCGGGCGAGGTCACGGCAAGTTTCAAGGTACAACTGGGCATTCTCGCCGCTCAGGGCGATTTGCAGCGCCCGGATGGGCGAGACGCGCTCGCGCAGCAGGACAGGGAGGGCGCGGGGGAAGTGACGCAGGAAGAGCAGGAGCGCCGCCCGCTCGAAGGTTCCTGCCCGCACGGCCAGCGGCACCCCGCGCAGCACCAGTGGCAGCCCGTTGAGTTCGGTCAGGACGACAAGGTTGGGGCGGTCTGCGGCGAGGTGGGGCCGGGCCAGTTCCAGTTGCCCTCGCAGCCAGCCCCGGAAGGCGTCCGCGCTGACGAAATCCCCCGCACTCCAGTGCGGCTGCACGGCGAGGGCGCGGAAGTGGCGGGGTCGGGCGTCGCCGGAGGTCATACCGACCAGCGTAACGGCCCCGCGTGGAATCATGCGGCATGTCTGGCCCGCCCCCGTTCGGCCCGCCCACCGAGATCACCCCGCTGGGGGACGCCGCCCTGGTCGTGCGCTCGGCCCTCGCGCCCATGCTGCGGGCGGACCTCGCGGCGCGGCCCCTTCCCGGCGTGCGGGAGACAGTGCCCGCGCTGGACGTGCTGACCCTCCTCTACGACCCGCTCCAGGCTGGGCCGGAGGCGCTCACGGCGGCCCTGCGGGAGCGGCTGGCCGGGTTGCGGTCGGGAGAGGCGGCGCCGGGACGCCTGCACCTCCTCCCCGTCACCTTCAACGGGCCGGACCTGGGCTGGTGTGCCGAGCAGGTGGGACTGAGCGGGCCGGAGTTCATCCGGGTGCTGGAGGGGGTGACCCTCACGGTGGCCTTTCTGGGGTTCACGCCGGGGTTCGCCTTTCTGACCGGGTTGCCGCCGCAGCTTCAGATGCCCCGGCTCTCCACGCCCAGGGAGCGTGTTCCGGCGGGCAGCGTGGCGCTGGGGGGACCGTGGGCGGGCGTCTACCCGCGCCAGACGCCGGGGGGCTGGCGAATCGTGGGGCACACGGGCGTGCCGCTGTTCGACCTGGGGCGGCCCGAGCCGGTGCTGTGGGGGCCGGGGGACCGGGTGCGGTTCGTGACGGCCGATGGTTGAGGTCCCGTGACAATTGAAGTGCTGCGTCCTGGCCTCCAGACCACCGTGCAGGACGCGGGTCGGCAGGTCCTGGCGCTGGGCGTGCCGGCGGGCGGGGCGTCGGACCCCATAGCACTGAGGCTGGCGAACGCGCTGGTGGGCAACCCGGCGGGGGCGGCGGGGCTGGAGGTGACCCTGGCGGGACCATCGCTGCGCTTTCACGCGGATGCCCTCGTGACGCTGTGCGGTGCTCCCTTCACGGCCACGCTGAGCGGCCAGCCCTTTCCCCTGGGCCGGGCGGTCGCCGTGCCCGCCGGGGCGACGTTGGACGTGGGGGCGGCGACGCGGGGGCTACGGGCCGTGCTCGCGGTGAGGGGCGGGCTGGACGTGCCCGAGGTGTTCGGCAGCCGCGCGACCGACCTCAAGGCGGGCTTCGGGGGACTCTCGGGGCGGGCGCTGCGGCGGGGGGACCGGCTGGGGTGGCTGCCCCGGCCGGAGGTGCCTCCCCCGAGGGCCTTCCTCTCCCCCACCCTGGGGACGCCGACCGGGCCGGACCTCACGCTGCGGGTCCTCCCCACCCCCGAGGCGACCCCGGCGCTGCTCACGGCGCTGACCCGCCGCTCCTTCGCCGTGAGCCCGCAGGCCGACCGCATGGGCGTGCGGCTGGCCGGGGAGGTGCCCGCGCCCCACGACCCCACGCGGGTCAGCCTGCCCAACGTGCCGGGCGCGGTGCAGCTCCCGCCGGACGGACGGCCCATCCTGCTGCTGAGCGACGCGGGCACGCACGGCGGCTACCCCACCCCGCTTGTCGTGGCGGCGGTGGACCGCCCGGCGCTGGGGCAACTGCGGCCCGGTGACCGGGTGCGCTTCCGGCCCGTCACGCTGGAGGCGGCCCACGGGGCGCTGCGGGCGCGGGAACGGACCCTGCGCGGGGTGGAGGGGGCGCTGCGGTGGTGGTACAAGGAGCCATGAGTCAGACCATCACCACCGACCTCAACGCCGACTTGGGCGAGGGCAGCCCGCACGAGGCGGCGGTCATGCCCTTTGTCACCAGCGCCAACATCGCCTGTGGGGGCCACGCGGGGGACGCGGAGACGATGCGCGGCAGCCTGCGCCTCGCGGCGCGGCACGGGGTGGCGGCGGGGGCGCACCCCGGCTTTCCCGACCGCGAGGGCTTCGGGCGGCGGGAGCTGCACTTCTCGCCGGGGGAGGTGACCGCCTTCGTGCGCGAGCAGATCGAGGCGCTGAAGGTGGTGGCGGCGCGAGAGGGGGTGCGGCTGGCGCACGTCAAGCCCCACGGGATGCTCTACAACATGGCCGCCAAGGACGCGGCGCTGGCGGGCGCGATTGCGCGGGCAGCGGCGGATTCGGGCATCGGGCTGTATTTCGGGCTGGCGGGCGAGGCGTCCGTGATGCTGCGTGAGGCGGCGGCCCAGGGCCTGACCCCGGTGGGCGAGGCCTTCGCGGACCGGGGCTACGCCCCGGACGGCTCGCTGTGGCCGCGCGGTCAGGCGGGAGCGCTCCTCCCGCACGCCGAGGCCGTCGCCCAGGGCGTGCGGCTGGCGCGACAGGGCACGGTGACGGCGGTGACTGGAGAGAGGGTGCGCGTGCCCGCCCGGACCCTTTGCCTGCACGGGGACGGGGCGGAGGCGGCGGAACTGGCCCGCGACCTGCGCCGGGCGCTGGAGGGGGCGGGGGTGCGGGTGGCGGCGCCGAACGCCCACTGATATGGATTCCGGATAATCCGTTACAGCCCCTCCACTCCTCTCCGTCATCCTTGTTCGCTCTCCCTCTGCTCGCGCAACCCTCCGAGTCCGGTTGGGATTCACAATGATCCCATAACGGTTCCTCCGGAATCCGCACGACCAGTGGTGCGAACAGTTTGGCGTCCTTTTGACGTGATGCCATCAGAGAACCGCGTGTAGAACGCAACAAACCCCTCCCCCCTTGCGGGGGAGGTGGGGACTCGCGGAGCTGCTTGCAGAGGGGGGTGGACGGCAACGCCATCCCAGAGCGGTGAATTCCAGAGAGCGAGGAAACTGGCCGCGCCATTGATGACGGGCGGAAGGATGCGGTCAGGCGCCCCCCGGCATCTCGGCCAGCCGCAGGTCGTGCAGCCAGAGGTGGGCCTGGGGGGCGCAGGCTTCGGGTGGGATCTGGGCCGCCTCACGCCAGGCTTGCCGCTCGGCGGCGCGGCGCAGGTCAGCGGGCACCTCGGCCAATCGGGCGTCCAGGGCGAGCAGGGGGGGTGAGCCGTGAGGCGACCCGCCCGACTGCCGCAGCGCCCGCGCCAGCCCCAGCAAGCGGCAGGCCAGCACCCGTTGCCCCAGTGCTCCGGCGACCTCGCCCGCCTGCCCCAGGGCCAGGGCCTCGCCCCAGCGCCAGCCGCACTCCTGCCAGGCCGAGAGCTGGGCGGCCAGCAGCGGCAGGGCCTCGGCCGGGCGCCCGCACTCCAGCAGCCATGCCCCCAGCATGTGCAGGCTCAGGCCCAGCGCCCAGGGGTGCCCCAGGTCGTGGGCTTCCCCGACCCGTTCGTGCAGCGACCCGGAGGCGCGGTGCTCGCCGCGCAGCCCCCAGATTTCCAGGGCACAGACGGTGGTGCCCCAGGGGTCTCCCACCTCGCTGAACAGGTCGTGGGCACGCCGCAATCCGCACAACTGCTCGGCGGGGTCTTCGGCGGCCAGGGCATGCAGCCGGGTGCCCAGGGCGTCCTCCCAGCCGCCCCCCGGCCCCTCCGCCCCGACCGCCCGCGCCCGGCCCCACCACTCCCGGCGCTGCCCGGCGGGGAGCTTTCCGGTTCCCGCCAGCAGCGCCGCCGCCCAGGCACGGTCCCGGGCGGGCTGCGTGGGGTCGGCCCACACCTCTTCCAACCGCCGGGGGGCCTGGGGGTCGCCCTGGTCCCACCGCACGGCGGCCCAGGCGAGGGGGGCGTGGGTGGGGGCTCCGAACGCTTCCAGCCAGGCCTGGGCCTCGGCGTGGTGGCCGCGCATCAACCACCAGCCGGTCAGGGCGCGGCACAGCCGCAGGGCCGAGTCGTGCAGGGCGGGGACCTCCCGCGCTCCCGCGAGCGCTGCCCGCAGGTCGGGCTCCAGCCGCAGCAGGGTGGCCCGCGCCTCCAGCGCATGGCCCCGCTGCGTCTGCGCCGCGCAGGCAGGCAGCCGGGCGAGCAGCAACTTCAGCAGCGCCCCCACCTCGGCCCGCGTGAGGGTGTCCCCCGCTCCCTCCCCCCCCGGCCCGGCCCGCAAAAAGGCCCGCACCAGCCGGGGCAGGGCAAAGCGGCTGTGGCCTCCCGCGTCGGCGCAGCGCAGCAGGCCCGCCGCGCACAGCCGCTCCAGCGCCGGGAGCAGCGTGCCGGGGGCCTCGCCCAGCAGCAGGCCGAGTTCCTCCAAGGTGGCCTCGCCCGACAGCGCGGCGCAGGCCCGCAGCCGCGCCTGATCGGCGGGGCAGGCGGCGGCCAGGGTGCCTGCCAGCCGCTCAGCGAGGTCGGCCGGGCCGGACTCCGCCGAGCGCAGCACCTCCAGCGGGCGCTCCAAGTGCCGCAGCAGCGCCGCCGGGGTCAGCACCGCGCAGTGCGCCGCCGCCGCCTCCAGCGCCAGGGGCAGGCCGTCGAGCGCCGCGCAGAGTTCCGCGACCGCCCCCGCGTCGGGCATCAGCCCCGGCCGCACCGCCCGCGCCCGCTCCACGAAAAGGGCAGCGGCCGGGTAGGCCACGACCTCCTCCCAAGCCAGGTGCCCGGTGGCCGGGGGCGGCGTCGCCAGGGGCCGCAGCAGGTAGCGTCCCTCGCCGGGCACCTCCAGCGGCGAGCGGCGCACCGCCAGCAGCGGGCGCCCCGGCGCCGCCGCGTGCAGCTCGGCCACCACCCCGGCCGCTCCCGGCACCCCGTCGAGGTGATCGAGCACCAGCAGCCCCGGCCGCCGCCGCAGGTGGGCGCCCAGCTCGGCCAGGGTCTGCCAGCCGGGCACCCCCAGCGCCTGCGCGACCCGCGCCAACACCTCTTCCAGGCTCCCGGCACCGTGCAGGTCGGCGTAGGTCGCCCCCCCCGCGCCGGGGACGCGGTCCCATCCGGCGGCCAGGTCGCGGGCCAGCGCCGTCTTGCCCACCCCGCCCAGGCCGTGCAGGGCCACCAGCGGCGACTCGGCCAGCCGCCGGGTCAGCGCGTGCCGGTCGAGTTCGCGGCCCGCTAGGGGCCGGGACGTGGGGAGCGGGGCGGCGCTCCCGGTGCCTGCCGCCTGCGGGACCCTCAGGGCGGCGCGGGTCCCGGCCAGCCAGGTGCCCAGCGGTCCGGGACCCGCCTGCACCCCGTCAAGCAGCGGCCCGCGCCACAGCCGCCCGGCCCCGGCGAGGTCCCCCGCCGCCAGCGCCGCCTCGAAGGCCGCCACGTCGGTCCACAGGGGCGCGAGGCCCACCCGCGCCCGGTCCGCTTCCAGGACGCCCGGCAACCGCCCCCGCACCCCGCTGAGGCTCACCCGCAGGTTGTTCAGGGCCGAGGCCCGCGCCAACTCCGGCCACAGCAGCGCCGCCAGCGTGGCCCGGTCCTGCGGCCCCTCCAGCGCGAGGTAGGCCAGCAGCAGCAGCCCCTTGCCGGACAGCCGCACCTCTCCCGCCGTCCCCCGGACCTCCGGGCGACCGAGCAGGAACAGGGCGGGAGCTGGGGAAGCGTCCACCTCCCCAGCATAGGCATCTCACGCGCTCCTCATGGCCACAAGGCACGGACTGGGAGCTTCATGAAGGTGTCGTCAGACGAAGGGCGGGCCGGGGCCAGACTTCAGGGGGCCTGGCCCCCACCAGACTCGGCCGGACAGCGCTGCGCTTCCCCCTCGGCGAGGGCCAGGGTGCAGCGCCGCGCACCGTCCTCGCTGCGCAGGGTGACCGGGAGGCCGGGCGCGAAGCGGCGGTCAATCAGCACGTTGCCGTCGAGGTCGGCCGAGTAGGTCTGGCCGCCGACGGTCACGACCGCGTAGGCGGCGGGGGCGCCGTCGGCCCACTGGAAACGGACCCAGCGCCGAAGCTGGAAATTGCCGCTCCAGTCGTACAGCGACACGCCCGCCAGTCCCAGCTTGAGGGGACGCTCGCTGTCCGCGACGTTCACCTCGAAACTCAGGGAGGCGGCGTCCACCGACAGCACCACGTTGCCGCCCGCCGGAAGCCCGGTGAAGAACAGGTCGCCCCGCGCGTCGGCCCGTTGCAGGGCGCCGCCCGAAACCCGCACTGCCAGCCCCGGCACCCCGGTGCGGACCAGCAGCGCCACGCCCTCGGTGGAGACGCCGCGCAGCAGCCGCCCCCCCGTCCAGGTGACGCCGAGTTCGCCCTGCGCGGTGAAATTGCCGCTCAGGTCGGCCCCCACGGTCAGCGGCCACACCCCGGTGTTGCGGTAGCGCACGCCCCAGGGGCCAGGGCCAGACACCACGACCTCGTGGTCGCCGTACCGGGCAGAGGCCGTGCCGCGCACGCTGAGGCCCTCCCCCGCCCCGGAATCGCCGGGCGCCGCCTGCCCCGCCACCGCCCCGGCCCCCAGCACCAGCCCGCTGGGCAGGCGGTAGGTCAGCCCCAGGCCCAGCCCGTAGCCGCCCGAGGTGCGGTAGCTGCCTTGTCCCTGCACGGTCCATTCGGGAGTCAGGCGGTAGCTGCCGGTCAAGCGCACGCTGCCCTCACGGACAGCAAAGTCGTACCTCCCGGTCAGCGCGGCCTGCGCCCGCAAGTCGGCGTAGCTCAGCCCCAGCGACACGGCGGGGGCCTGAAGCGGCAAAATGGGCAGGTCCACGTCCACGACGGTGCTCACGGGTCCCAGCGGCGCGGCGTAGCCAAGCTGCACGCTGGTTGCCACGCCGTCCGCGTCGCTGCGGCTCGCCGCCACCCCCACCCGGCCCCGGCCCGGCCCCAGCGGGCCACTCAGCGAGGCCGAAGCGCTCTGGCGGTCCCGGCGCAGCTCGGTCTGGCCCTGCACGGTCAAGGCCCCGGTCAGCCCGTAGGCGCCGCTCGCCCGCACGACGGGCGCCCCATTTTCCACGCCCGCCTGCGCCTGCGCCGCGAACGCCCCCTCGCGCAACTGCACCAGGGTCCGGCTCAGGGGCACGGTCACGATGCGGGTGCCGCGCTCGTCTTGCAAAAACACCAGCAGTTCGCCCTCGGCCGCCGGAAACGGGAGGTTGCGCAGCACGAAGCGTCCGGCGGGCGCTCGGAAGCGGGCGATCTGGCGCTCGTCGTACAGCAGGGTCACGACCGACTCCAGCGGCAGGTCGAGCGTGAGTTCGGGCACCAGCGTGCCCTCCGGCGAGCGGGCCTGCACTTCCAGCCCGCTGAAGCCGCTGCCCAGGCCCCCCGGCCCGAGCTGCACCACTCCGCCCACCGTCCAGATGTCGTCCAGCACGGCCTCGGCCGAGAGAGTGCCCCCCAGGCGGATCGCCTGCGCCTCGCCCGTCAGGGTGCCGCTGGCAGTCACCTCCGCCCCGGCGCGGACGCGGCCCGTCTGCACGCTGGCGCCCAGCCCGACCAGCCCCGACAGGTCCTCGCCCGCCGGGCGCCCCAGGTCGAAGCGCCCGACCACCGAAAAGGCGGGCAGCCCTGGCAGCGGCTCGCCGAAGGTGCCCGCAAAGTCCAGTTCGCCCCCCGTCAGCAGTGAGGGGGCCGCCTGCACGGTCAGGGTGAGTTCGGCCGGGTCGTACTGCACGTCCAGCGTGCGCGAGAGCCGCACGAGCTCCTGCCCGCCGCACTCGGCGCGGGCCTCGGCGTAGTTGGTTTCGCCCGGCCGCAGCGCCGAGGCGGGCACCCACACCTCGGTTCCCACCAGCCACACGGGAAAGTCGCCCCGGTTCAGCCCTGCGATGCGGACCGACGCGACCTCGGGCTCGGCCGCGCAGGGCTGCGCCGCCGCAGGAGGCGTCGCCTGGGTCGCCTGAGCCCCGGCCGCGCCCAGCAGCAAGGCTCCGGCAAGCAGCCAGCCGCCGGGGCGGACGCGGGGCGGGCACCCGCCGCGCCCGGCCGCGCCCTCAGGGCAGTTCGGCGGTTTCACGGACGGTCCGGCCTTCCGGCGTCTGGAAGGAAAAGTTGACCCGCTTCTCGGCCCCGAAGCCGCCCAGCGGCACCCGGTACTCGTTGCCCCGGAAGATCAGGAAGCTGGGCGGCACCCCGGCCGCCTTGCGGGCCGGGTCACTTCCGGCCGTCACCTCCAGGCCGCGCAGCACGAAGCTGCGGTTGCCGGTGTTGGAGAGCACCAGCGTCAGGTCCTTGCCGTCGGGGCTGCGCACCACGCGGTAGCCGATGCGCGGCGCGGCCCCCGGCGGCACCACGTACACCGGGAGGCTGAGTTCCAGCAGGCTGTCGAGCCGGGCGCTGACCTCCTGGCCGGGAGGCAACTCGCCCTTTTCGGGGAGCACCTGCCGCACGATCACCCGGTAGGTCAGCTCGTCCGCGCCGGGGCGGCGCTGCACCGCCACCCGAATCACCTGGCTGCTGCCCGGCTGCAGCACAAAGCGGCTGGGCGAAACCAGCACGTCGCGGGTGGGCGTCAGCCGGTCTTCGCCGCCCACCCGCACCCAGCCCACGGCGCTGACCGTGAAGACGGCGGGCTGGGTGCTGACGTTGGTAAAGCGCGTCTGCCCCGAGAGCGTCTTGCTCGACTCGATCTGAAAGGAGGTCGGCGCGATGGAGAAGTTCAGCGGCTGCGCGAGCGCGGCCCCCAGACCCAGGGCCAGCGCGGTGCCCAGGACTCCCCGGCGCCTCACCGCGCCCCTCCGCCGGTCAGCACGAGGGGCGGCAGGCTGGCGGGGCCGTGCCGCACGCCCCACTGCCCGGCGTCTGCCCGCACCGGGAGGCGCAGGAGCTGGGTGCCCACGAAGCTCCGCGCCCCGGCCAGCTCCGCCGCCGCGCCGGGCAGGGTCAGGCGCAGCCCGTTGCCCAGCGTGACCTCCAGCGCCGGGCCGTTGACCGCCGCGCCCGGCCAACTCAGCCGAAAGCGCTGCGCCGCGTCCGAGCAGCGCACCTGCACCTGCAACTCGCCCTGCACGCCCTGCGCGGCACCGTAAGGGGGCAGGGAGAGCGAGGCACTCAGGGCGCAGCCTTCCGGGGTGCCGCCCGGCGCGGCCAGGGCCGACAGCGCCAGCACGGGAGACAAAAGCAGGGATAGGGGCATGGGCACTCCTTGGGCGGGGGTGGGAGACGAAGGCCGCGTGGAAGACACCGGGGACAGAGAGGGGGGCGGCTTTCACGTTCATACGGCCGGGGAGGGGCGCAAAGACCCGCCTCTACCCGCGGGGGGGCAGGGGCGGGACCTGGGTCTGGGGAGATTACTCGTCGTACTCGAAGCGGTAGACCAGGGTCTTGGCGTAGTCGCCCTTTTCCACCCCGAACTGTCCGGCGGGCGCCCGGACGTTCAGGCGCAGCACGTAGCGGTCGGGGCTGGTGTTGGTCCCGTCGCTCATGGTCATGTTGAGCCGCTCGTTGAGAATCACCCGCAGCGGCGTGGCACTGGCGTTGCCGACCTTCTGGAGGGTGGTCTCGGACTCGTTTTCGCCGGTGCCGAGTTCGCTGCCGTCGCCGCCTTCGCCGCCGCGCGTGACCCGGACAGGGGTGCCCGCCGTACAGCGGATGTTGAACACCTGGCCGCTGCCCGAGCTGGCCTGATTGGCGCGGTAGTCGAAGGTGATGGGGTCGGCGGTGTTGTTGCGGTCGAACTCGCTGTCAATGGCGTTGTTGCTGCCCGCAAAGGTGCAGACGTTGTACACACTGACAATGATGTCTTGCCCGATGTCCACGAACCGGGTGCCGCCCGACGCGCTCTGCGCCTGCACCTGACCCAAAAGCGTGCCGCCCACCACCAGCATCATGCCCAGTTTCTTCATGCGCCACTCCTTTGGCAGACAAGGCCGCTCCTCCAGAGCGCTGGACCCGCCCAGCCCTTGCTGAAGACCCTCTCTCCCGGTTCTGCCGTGCCAAAATTGTGCGAAATCTCAAAAATTAAAGTCAACTTTCCGGGCTAATGGGAACTAATGCAGGCTAATGGCCTGAGGTGCCCGGCGGGTCGGCGGCCGGACGTGAAGCCCGTCATAGCCCTGTGAGGGCTGGCACCCTACAGTCGGCCCATGACGCGTGGTGTGTGGGGAATGGTGGCAGGACTGCTGACGACGGGGCTGCTGGCGACGTCGGGAGCCCAGGCGGGCAGCGCGGCGCTGCGGGTCGAGGTGCGGACCCAGGTTCAGGAGGTCTGCGAGGTCGCGCACCTCGGGCCGGGGCGCCTGACCCTGCGCTGCACGGCGGGGGCGGCGGCTCCGCAGGAACCCCGGCTGTTGCCGGGCATGCCCGCCGCCGTGCGGGCGCTGGGGCCGCTGCGGCTCGAAGCGGTGCGCCGCGAGGCGGGTGGAGCCGAGCTGATCGACTACGTGGTGCAGCCCGCGCTCCCCGTGCGGGCCGAGGCGGAGAGCGGCGTCCGCGTCTTCTGGTTCGACTGAGCTGACTGGGCCGGGAGCTGACTGGGCCGGGAAGCCCTAGCGCCACCCCGCGCCCGGCACCGGGGGCCGCAGCGCCGCGTGCAGCTCGGCGGCGTAGCGGTCGGTCATGCCGGAGACGTAGTCGCACACAGCGCGGGGGAGTCCGCCTTCCTCGGCGCGGGCACGCACGCTGGGAGGCAGCATGGAGGGCCGCGAGAGCAGCGCGGTGAACAGGCCCGTCAGCAGCCGGGTGCCCTGCTCGACCTGCATCTCCACCCGCCAGTGGCGGTAGAGCCGCGAGCGCAGGAAGTCGCCCGTCTCGCGCAGGCGCACACGCATCTCGGGGCTGTAGGTGACCAATCGCTCCGGCAAGGCCCGCACCGCCTCCGGGGTCCGCACGCCGCTCTCCACGATGGCCGCGTGGGTCGCCCGCGTCAGGTCGTCGATCAGCCAGCCCAGCAACTCGCGGTGCAGGGTGCGGCGGTCGCGCTCGGTGAGGGAGGGGGAAGCGGGGGGCACCCGCGAGAGCAGCTCGGCCCAGAGGGGCAGTTCGGTCAGGTCCTCCGGGGTCAGCAGGCCGCTGCGCAGGCCGTCGTCGAGGTCGTGGGCGGTGTAGGCGAGCGCGTCGGCAGCGTCCACGAGCTGCGCTTCCAGGCTGGGTGGCCCCAGTCCTGCCCGGCGGTGCTTGTTCAGGCCGTCGAGGGTGTCGCGGGTGAGGTTCAGGCCCCGGAAGTCCGGGTAGCGGTCTTCCAGCACGGTCACGATGCGGCAGGCCTGAGAGTTGTGGTCAAACGTGTTGTTGGGAGCGGCTCCGTGCTCCTCCATCAGCGCGTTCAGCGCCCGCTCGCCCGCGTGTCCGAAGGGAGGGTGCCCGAGGTCGTGCGCGAGGGCGATGGCTTCTGCCAGCGTCTCGTTGAGTCCCAGGGTGAGGGCCACCGAGCGGGCGACCTGTGAGACCTCCAGCGTGTGGGTCAGCCGGGTGCGGTAGTGGTCCCCCTGCCCGCCGCTGAGCGACACGTTGACGAACACCTGCGTCTTGTACTCCAGCCGCCGGAAGGCCGTCGTGTGCAGGATGCGGTCGCGGTCTTTTTGAAAAGCGGTCCGCGTTCCGCTCTCGGGCTCGGGAAAGGCGCGGCCCCGCGCGGCGCGGCTGAGGGTGGCGTACGGCGCGAGGCCCGCCGCCTCGCGGGCCTCCAGGTCGGCGCGGGTGAACATGGGGGGATTGTGGCAGAGCGGACGGGGCAGGGTGCGGCCCCGCGCCTGCCCGGACGGTGGGGCCGGGCACGGTTACCGTCCGGCATACTGGGGAGCGAGCCGGGAGCCTTGCCTGGCCCGCCCCACCGGGACCATCCCCATGACCATCTTCCTTTTTTCCAGACGGCTGCCGCGCCCGCCCGGACGCGGGGCCTCATGCCGGGCGCGGGCGGCCGTGCGGCGGGCCGGGCCGTGACCGACGCCCTGGCGTCCTCCTTCGCGACGTGGCTGCTGGGCTCGGCGCTCGCCGCGCTGCTCACGGCGCGGTTCGCGTGGCGGCGGCGCCGGGCGCCGGGGGCCATCCCCCTGACCCTGCTGCTGCTCGCGCTGGCGGTGTGGACCCTGACCTACGCCCTGCACTGGTTGGCCGCGCCGCCCGGCCCGGTCTTCTGGCTGGACGCCACCTTTTTCGGGGTGGTGGCGGTACCCGCCCTCGTGTGGCGGCTCACGCGCGAGTTCACCCAGCCGGGCCGCCCGATGACGCGGCTGGCCTGGGCCTCGCTGCTCGCGGTGCCGGGGCTCACCTGGGGGCTGCTGCTGCTCGGCGACCCCGGCGGGCTGCTGTTTGGCAGCGGCGCGGCGCAAGACCTCCACACCCGGCTGGCCGGGGGGCCGTGGTTCCGGGTGGTGGTGCTGCACAGCTACGCGCTCGTGGGGTTGAGTGCGCTGGCCCTGGGGCAATTCTGGCTGCGGGCGTCGGGCGTCTACCGGTGGCAGGCCGGGGTGCTGCTCGCGGGGCTGTGCGTGCCGTGGGGGGTCAATTTCGTGAGCGTGCTGGGAGAGCGGCCCTCCCCGGACTTCGACCTCACCCCCATGCTGTTTATGGCGACGGCGCTGGTCTTCCTGTGGGGGCTGCTGGGATTCCGGCTGTTTGATCTCGTGCCGGTGGCGCGGCACCTGCTCGTCGAACAGATGGGCGAGGGCGTGGTAGTGCTCGACGCGCAGGAGCGGGTGGTGGACCTCAATGCCGCCGCTCGGCGGCTGGCGGATCCCACGCGGCGCTCGCCCATCGGGCGCCCGGCCGCCGAGGTCTTCGAGCACTGGAGTGTGGCGCTCGCTTCACGCGGCGGGCTGGACGAGGGCGACACCGAGCTGACCGTGGACGGCCGCGCCCTGGAGGTGCGCGTCTCGCACCTGCGCGACTGGCGGGGCCACTCGCAGGGGCAGGTCATCGTGTGGCGCGACGTGACCCGGCAGCGGCGGGCCGAGGCCGCGCTGCGTCAGGCGCACGAGCAGCTTCAGGTGCGCCTCGCCGAGATCGAACGCCTGCAAGCCGAGCTGCGCGAGCAGAGCGTGCGGGACCCCCTCACCGGGCTGCACAACCGCCGTTACCTCAGCGGGGCGCTCGAAGCCTTGCGGGGGCAGCCGTTCAGCGTGGTGCTGCTGGACATCGACCATTTCAAGGGCGTCAACGATTCGCTCGGGCACGCGGGTGGCGACGCGGTGCTGCGGGCGGTGGCGGGCCACCTCGCGGGGGCCGCGCAGATCGGCGAAACGGTCTGCCGCTACGGGGGCGAGGAATTCGTGGTGCTGCTGCCGGGCAGGGGGACCGACGCCGCCCTCGCGTGGGCGGAAGACTGGCGGCAGGCGATCGCGTCACGGGGAGTCGCGGTGGACGGCGAGCGGGTGCCCGTCACCTTGTCCCTGGGAATCGCCGCGGCGCCTGAGCACGGCACCGACCCCGACCGGGTGCTGCTCGCCGCCGACGGAGCGCTGTACGCCGCCAAGGAGGGCGGCCGCAACCAGTGCCGGGTGGCCCCCGCTCCCGCCCCGGAGGGCACATCCCCGGAGGCGCCTGCTCTAGAGTGCCCCCCATGAACGAGGGTGCGGCGGGGAGCGCGGACACGCAGGTCATCTACGACGGGCGCGTCGTGCGGCTGGAACGGCTGCAGGGCAAGTGGGAGGTCGTCCGGCACGCCGACGCGGTGGCGGTGCTGGCGCTGAGCGACGCCGGGGAGATGCTGCTGGTGCGCCAGCCCCGGCGGGCCATCGGCGGGGTGACGCTGGAAGCCCCGGCGGGCCTGATCGACGAGGGCGAGACCCCCGAGCAGGCCGCCCGCCGCGAGCTTCAGGAAGAGGTGGGACTGGATGGCGAGATGACCCTGCTGACCCGCTTCTATTCCAGCCCCGGCTTCTGCGACGAGTTGCTGTACGTGTTCGCCGCTGAGAACCTGCGCGAGAGCCGCCTCCCCCACGACGAGGACGAGGAGATCGAGGTCGTGTGGATGCCGCCGCAGGAGGTGCTGGATGGCCTGCGGGACGGCACCCTGCACGGCAGCGCGAGCACGGTGGCGGCGGCCCTCTACGGCCTTCAGCGCCTCGCGGAGCGGCGCCCATGAAAACCTACGTGTCCCCCACCGGGCGCCCCGACACCGAGACGGTGGTGGCGGTCGGCTCCTTTGACGGGGTGCATCTGGGGCACCAGGCGCTGCTCGCGCAGCTCAAGGAGCGGGGGCGGGTGCACCGGGTCCCCACGGTGGTCTACACCTTCGATCCCCCCACCCGCGTGTTGACCCAGGGGGTCGAGTTCCTGTCCACCCTGCCCGAGAAGCTGGCACTGCTGGCCCGCTACGGCATCGACGAGACCATCGCCGTGCCCTTTACCCGCGAGTTCGCCGCCCGGCCCAAGGAGGCCTTTCTGGAAGACCTGCGGGCGCTGCGGCCCCGCGCGGTCGTGGTGGGCGAGGACTTCCACTTCGGGCGTGGGCGGGCGGGGGGCGTGGACGACCTGCGCGGCGTGACCCGCGACGTGGTGACGGTGCCCATGCACCAGCTCGGCGGCGAGGACATCAAGAGCACCCGCATCCGCGAGTATCTGCGCGGGGGCGACGTGGAGGGTGCCCGCCGCCTGCTGGGCCGCCACTACGACGCGCAGGGGGTGGTGGTCCCCGGCGACAAACTCGGCCGCCAGCTCGGCTGGCCCACCGCCAACATTCAGGTGCCGGAGGGCAAGGCTCTCCCCCTGGGCGTCTACGCGGTCGTCGCCATCACCGAGCGCGGGCCAGGCAATCAGCAGCGCCACCACGGGGTGGCCAACGTCGGCTTCCGGCCCACCGTGAACGGGACCGAGCGCCGCTTCGAGGTGCATTTTCTCGATTTCGAGGGGGACCTCTACGGCGAGGAGGTGGGCGTCAAGTTCTTCGCCCGCCTGCGTGGGGAACAGAAGTTCAGCGGCCTGGACGAGCTGAAGGCGCAGATTGGGCGGGACGCGCAGGCGGCGCGGGAGGCGCTGCGGGACGTGGAGTAGCCCAGGAGAGGGCATCTGCCGTCTGGCCCAGCTTTAGCCTGGACCCATGACCAGCCTTCCCGCCGCCCTCGACCTCGGCTACTCCTTTTGCCCCAACGACACCTTCATCTTCTACGCCCTGCACGCGGGGCGGGTGCCCGCCCCGCTGCCGGTGCAGGAGCGGCTCGAAGACGTGCAAACCCTCAACGAGTGGGCGCGGGAGGGCCGCCTCCCCGTCACCAAGATCAGCTACCGCGCCTACTTCGAGGTGATGGACCGCTACGTCGCCCTGCGCTCGGGCGGGGCGCTGGGGCGGGGCGTGGGGCCGCTGGTGGTGGCGCGGGAGGAACTGGGGGACCTCAACGGCAGGCGGGTCGCCTCGCCGGGCAACCTCACGACCGCCGACCTGCTGCTGCGGCTGGCCTACCCGGAGGTGCAGCTCACGCCGATGCGCTACGACGAGGTCATGCCCGCCGTGGCGCGGGGTGAGTACGACGCGGGCCTGATCATCCACGAGTCGCGCTTCACCTATCAGGACCATGGGCTGGTCAAGTTGATGGACCTCGGCGCGTGGTGGGAGGGCGAGACGGGGCTGCCCCTCCCGCTGGGGGCGATTCTGGTGCGGCGCGACCTGCCGCCAGGGGTGCAGCGCGGCCTGAATGCGGCGGTGCGGGAGAGTCTGGAGTACGCCTACGCGCACCCCGCCGAGCCCAAGGCCTACATTCGGCAGCACGCGCTGGAGATGAGCGACGAGGTGATGCAGGCGCACATCGACCTGTATGTGAACGACTTTTCGCGCGACGTGGGCGAGGAAGGCGAGTGGGCCGTGCGCGAGTTGTACCGCCGGGCGGTGGCGGTGGGGGCGGCGCGGCCCTCGAACCTTCCCCTTTTCGTGCAGGAATGAGGGCCGCCCGCCCGGCGTTTAGGCGACGCTACGCCCCCTCTCAGAAGGTGTGCTGAGAGAGGATTCCCACGTCTGCCCGCATGTGACCTTGGTGAGCGGAGGACACCCATGCACAAGCCCATGCTCGCTGCCCTGACGGTCGCGCTCGGTACCCTGGGGGCGGCCCTGGCCCAGGGCTCGGCCTCGCCCACCGGCCCCGGCCCCGCCCAGACGACCATCCCCACCCCGCGCCCGCTGCCCGCCCCCGAGCCGCCCGTTACCGTGACGGCCACCCGCAACGAGCCCCGCGCCCTGGGCTTCACACCCGACAAGCTCGCCCGGCTGAAGGTTCCGGCGGGCTTCCAGATCAAGGTGATGGCGACGAACCTCGGCAACGCGCGGATGATGCACGTGATGCCCGACGGCGGGATTTACCTCACCCGGCGCCAGCAGAACGACATCTGGTACCTCAAGGACGTCAACAAGGACGGCCTCTTCGACGCGGGCGAGCGCCGCATGGTCGCGCAGAACCTCAAGCTGGTGCACGGGCTGGACGTGAAGGGCGGCAAGCTCTACGCGGTGGGCGAGAAGACCATCTGGGTGATGGACATGAGCCGTGACGGGGGCCTCAGCGTGCCGCGCGTCTTCGCGGACGGCTTCCCCGACGCCGGGCAGCACCCCGCCCGCAGCCTGAAGTGGGGGCCGGACGGCTACCTCTACGCCTCCTTCGGCTCCACCAACAACGATTCCCCAACCCAGAACCCCGAGGAGGCGACCATCCTGCGCATTCGCCCCGACGGGCAGTGGCGCGAGGTGTACGCGCGGGGGCTGCGCCACACCGTCGGCTTCGGGTGGCACCCGGTCACGGGGACGATGTACGGCCTGGACATGAGCATGGACTGGCACGGCGACGACCTCCCACCCGAGGAGCTGAACGTGATCCAGCGCGGGCGCAACTACGGCTGGCCCTTCTGCTACGCCGACCGCCGCCCCGACCCCTACACCAACTCCAGCCAGATTCCCGGCAAGATCACCAAGGCCGAGTACTGCGACCTGACCCAGGGCAGCCTGCTGACGTACACGGCGCACGCCTCGCCCATCGCCCTGAACTTCTACACGGCGACCCAGTTCCCCGCCGAGTACCGCAATGACGCCTTCGTCGCCTTCCGGGGCTCGTGGAACCGCTCGGCGCCCAGTGGCTATGAGATCGGCCGCATCAACTTCGACGCGCAGAACCGGCCCACCGCCATTCAGCCCTTCGTGACGGGCTTCGTGTATCAGGAAGGCGGCGAGTGGAAGCAGTTCGGGCGCGTGGCGGGTGTGGCGACCTACACCGACGGCAGCCTGCTCTTTACCGATGACCAAAGCGGCGTGATCTACCGCGTGCTGTACACGGGAGGCCAGTGATGAAGCTTCAGACCAAGCGGTATTTCGCTCTGGGTGCCCTCGCGCTGGGTGCGGCGGTGGCGGGCGGGGCCGGTGCCCCCATGACGATGGCCCCGGCCAGCACGCCCTTGAGCGCGACGGCGGTCATGCGTGATCCCGCCGGGCAAGCGCTGGGGACCGCCCGCTTTGTCCAGCAGGGGATGGGCGTGCAGGTCACGGTGGAGGTGCGCGGCCTGACGCCCGGCCAGCACGGCATGCACGTCCACGAGTACGGGCGCTGCACCCCCGGCGTGGACGAGGCCACGAACACCATCGTGCCCTTCGGCGGGGCAGGCGGGCACTTTGACCCCGGCATGAGCAAGAACCACGACGACCCGCAGGCCCCCAACAAGTACGGGCACGGCGGCGACGCCCCCATGCTGAATGTGGGCGCCGACGGGGTGGGCCGCGCGAGCTTCACGACCGGAAAGTTCAGCCTGACCGGGATGAACGGGGCGCTGAACCGCACCCTGGTCATCCACGCCCGCCCCGACGACTACAAGTCCGACCCGGCGGGCATGTCGGGCGCCCGCGAGCGCTGCGGCGTGATCACGCGCGACACCTTCACGGCGACCGACTACACCCTCCCCGGCGCTCAGGACTTCCCGGAAGGCGTGGCTTACGATGCCCGCCGGGGCGTGATCTACACCGGCAGCGCCGTGAACGGCACCATCTACGCGATCAACGCCGCGACCGGTGTGGTCAGCAAGTTCCAGGAAGGCGGGGCGCTGGGGCGTCAGGCCGCGCTGGGGCTGAAGGTGGACACGCAGGGCCGCCTGTGGATCGCGGGCGGAGCGCAGGGCACGGTGAGCATCCTGACGCCCGACGGCATGACCCTGAAGGTGCTGGAGACGCCCAAGTCGCCCAACCCCTATATCAACGACCTCACGCCCGCCCCTGACGGCAACGTGTACGTCACCGACTCCAACCGCCCGGTGATTTTCCGGGTGGACCGCAACCTGAACCTGACGGCGTGGCTGAATCTCGCCGGGACGCCCATCAAGTACGGCCCCGGCGTGAACCTTAACGGCCTCGTGCCCACCCCCGACGGGCGGGCGTTGCTGGCGGTGCAGACGAACACGGGTGAGCTGTGGCGCATCGACCTGCGGACGAAGGCCGTGCGCCGGGTGATGACGGGCCTGACCAACGGCGACGGCCTGCTGCTCGACGGCCGCACCCTCTACATCACCCGCAACAAGGATCAGGTTGTGAGCAAGGTCAGCCTCTCGGCCGACTACGGGACGGGCCAACTCGTCGCAGAGGAACCCCTGCGCGGCCTGCGCTTCCCGGCGACGCTGGCGATGGTCGGGAATGACCTCGTGGTGACGCAGGCGCAACTGGACCGCAACATGGCGGGGATTCCGCCGGAGACGCCCTTCCGGTTGACGCGCTTCGGCAAGTTCTGAACGCGGTGGGGATTGTGGGGAGGCCAGCGGGTTTCCCCCTTTCCTTTGTAAGACTCCCGACGCACTTCCCCTCCTACCCTGGCGGGCGTGACCCAGCCTCCCCCCGAAGCGCCCGCCCCTGCCCTGGAGGTGCGCGGCCTCCACAAGCGGTACGGACGCCACAGCGTCCTGCACGACATCGACCTCGCGGTGACTCCCGGCGAGGTCTACGCGCTGACTGGCCCCAACGGCGCGGGCAAAAGCACCCTGATTCGCACGGTGACCGGGCTGGCTTTTCCGACCTCGGGGACGGTGCGGCTGTGCGGGCGCGACGTGCACCACGACGGCCCCCGCGCCCGCGCCGCGTTGGGAGCGGTGGTGGAGGCCCCCGCCCGCTTCCACCCCGAGTTCACCGGGACCCAGAACCTGCGGATGCACGCGGGCCTCGCGGCGATGGCCCCGGGAGCCGAGCGGGTGGGCACGGGCCGCATCCGCGAGGTGCTCGCGCTGCTGGAACTTACCCGCATGGCGGACCGCCGGGTCGGAGAGTACTCGCTGGGGCAGCGGCAACGGCTGGGGGTGGCGAGCGCGATTCTGGCGCGGCCCCGTGTCCTGATTCTGGACGAGCCGACGAGCGGGCTGGACGCGCTGGGCATCGGCCTGATCCACCGCATCGTGACCGATCTGGCGGGGGACGGCTGCGCGGTGCTGCTTAGCACCCACCACCTGCGCGAGATTGCCACCTACGCGCATCGGGTCGGCATCCTGACGGGTGGGCGGATGGTGGACACGGTGGACCTGCGCTCAAGGCAGGCGGCCTACCGCTTCCGGGTGGGTGACCCGGCTGGGGCCGCCGAGTGGCTGCGGCGCCTCCCCTTCGTGAGCGGGGTGGGTACCCGCACGCCCTACGCGCTGGCGCACCTCGGGGACGAGGCGCGGGTGCCCGACGCGCTCGCGCACCTCAGCCAGGGCGGATTCCGGGTGCTGGAGGCTGCCCCCGACCACTTCGACCTCTACGAGTACTACCGCGAACGGGTGGAGGTGGCGGTATGACCCTCTTCGCGCTGGAACTCCGGAAATTACTGCGGCGGCGCAGCGCCCAGTTGGGGCTGCTGGTGTGCTTCCTGCTGCCGCTGCTGTGGCCCTGGGCGCCCCGCGTGGAGGCCCTCTTCGGGGTGGAGCTGGTGAGTGGGTGGCAGCTTCCGGCGGTCAGCCTGGGCGTGCTGGTGCAGTTTCTGCTGCCCCTCTTCATCGCCGTGACGTGCGCGGAACTCATCGGGTCGGAGGTCAGCGGGGGCACGCTCGCGCCGCTGCTGCTGCGGCCGGTCAACCGCACGCGCGTGCTGACGGGCAAGCTGCTCGTCGCGCTGCTGTACCCGCTGCTGCTGGTGCTGGCGACGGTGGCGGGGTCGCTGCTCGCGGGCCTGTTCTTGGGGCTGGGGCCGTTTACCGGGGGGACCGGGCTGGGGCCGGGGTTTTTTCAGGGCGTCGGTGTACTCACGCCGGGGCAAGCGCTGGGGCAGGTGCTCCGCGCCTCGCTCCTGGCCGCGATCATGCTGCTGCCCGTCGCCAGCCTCGCGGTGCTGTTCGGGGTGCTGTACCTCAACACCGCCGCCGCCGCGCTCGCGACGCTGGCGAGCCTGAACATCCTGCGCCTGTTCGCCGTCTTTCCCGAGTGGGTGCAGCGGCTGCTCCCGACCACCCACTTCGACCTGTACGCCCGTCAGACGGACGTGGCCTCGGGGCTGATCCTGCTGCTGATCTACACCGTGGGCTTCGGGGTGCTGGCGGCGCTGGCCTTCGAGCGGCGGGACGTGTAAGGCACAACGAACGGAGCGGGGGAGCCAGTGCCGACCGGCTCCCCCGCTCCATTCGGCTTTATCCCACGCTCTTGACGGTGTACCGGAGCTGCCGCTCGCCCTGCGTGACCTCGAAGCTCTCCCCCACCCGGCGGCCCATCAGGGCCTGCCCGACCGGGCTGTCCTCGCTGACCTGGGTGGCCCCTTCCGCGAGGGCATCGACCTCGACCGCGCTCACGAGGCGAACCTCCATCTCCCGGTCACGCTCGTCGTCGCGCAGGACGACCAGGGATCCCAGGGTGATCTGGCCATCCTGCTCCGGCGTGCCCTCCACGATCACGGCGCGGGCCAGCACGTCCTCGAGTTCCAGAATCCGGGCCTCCATGCTGGGAAGGTCGATCTGGGCGGTTTCGAGGTTGCGGTCTTCAAGGTCCATCGCGTCGTCGCGGGTGGCGGCGATCTGGGCGATGGCGTCGTCGCGCCGCTGCCGTTCCTTGTCGAGCGTGTCCTGAAGGCGCTGGTAGCCTTCCGCCGTCATCTGCACTTCTTCTGCCATAACTCCTCCTGTGGTCTTGCGCGGGGGTCTCGCGGGGGCGCGGCGGCCTCCGGTCAGAGGGTCACTGTAGGGAGCGCGGCGGCCCAAGCGGTGACAGGCGGCTTAAGACACCGCCGGGACACATGCGCCAACGCGCGTTTCCGAATTCCTCACCGCGCGGGGCCGGGCGTGGCCTGTAATCGGGGCAGCGCGGCCCGCCCCCATCAGGGAAGCAGGCCCACAGGAGGAAGCCCATGACCGATCCCAATGCCCCCATCAACCGCGACCCGTCCATCGCCGACGAGCCGACCGACCCCGTGCAGGAAGACCGCACCGTCACCGCCGAGGAATTCGAGCAGGACGACCGCGAGCCGACCGACGCCGAGTTGCGGCCCGTGGGCGGCGCGAGCATCACGGGCGCGGGCACGATGGACTACTCGCTGCCCGAGGACGACGACCCTGCCAACCAGGACGCCCAGGCCAACGCCGACCAGATCCGCGACGTGGCCGAGGTCGAGGCCGACTTCCCCGTCTCGGGCGAGGTGTCGGGCGGGCGCGTGGGCGAGGGCGGCAGCGACGCGCTGGCCGGAGCGGGCGTGGTGTACGACGACGGCATCGACCCGGACATCCGCACCGAGATGATGGACAACGCGGCGGCCTACGGCACCGACTTCGTGCCCAACAACGTGAACGACGAGCCCGCCTTCGACGACGGGGTGCCCGGCAGCTTTTCGGATTTCAGCGTGATCAGCACCGACAACACCGAGGGCACCACCCGCCTCGCGGACCCCAGCCAGGACGCGGGCGGCGAGGTCAAGGGCGCCCGCGTCGCCGGGTCCGGCGGCATCGACGGCGGCCCGCCCCGCACCCGGCCGCTGCCGGGCACCGAGGAAGACGCCGACGCGTAAGCCGTTGGGGACAACAGCGAGGGGTGGGAGGCGCCACGTGTGCCCCCACCCCTCACCCGTTGCGCTTACTTGTTCTGCGACAGCCGGTCCAGCACCAGCTTGCTCACGCTCTTGAGGGTTTCGAACACGCCGCCGCCGTTGTGCGCGGTCGCCTCGAAGAGAATCAGTTCCTTTTTGGGGTCCACCACCGCGCGGATCATCTCGGTGGGCAGTGCTCCCTCGATGTCGCGTTTGTTGATCTGGAGGACGATGGGCACGTCACGCACGTCGATGCCGTGCTCGGCGAGGTTCTCGCGCAGGTTGCGCATGCTCTCGGCGTTGGCCCGCAGGCGGTTGGGGGACGAGTCGGCCACGAAGACGATGCCGTCCACCCCGCGCAAGATCAGCTTGCGGCTGGCATTGTAGAAGACCTGTCCTGGCACGGTGTACAGGTGAAAGCGCGTCTTGAAGCCCTGCACGGTGCCCAGGTCCAGCGGCAGGAAGTCGAAGAAGAGGGTGCGCTCGTCCTCGGTGGCGAGCGAGACCATCTCGCCGCGCAGGTGGCCGGGCACCTTGGAAAAGACGTGCTTGAGGTTGGTCGTCTTGCCGGACATGCCGGGGCCGTAGTAGACGATCTTGCAGTTGATCTCGCGGGCCGCGAAGTTGATGGTGCTCATGCTGTGTCTCTCCCTCCCTTCCCTTAGCCGAACAGGTCGTCGAGCAGGGCGTTGGCCCCGTTCGAGAAGTCGTCACTGAACTGCACGGGCGGCGCGGCCTCCAACTCGGTGAGGATCGCCGCGACCTGCGCGATGGTCTTCTTGGTGTGGACCTTGACGCGGCCCAGCGGCACCGACACGTCGAAAATCAGCGTGAGCAGCGCGGAGTCGCCCACCGACTCGACGTACAGGGTGCCCTGCTCGCCCTGGTGAATCTGCTCGCTGAAGGTGCGCTCGCCCAGCATGTTCGCCAGGGCGGCGGTGGCGGCGGCGTTGGAGGCGACCAGGGTGGCGACGCTGTCGAGCGCGGGGGGCCGGGGCGCCCACAGCGCCTCCTTGTGCGAGAGCACGAAGCCCTTGCGGTCCACCAGCAGGCAGTAGCGGACGCCTGTGGCGCCCAGCAACTCTTCCAGATGCTGGTCGACCCGCTCGAACGCGTCGCCGTACAGGGCGAGAGAAGGTTCAATCATGTCCCGGCGAGTGTACGGGGGTGGTTCACACGAACTTCTGACAACGGGGGCCGCTCAGCTCTCCACGCCCTGCCGGAACGCCGCCCACGTCGCGGCGTCGCGGGGCAGGCCCCCCTCCTCCGTCCAGATCCAGTAGGGCGTGTAGAGGCTGCGGGCGGTGAGGACCTCGTCGCGGAAGATCTCGGCGCTGACGCCGGTATGCAGCAGCCCGCTCGTCTCGAAGCGGCGCAGCACCCCGGAGCGGTCGTAGGGCACCCGCCGCAGCTCGGGCACCCAGCCCCCCGGCGCGGCGGTCAGCAGAAGGTACTGGGCACGGGGGTCGCCGTCCATCGGGGTTCCGGCGGCCCCGGTGTTCAGGACGAGGACCCCGCCCCGCTCGGCCCGCGCCGGGCGGTGGATGTGCGACCCGACCAGCACGCCCGCCCCACCCGCCAGCTCGGCCACCCGCCGGGGGTCGGTGCGCTCGCTGAGGCTCTCTCGGTAGTCGGCGGGGGTGCCGTGGGCAACGAGGACGGGCGGGAGGCCGGGTACCTCCAGGGTGCGGGTCATGGGCCAGTCCCCCGGCACGTCCAGCAGTCCGGCGCGGTCCAGCTCGGTCGCCGTCCAGTCGGTCGCGCCCCAGAAGGGGTCGGTGAACCAGTCGCCCGGCAACGTCTCCGAGCGCCCGTGCCACAGCCGCACGAGGTCGTCGTGGTTGCCCAGGGTAAAGGTCACGTCCTCCCGCGAGAGCAGCAGCGAGAGGGCCTCCACCGAGTCCGGCCCCCGGTTCACCACGTCGCCGTTGACAAGGACATGCTCGGCCCCCTGCGCCCGCGCGTCGGCCAGCACCGCCCGCAGCGCGTCGGCATTTCCGTGAATGTCCGCGATGACGGCGAGGCGCACAGGGAGCATTCTAGGGCGAAGGGCCAGCGCTGGGCGCTCAGCGCCGCAGGGCTTCCAGCGCGGCCTCCAGCACCGGGTCCCGGCCCGCGAGGATGTCCGCCACTTCCGGCCCGGCGCGGAGGTCCGGCTGCACCCGTCCCGGCAAGGGGACCTGGCCGTCCGGCGTGGCCCGCGCGGCGGTCAGGCGCAGCACCGAGGGGCCGGGCAACGCGAAATCCCGCGCGAGGGTGTTCAGCAGGCCCCGCGTGGGCAGGCCGACCACCGTGCCGCCCGCCTGCTGGCCCCAGTAGGCGAGGAGTTCGCCGCACGACGCCGTGTCGGGCGAGACGAGGAGCGCGAGGGGACCATTCCAGCGCGGCCACGCGCGGGCGGCCTGCGCCTGCGGGGTGGTGCGCCAGTTGTAGATCGCCGCCCCGCTGCGGCCCACGCCGATCAGCCCCACCCGGTCCCCGGCCAGCACCTGCGCCGCCGCGAGGCACTCGTCCAGCACGCCGCCGGGATTGTCGCGCAGGTCCACCACCAGCCCGGTCGCCCCCCGCGCCGCCGCCTGCCCCACGGCCTCGCGGAAGGCGGCCCCCATCCCGACCTCGAACCATTCGGGTAGGCCGACCACCGCGACCTTCCCCTCCCAGCGCAGGGTGGGCCGCAGCCGGGGGTCGAGGGGCGACGGGGACGGGTCGGGGTGCAGGGCGACGTTCCACAGAAGCTGCGTGTGTCCGTCGCCCAGGGCCGCAAGCACCCCGTTCACGGCGGCGCGGCCCTGTCCCTCGGGGCAGCGGGCCTGCCCCCCGCAGCGCCGGACGAGGTCGGCCCTCTCCTGGGTGAGCAGGCGGTCCACCTCGCCCATCCGTGGCCCGGCGTAGTGGGTCCGCAGCAGCCCGGCGGCGGCGTCGTAGAGGGCAAAGGCGTCCACGGGAGGCGGGCCGCCCGTGCCCCCCGCTCCGGCCAGCCCCAGGGTCAGCAGGCCCGGCAGGGCGAGGGCACGGCGCAGGTGGGGACGCATCGTCCCCAGGGTACGGCGCGGCGGCCCCGAACGTTCCGCCCCGAAAGGGCTGGTGACTGCTGAAGGCTGGCCCCTGACCGCTCTATGCTCCCCCCCATGATTGACGCGCTGGTCGGAAAGACGCCGCTCGTGCAACTCGGCCGGGTGACCGAGCCGGGCATGGCGGACGTGTTCGTGAAGCTGGAGGGCCTGAATCCCGGCGGCTCCATCAAGGACCGCACCGCGCTGGGGCTGGTGACCGACGCCGAGGAACGCGGCGTCCTGAAGCCGGGCGGCACCCTGGTCGAGCCCACGAGCGGCAACACCGGCATCGGGCTGGCACAGGTCGCGGCGGCGCGGGGGTACCGGTTGATCCTGTGCATGCCCGCCCAGATGAGCGAGGAGCGCAAGCGCACCCTGGAAGCCTACGGCGCCCAGCTTGTGCTGACCGACCCCGAGCGCCGGATGCTCGCCGCCATCGAGGAAGCCGAGCGCATCTCCGCCGAGACGGGCGCGGTGATGCTGGGCCAGTTCTCCAACCCCGCCAACCCGCAGACCCACGAGCGCACCACCGGCCCCGAGCTGTGGGAGCAGATGGAGGGCCGCATCGACGCCTTCGTGTACGGCTCGGGCACGGGCGGCACCATCAGCGGGGTGGGGCGGTTCCTCAAGCGGCAGGACCCGGACATTCAGGTCATCGCGGTGGAGCCCGCCCGCAGCAACGTCCTCTCGGGCGGCGAGCGCGGCGAGCACGGCTTTCAGGGGATGGGGCCGGGCTTCATCCCGCCCAACCTCGACCGCTCGGTGATCGACGAGGTGATTCCGGTCTGGGAGGAGGACGCCTATCCCCTGGCCCGCCGCCTGGCCCGCGAGGAGGGTGTGTTCGTGGGCATGAGCAGCGGCGCGATGGCGTGGGCCGCGCTGGAAGTGGCCCGTCGCCTGGGGCCAGGGAAGCGGGTGGCGACCATCGCCTGCGACACCGGGGCGCGGTACCTCACGACCAGCCTCTTTCACCCGGACCGGCCGGGGACGCCCAAGGGGTATAAGGCGTACTCGCGCGAGCGGGTGGAGGAGTAGCCCCTGGCGGCCAGCTTCCAGCCGCCAGCCGGAACTGAAAAAGCCCCAGCCTGAGCCGGGGCTTTTCTGTTGCTGGCCGCTGGCCGCTCGCCTACCGCCTCCGCCCCCCGAACATCCCGATCAGGTCATTCAGGGCGTTGCCGTCCCCGTCGCGGTCGAGGACGTTGTTCAGCGTTCCCACCATTCCGCCGAGGTCGCCGCCCATCTGTCCCGTGCCGGAGTGGCCGGGGTGCCCCAGCGGGTTGCCCATCGGCGGTTGCGCCGGGGTGTGCGTGTAGCCGGGGATGACCTGCCCGCCGCCCATCCGCCCGGCCTGACCCTGCCCGTACCCGGAGCCCTGGTCCTGGCTGCCCCCCAGCATCCCGCCGAGGCCGCCGCCCATGCCGCTCCCCGCCCCGGCCATGCCGCCGCCGAGCAGGCCGCCCAGGATGCTGCCGATGTCAATGCCGCCCATGCCCCCGGCCTGCCCGCCGGGAAAGCCGCCCGTCTGTCCCTGCCCCACCCCGCCCTGACGGCGGCGGCTGAGGTAGGCCAGCACGAGGGGCGCGGCCATCGAGAGCAGTTGCATGGCAAGCTGCGGGTCGATCCCGGCGCGGCGGCTGACCGCCTGCGCGGCGGCCTGCTGCTGCCCGCCGAAGACCTTGCCCAGAATCCGCTGGCCCTCGTAGGGGTCGGGGGCCTGCCCCTGCCCGAAGAGGTCGAGGGCACGGCCGTCGTGCTGGTCGAGCGCCCCGGCGAGCGACTGGGCGCCCTGGGGGTCCTGGGCGTTGCGGGTCATCGCGCCGAGCAGCAGCGGAATGGCCGCCTCCATCGCCGCCTCGGTCTGCTGGGGCGAGGTGCCGAGCCGCTGGCCGAGGGTGTTCTGGGCCTGGCCCATGCCGCCGAGCATATTGAAGATGTCCATCATGGTGGTCTGCCTCCTGTGGGTGAGTGGGGAAGTGCGCCCGCAGGCTAGGTGCTGGCCCTAGCGCGGCGGGAAAGGAAGGGTTGAGGGTTCCTTGCTCCTTCCCGGCCCTGTGCGCGGCCATTACCAGACGGTCTGCACGCGCACCCCGAAGGCCGGGCGGTCCAGCCGGGTGGTCAGGGCCGCCGTGTGGGCGCCCACCCGCAGGGACGCGCCCGCGTAGAGGCTGCCGTCGTAGCCCAGCAGCGCCCGCAGCGGGCGGCCCTCGCCGGGGCGCAGCGGGAGGGCATAGACCCCCTCGGCCCAGCCCCGCCGCGTAACCACGTCGTACTCGGCCCGCAGGCGCAGATAGTCCAACGGCAGCACCTCGGTCCCCAGGACCAGCGACCCCGGCAGCGCCCGCGCCCAGACCTCGCCGTAGCCGCCCAGCGCGAGGGCCACCGCTCCCAGCGGCCCCGCCGTGCCGTACCCGCCCGCCACCGTCAGCGGCCCGCCGACGTGGTACGCGAGGCTCGCGCCGCTGTAGCTCGCCCCGCCGCGCAACAGGTTCAGGCCCAGCACCCAGTCCCCCTGCCGCCACAGGAAGCGGGTGTCGCGCACGCCGCCCTCCCAGCTCAGGCTGAACGCGCCCGACCCCACCAGTTCGTGGGCGGCGGGGTTCCACAGGGTCGGCGCGGTAACCGGGGCGTCCCCCGTGCCCAGGACGCCCAGCCCGGCTCCGGCCAGCAGCGCGGGCACCCGCAGGTCCGCGCCCAGCGGCGCCCGCCACGGCAGCAGCCAGTCGTCCCAGGGCGAGGCCAGCGGCCCCGGCAGGGCGTGGGCCTCGCCCGTCACCCCGAAGGTTCCGGCCACGGCGCAGGCGTAGTGGAGTTGCGCGTGCCGCCGCACCCGCGCGTCTTGCAGGTAGAAGGGATAGGCCAGGCAACCGCCGCCCGGCCCCATCCCCGGCACGTCCCCGCCGGGCCAGGCCAGTTCCCGCGTCAGGCTGGCCGGGGTCAGGTCCACCAGGGCCGCGTGCGTGCGGGTGTGCGAGCCGATCTCCCAGCCCGCCCCGCGCAGTTCCTCCAGTTGGGCCACCGTCAGGTATCCCGGTTGGCCCACCCGCTCCCAGATGGGATAGACCGTGCCCGGAACGCCCAGGGCACGCAGCACCGGAAAGGCCTGGGTATAGACACTCTCGAAGCCGTCGTCGAAGCGCAGCGAGGCCGTCCGGGCCGAGGCGGGCAGCCGCAGGGCCTCGCTGCTCGTCACGAACAGGTAGCCCGAGGCCCGCAGCGTCTCCACCCGGCGGCGCAGTGTGGCGGGGTCGATCTCCAGCGTCACGCCGCCGCCCCCGCCCACCTGGTGATAGACCAGCGGGACGTGTCCGGCCCGCGACCGGGGCAGAATCACGAGGCAGGCGAGGGCCAGCAGCAGAACAAGAATGCGCACGAGGAGCAACTCTAGGCCGCCTCTTCTCTCTGCTGCCTTACCCTGGGACGGTGCCTGCGCCCCTCTCCCCCACCTTTTTTGACCGTGACCCGGTGCGGGCCGCGCGGGAGCTGCTGGGCGCGACCCTGGTGCGCGTGCTGCCGGGCGGCGAGGTGCTCGCGGGCCGGGTGGTCGAGGCCGAGGCCTACGACTGCATCCGCGACCCCGCCTGCACGGCCGGACGCTTTCACGCCGTCCGCACCCTGGCGATGGCGATCCCGCCCGGCCATTGGCTCTTCTGGACAGCGCACGGCCACCCCCTGCTGCAAGTCGCCTGCCGGGAGGAGGGCGTCTCGGCCAGCGTGCTGATCCGGGCACTGGAACCACTGGAGGGTGTCGGCCACATGCTGACCCACCGCCCGGTGACCCGCGAGCGTGACCTCACCAACGGCCCCGCCAAGCTCGTCTATGCGCTGGGGCTGAATCCTGAACAGATCGCCGGGCAGCCCGTCAACGGTCCGGCCCTGCATCTCCTGCCCGGCCCGGCCGTGCCCGACGAGCAGGTCGGGGTCACCGCCCGCGTCGGCTTGCTGGCGGGCAAGACCCTGCCGTGGCGCTTCCTGATTCGGGGGAATCCCTGGGTGTCGCCGGGGGTGCCGAGCATGGAGCTGTGAGGGGAAGGGAGTGGGGGCGTAGGCGTTTGCCCCATTGCCCCCTCACCCCGTTGCTTCGCAACGCCCCTCTCTGCAAGCAGCTCTACGAATCCCACGGGGGGAGAGGGGGAACAGCGCCCAAGCTGAAGCCTCTTCGAAAACGAGCACAGCGGACGCCGCACAGGTGTGGGCGAACGGCCCTCGCACCGCCTTCCCCACGTCGGCTCGCGCAGCGAGACGGTGGCCGCAGATGGGCCGCATCAAGATCAAACGTTACAGCCGAGGACCACGCCCACCAGCGCCGCCCGTCTGCCCTTGCCAAGCGCAGCGCCGCTCCCCCTACCCCCCCTGGGGGTAGGGGGCTGGGGGGTGGGGGCAAATCGCAATCAAGATGCCCTGCCCCCGCCCACAGCCCCACCCGCTACCCTCCCCCCATGCCCCCCACGCCCGCCGCCCTCCGAGCCCTCGCCCACCGCACGCTGACCCGCCAGCCGTCCATCCAGGCCGCCCTGAACGAGATGGGTTTCCTCCAGGCTGACCCCATCCGCGCCCCGGCCCGCGCCCAGGACCTCACGCTGATGCAGCGGGTGCGCGGTTACCGGGCCGGCGACCTCGAACGCCTCTACACCACGCTCGACGCCGAGGAAGACATGCTCCCCAACTACGGCTTCGTGCCCCGGCGGGTGCAGGCGCTGCTCCACCCGCGCGAGGTGGGCGAGACGCGAATTGAGCGTGAGCACCCGGAGCTTTTGGACGAGGTGCGGGCGCTGCTGCGCGAGTCGGGCGAGTCCGGTGAGTTGCACCCCCGCGAGGTGGCCGCGCGGCTGGGCCGGGGCCGGGTGGCGAATGCCTGGGGCGGGCAGTCGGCGGCGAGCACGCGGGCGCTGGACGCCCTGCACCACCGGGGCGAGGCCCGCGTGACCCGCCGGGTGTCGGGGGTGCGGCTCTACGGTCCGGCCCCCCACTTGGCGGCCCTGCGCGAGCGGCCTCTCTCGCTGGAAGAGCGGCTGCGCGGCGCCGTTCACCTCCTCGCCGCCCTGTATGCCCCGCTGCCGGAAGCGAGCCTGGGCTACCTCGTCAGCCTGTCGGGCTTCGGGCTGCCGCACCTGCGCTCGGAGCTCCGGACGGCTTTTCGCCGGGCTGTCCGGGAAGAACTCCACGGGGAGAGGGTGGACGGCCTGCGCTACGTCTGGCCCGCCGAGTGGGACGTGTCGGCGCCTGCCACTCCGCGCGGCGTGCGAATCGTCGGCCCCTTCGACCCCCTGGTGTGGGACCGCCGCCGCTTCGCGCACCTGCACGGCTGGACCTACCGGTTGGAGGCGTACACGCCCGCCGAGAAGCGGCAATTCGGCTACTACGCCCTGCCCGTCTTTCAGGCCGAGCGGGCGGTGGGCTGGGCCAACCTGCGGGCAGAGGGCGGCGAGCTGCGGGCCGACCTGAACTTCGCCCCCGGCGTGCGTGAAACGGTGGCGCTGCGGCGCGGGCTGGAGGCAGAACTGGGGCGCTACCGGCGGTTCCTGGGCCTGGAGGGCTAACCCTCCCCGTGCCATCCCGCCGTCACCCGTGCCAACGCCTCCCGCACGCCGCTGCCGGGATCGCGCCCGACCTGCGCGGCCGTCGCCAGCACGTTCAGGGCGAGGCCCGCCCGTTCCTCCGCCCGCCACTCGGCCTCGCTGCGGCGGACGCCGTGGGCGGCAAGTTCCGCGAGGTACGCCCCGCGCAGCCGGGGGCCGAGGCGGGCGCGGTCCGAGGCGTCCAACCGGACATACAGCAGGTGGGCGAGGTCCTCTCCCAGCGGCGCCGCGTGCGTCTGCCCATAGTCGATCAGGATGGGCGACCCGTCCGCCCGCGACCACAGCACCTGCCCGGCGTGGAGGTCTCCGTGCGCGAGGGTGACGCCGCGTGTGGCAGCCAGGAGGGCGGGGAGGGCCTCGGCCGCCGCCCGCACCGCCGCCCCCTCCCCATCCGTCCAGTCCGGGGCGACCCTGACCCGCCCCGCCCGCCGCACCGCCCGCGCCGGGTCCCAGCCCCACTCGCCGCACAGTTCGGGCCTCTCCAGCCAGAAGGCATGATGACGTGCGAGCAGCCGCGCGATCCGCTCCAGTGCGTCCTCCCGCTCGGCGTCGGTGGCGAAGGCCCCCCAGCCCGTCGTCGCGTCCGTCAGGTCCTCGGTGACGAGGTGTGCTCCCAGTCGCGCCGGGTCGCTCGCCGCGTGCCGGAAGCGGGCATGCGGAACGGGCGAGAGGGGCGCGAGGTCGCGCAGGTAGGCCGCCTCGCGCCCCAGCCGGACGTAGGCCCGCTCGTCGCGCCAGCCCGCCGGGAGGTACTTCAGGAAAAGGGGGCTGGATCCGCCCGCGTACCGCGCGAAGGCCGCTCCCTCCCCCACCCACGCCTCGCGCAACTGGCGGCGACCGGGAAAGGCGGCCCGCAACTCCCCCGGCCACACCCGCGCCGAGCGGGCGGGACCGGGGCCGGAGAGCCGCCGCAGATCGCCTACGAGGGCCGCCAGCCTCACGCCAGCAGCGAGAGCACCCCGGCCAGCGTGCCCCCGGTCAGGGCCGCGCCCACCATGAATGCGCCCAGGCACCCCAGCCCACGGGGACGCCGCGCCTGGCGGTAGTGCCCGCCCCCGACATAGCGCCCCCGGTGGCCGCTGCTGTGGCTGGTCAGGCCGCCGAGAAAGCCGCCCCGGCGGTGCCCGCTGCTGTGGCTGTGGCCCAGCATCCCGAAACCCCGGCGACCGTGGCTGTGGCTATGACTGCGACCGAAGGAAAAGGAGCCGCCTGAAAATCCGCTCATGCCCCAGGGTACGCGGCGGCGCGGGAAGAAGTTCCGCCCTGCGGGTGTCGGTGACTTCATGGCGGCAGATGGGGAGTCGCCGCGTATGATGGCCGATCATGACAGAGCGCAAGTATTTCGGCACCGACGGCGTACGCGCGGTGGCGGGCGAATTTCCGCTGACCCCGGCCTGGGTGATGACCCTGGGGGCGGCGGCGGGCGAGGTCTTCAAGCGGCGCAATCCCCGCGCCAGCGTGGTGATCGGCAAGGACACCCGCCAGAGCGGCGACATGCTGGAAGCCGCCCTCGCGGCGGGCCTGACCAGCCGGGGCGTCACGGTGATTCACGTGGGGGTGCTGCCCACCCCCGGCGTGAGCTACCTCACCCGGCACCTCGGTGCCGACGCGGGCGTGGTCATCAGCGCCTCGCACAACCCCTACCAGGACAACGGGATCAAGTTCTTCGGCCCCGGCGGCCAGAAGCTCAGCGACGCGACCGAACTGGAGATCGAGGCCGCCATCGACGAGGTGGCCGCGCTGCCGCCCGTCACGGGCATCGACCTCGGCTCGGTGACGAACTATGCGGAGGCCGAACGCATCTACATGGGCTTCCTGCGGGGGCACGCGCCCGACCTCACGGGGCTGCGGGTGGCGATGGACTGCGCGAACGGGGCCGCCTACCGGGTGGGGCCGAAGGTCTTTCAGGCGTCGGGGGCGGACGTGTTCGCCGTCTACACCACCCCCGACGGCCGCAACATCAACCGGGGCTGCGGCTCGACCCATCTGGAGCACCTCCAGCGCCTTGTGCGCGAGGGGGACTACGACCTTGGCGTGGCCTTCGACGGGGACGCCGACCGCGCCCTGTTCGTGGACTCGCGCGGCAACGTCGTCCACGGCGACCACATGCTGCTGCTGGGCGCCCGCGCACGGGGCGAGGCGGCGGTGGTGACCACCCTGATGGCGAACATGGGCCTGGAAGTCAAGCTGAAGGAGGCGGGAGCCCGGCTGGAGCGCACCGCCGTGGGCGACCGCTACGTCCACGAGCGGCTGCACGAGCAGGGCCTGACCCTGGGCGGCGAGCAGAGTGGGCACATGCTTTTCCTCGACGTGTCGCCCACCGGGGACGGCGTGCTCACCGCGCTGCTGACCCTGGGGCACATGCGGAAGCTGGGCACCACCCTCGACGCTCTGCACGACGACCTCGTGATGTTTCCGCAGACGCTGGTGAACGTGCGCGTGGCCGACAAAAAGGCCATCTCCCGCGACGGGAGGGTGCAGGCCGCCGTCGCCGAGGCCGAGGCCCGCCTGAATGGCCGGGGCCGCGTCAACCTCCGCCCCAGCGGCACCGAGAACCTGATCCGGGTGATGGTCGAAGGCCCCGACGAGGCCGAGATCCACGAGGTCGCCCGAACGCTGGCGGGCGTGGTGGAGGCGCGGGGGCAGGGGGGCTGACTTCATCGCGGTCAGGAGACCCCGGGCGCAGCCTCGGGGTCTTTCTTTGTGGGCTTTTCGACAGGCCGTGGCGATTGGCTCGCAGTCTGGAACCGTCACCTTTTTAAAATAGAGATGAAGTCGAGTTGAGACTGTCCTCACGAATGGCCTTCCCTTCCCGCGTCACCCCTGGAGACCCCTGCCTCATGCCTGCTGCCCTGCGCCTGACCCTCTGCCTTGCCCTCGGCCTGACCGCCTGCGGCACCCCGGCCCCGTCACCCGGTCCAGTGACGCCCCCGCCCGTCACGGCCCCGGCGGCTTCGGTCACGGGGCTGCGGCTGGACACCTCGGCCCTGGACCTTACGGTCGGTGCCCAGCGGCGCGTGCAGGCGACGGTGGAGGGCACGGGCAGCTTCAACCCGGCGGTCACCTGGGCGAGCGACCGCCCCGGCGTGGCGAGCGTGGATGGGCAGGGGCAGGTCAGCGCCGTGGGGGCCGGAAGCGCCAGCATCACGGCGACGAGCGTGCAGGACCCGTCCCGCCGGGCCAGCCTGACGGTGACCGTGTCGGCCCCCCCGGCCCCCGTGCCCGGTCCGGTGGCTCCCACCGTCTCGGGGGTCACCCTCAGCGAGCCAGCGCTGGGCCTGACCGTGGGCACGGTTCGGTCGGTCACCGCCACGGTGCAGGGCACGGGCAATTTCAATCCGGCCGTCACCTGGACCACCTCCAACCCGGGGGTGGCGGGCGTGGATGCGGCCGGGCGGATCACCGCCGTCGCCCCCGGCACCGCGACCGTGACCGCGACCAGCGTGAGCGACTCCAGCCAGCGGGCCAGCCTCACCGTGACGGTCAGCGCCCCAGCGCCCACCGCCAGCGTGACGGGGGTGACCCTGTCCCCGGCGAACCTCAGCCTGACGACGGGCGGCAGCCAGACGGTCACGGCGGCGGTACAGGGGACCGGCAGCTTCAACCCGGCTGTCACGTGGTCGACCTCCAACTCCAGTGTGGCGGGCGTGGACGCGGGGGGCCGGGTCACTGCCGCCGCTCCCGGCCAAGCCACCATTACCGCCACCAGTGTGGGCGACCCCAGCCGCCGGGCCAGCCTCACCGTGACCGTCAGCGCCCCGGCGCCCACGGTGACCGGGGTCACCCTCAGCCCCGCCTCCCTGACCCTGACCACGGGCAGCAGCCAGCCCGTCACCGCGACCGTGCAGGGGACGGGGAACTTCGACGCGGCCGTCACGTGGTTCACCTCCAATCCCGGCGTGGCGGGGGTGGACAGCTCGGGGCAGGTCAGCGCCGTGGCCCCCGGCACCGCCACCGTCACCGCCGTCAGCGTGGGCGATTCCAGCCGGAAGATGGCCCTGACCGTGACGGTCGTGGCCCCGTCCCAGCCGCCCACCCCCCAACCCACCACGGACCCCTTCGCCATCACGGTCGTCTTTCCGGACGGCACCCTGCTGACCCCCGCGCAACAGGCCGCCTTCACCGGGGCAGCGGCCCGCTGGTCGCAGGTGATCGCGGCGGGGCTGCCGGATGTGGCGGGCGTGCAGCTTTCCACCGGGGCGCGGGTCACAGTGGACGACCTGACCATCGTGGCGAGCAGCGTGCCCATCGACGGCCCCGGCAAGGTGCTGGGACAGGCCGGGCCAAGGCAGGTGCGGCCCGGCACCAGCCTGCCCCTCTGGGGCGAGATGCAATTCGACTCGGCCGACCTCGCGGGCATGGAGGCGAACGGCACCCTGACCGGCGTGATCCTGCACGAGATGGGCCACGTGCTGGGCCTCGGCACCCTGTGGAACAAGTTCCTGGCGGCCAACGCGGCCTCCTGCACGGCCGCGACCCAGGTGCAGTACACCGGGGCGGCGGGCCTGCGAGAGTACCGGGCGCTGGGCGGGCTGGCCGCCGCCGTCCCGGTCGAGGACAGTTACGGCGAGGGCACCAAGTGCGGCCACTGGAAGAAGTCCGTCTTCGGGGCCGAGCTGATGACCGGCTTCGTGGGCCGGGGCCAGATGCCGCTGAGCCGCCTCACGCTGGGGGCGCTGGCGGACCTGGGCTACAGCGTGAACTACGCGGCGGCGGACGCCTACGCCATGTCCAACGTGGCCGCGCAAGGGCTGGAAACCTTCCCCATCGTCGAGCGGCTGATCACGCCGGACGGGCTGGTAGGCGAGCCGCTGCACGGGCACTGAGGCGGAAAAGACTTACGAGTGGGCCAATTCGCGCCGGAAAAAGGCCAGCAGCCGCCGCTCCACCTCCTCTTGATGGCTCTCGTGGATGTAATGGTCGCCGTCCAGCTCGACCAGCTCACTGCGGGCGCCCGCCGCGCTCAGGGCCGCGTGCATTCGCCGGGCCTGCGAGACCGGGACCTCCCCATCCTGCCGTCCATGCAGGTGCAGAAAGGGGGCCGAACGGGCCGAGGCGTGGGTGACCGGACTCGCCCGCACCGCCAGGTCGGGCCGCTCGGCCAGCGGTGCCCCGAACAGCGCGAAAGGTTCCGGCCCAAACCCCATGGCCGGGTCGAGGAAGTCCATCACCCCGCAGACGTTCCCGACAGCCTGCACCCCGGACGACGCGCCCGGCCAGCCCCCCTCGGTGCCCTCCAAGTCAGGCGGCCCGGCGGTGGTCCCCAGCAGTCCGGCGAGGTGCCCCCCGGCGCTGACGCCCCAGACGCCGATGCGCTCCGGGTCGATGCCGTAAGGGTCGGCGTGGGCACGCAGCCACCGCACCGCCGTCTTGACATCGTGAAGTTGCGCGGGGAAGAGGGCGCCTGGGGCCAGCCGGTCGTCCACACTGACGGTCACGAAGCCCGCCCGCGCCAGAAACACGTTGGCGACCGGCCACTTGCTGAACATCCTCCAGGCGCCCCCGTGCAGGTGCATCACGGCGGGCCGCCGCTCAGAAGTTTTCTCACGGAGCCGCAACAGGTCCAGCCGCAGCCCGTAGGTGGTGAAGGGCAGGTCTTCCAGGAGTTCGAGGTCCGGGGGTGGGAAGGCGGCAGACTCCACCCCACCACCCTATCCGCACGGCAGGCTGGGCCGCCCTCCCCTTCCCTACCCCTCCGTACAATGCCCGCATGACCCCCCCCTCGCCCGATACGCTCGTGCTCATCGACGGACACGCGCTGGCGTTCCGCTCCTACTTCGCGCTGCCGCCCCTGAGCAACAGCAAGGGGGAAGCGACCCACGCGATTCTGGGCTTCCTGCGCCAGACGCTGCGGCTCGCGCGGCAGGCCAGCAACCAGATCATCGTGGTATTCGACCCGCCCGGCGGCAGCTTCCGGCACGAGCAGTACGACGGATACAAGTCGGGCCGCGCCCAGACGCCTTCGGACCTGCCCGGCCAGATTCGCCGCCTGCGTGCCCTGGTGGACGCGCTGGGCTGGCCCCGGCTGGAGGAACTCGGCTACGAGGCCGACGACGTGATCGCCTCGGTGACCCGCATGGCCGAAGGCCGGGGGCTGCAAGTCCGCATCGTGACCTCCGACCGCGACGCCTACCAACTGCTTGACGACCACGTGCGCGTGATCGCCAACGACTTCTCGCTGATCGGCCCGCAGGAGGTGCTGGAGAAGTACGGGGTCACCGTGCGGCAGTGGGTGGACTACCGGGCGCTGACGGGAGACGCCAGCGACAACATCCCCGGTGCCAAGGGCATCGGCCCCAAGACCGCCGCCAAGATTTTGCAGGAGTACGGCACCCTCGACGCCGCGCTGGAGGCCGCCCGTGCGGGCACCTTGGAACCGAAGGGGACCCGCGAGAAGCTGCTCGCCTCGGAAAAGGACATCTATTTCAGCCGCGACCTCTCGTGCATGGTCACCGACCTGCCGCTGAAGGTCGAACTCGGCGTGCCGCGTGGCCCCGGCGATCCCGACCGCCTGATGGAGTTGCTCGACGAGCTGGAGCTGGTGTCCCTCAAGCGCGAGGTGCTCGCGCTGGGGCAGAAGGAGGCCGACTCGCTCGCGGCCGCCGCCACTGCTGCCCCTGAAACTGGAGCCTTCGCCCCACCCCAGACCGAGCCGTGGCGCACGCCGGGGCCGGACGTGACCTGGGGATACGTCCTCTCGCGCGAGGACGACCTCACCGCCGACCTCGTGGCGGCGGCCACCTTCGACGGCGAGGTCGCCCGCGTCGCGCCGACCGAGGCACGCACCCCCCCGCCCGGTGCGCTGCCCGCAGCGGAGGCGCCCGCTGAACCCGCGCTCCTCCCGGAAGCGCCCCGGACCAAGGCGGAGCAGAAGGCGCTGGAAAAGGCCGCCCGCGCCGCCGAGAAAGCCTCGCAGCGCCTAGCGGCCCTTTATCCCCCCACCGTCTCCGACGCCGAGTTCATCGGGCAGCGGTCGGTGCGGGCGGCGGGGGCCAAGGCGCTCGCGGCGCACCTCAGCGTGCGCGGCACGGTGGTGGAGCCGGGGGACGATCCCCTCCTCGTCGCCTACCTGCTCGACCCCGCCAACACGAACATGCCCACCGTCACTGAGCGCTACCTGCGCCTCTCCTGGCCCGACGACGCGGCCACCCGCGCCGCGATCACCCACCGCCTGATGGCCGACCTCCCTCCCCAGCTCGACGAACCCCGCCGCAAGCTGTACGGGGAAATGGAACTCCCCCTCTCGGCGGTCCTCGCCCGGATGGAGGTGCGCGGGGTGCGGCTCGACAGCGCCTACCTGCGCGGCCTGTCCATCGCCACGGCCGAGCGCCTCGCCACCCTGGAGGCCGAGATTCACGGGCACGCGGGCCGCGAGTTCCCCATCCGCAGCCGCGACCAGCTCGAAACCGTTCTGTACGACGAGCTCGGCCTCGCCAGCGGCAAGAAGACCAAGCTGACGGGCAAACGGAGCACCGCCGTGTCGGCCCTCGAACCCCTGCGCGACGAGCACCCCATCATCCCCGCGCTGCTCGAATACCGCGAGCTGGAGAAGCTGCGCGGCACCTACCTCGATCCGCTGCCCAACCTGGTGAACCCGCAGACCGGAAGGCTTCACACCACCTTCGCGCAGACGGCGGTGGCGACCGGGCGGCTGAGCAGCCTCAATCCCAACCTCCAGAACATCCCCATCCGCTCGGAACTCGGCCGCGAGATTCGCAAGGGCTTTATCGCGGACGACGGCTTCGTGCTGATCAGCGCCGACTACTCGCAGATCGAGCTGCGGCTGCTCGCGCATATTGCCGAAGACCGCCTGATGCAGCAGGCCTTTCAGGAGGGCGCCGACATCCACCGCCGCACCGCCGCGCAGGTGCTGGGGCTGGATGAGGCGACCGTCACGGCCCAGCAGCGCCGCGCCGCCAAGACGGTCAACTTCGGCGTCCTGTACGGTATGAGCGCCCACCGCCTCAGCAACGACCTGGGTATTCCCTACGCGGAGGCCGCCACCTTTATCGAGGTCTACTTCAGCACCTACCCCGGTATCCGGCGCTACATCGACCGCACGCTGGAATTCGGGCGCGAGCATGGGTACGTCGAGACGCTGTACGGCCGCCGCCGCTACGTCCCGGAGCTGAAGGCGTCCAACCGCACCCTGCGCGAAGCAGGCGAGCGGCTGGCGTACAACATGCCCATTCAGGGCACCGCCGCCGACATCATCAAGCTGGCGATGGTGCGGCTCGACCGCGAGCTGGAGGCGCTGGGCGCGAGGCTGCTGCTGCAAGTCCACGACGAACTGCTGATCGAGGCCCCCGAGCACCGCGCGGGGGAGGTCGCGCAACTCACCCGCGAGGTGATGGAGGGCGCCGCGCAACTCAGCGTGCCGCTGGCGGTCGAGGTCGGTGCGGGGCCGAACTGGTACGACACGAAGTAGGGACCACTCGAAGGGGGCGAGGTTCAGGGCAGCAACACTCCCTGAACCTCGCCCCTTCAAGGGTTCAAAATCAGCGCCGGGCCGTCAGACCTTCACGAACTCCTGCACGCCCAGCACGAACATCACCGCGCCGCCCACCGCGACCTCCACCGGGTCGGACGCCATGCCCTCGCCGCCCTCGCCCATCGGCACGCCGGGGGTGACGAGGCGGGTGCGGGTGCGGCAGGTCTGCTGAACGTGGCGCTTGAGTTCGTCCATGCGGGTGTCGGGCACCCCGATCATCAGGGTGGTGTTGCCCTCGCGCAAGAAGCCGCCCGTGCTGGCGAGCTTGGTGACCTCGAAGGCGTTTTCCGACAACACCCGGATCAGCGCGGCGGCGTCGGCATCCTGAATCACGGCGAGCACGAGCTTCATGAAGCCCAGCATAACAGAGGCCCCGTCACCCCCCGGTCAGCGGCCCCAGCAGACATGAAAAAAGGCCTCCGCAGTGGGAGGCCCGGGGAATCAGGGGAAGGTCAGGCGACCTGCTTCTTCTTGCCGGTCGCGGGGGCGGCGGGGGCCTGCTCCTGCCCCAGCGCCTGCGCTTCCTTGAGGCGGAAGATCACCAAGCTGCCCACGAAGGTGCAGGTGATCATGCCGTGCGCGTTCAGCAGCGACAAGGCCGCCATCACGTCGTCGCGGGTCATGCGGAGCTGGTCGCTCATGTACAGGGCGCTGTCGGCTCGGCCCTCCAGGTAGTCGCGCACCCGCTTGGCATCTTCGGTCAGCGGTGTGGCGGGCACGTCCGCGAGGCCGGGGTCGGCCAGGCCATACACGGCGCGGGTCCCGGTGCCGGGCAGGCGGCGCACCCGGCCCTGGTCGAGCAAGCTGGCGAGAGCGGCCCGCAGGTGCGACAGGGCCAGGCCGGTGGTCTTGGCGAGTTCGGTCTCGACCCATTCGGGCTTGCTTTCCAGCGCCTTCAGGACGAGCTTTTCGTTGGCACGCCGGGTCTCTTGCAGGTCTTCGAGGGTGGGGGGGTTAAACATGCGCTATCCTCCGGAAAACCAGAGCGGACGGTCAGGCCCCTCCGGCAGTGAGTCGGGATCGTGGACTCGGTACAAGTGCGCAGGGCGCAACTTTCCTATTGTGACAGATCAGGCCCTCACCTGGATGAGGCAAGCTGATCTGGCCTTGAACCGGTTGGCGGACAGAAAGCTTGGGCGGCCAGGGCAGCCCGCGGTGGTCAGTTCGGTCTCCAGCGTACCCCTCCGCCATCTGACCACCGTGAGAGGGGCCACTGGGCGGCTGAGCATTTCTTGACAGGGCGGGGGCAGGTGCTGGCCGCCCTGCCGTGGAGATGAAGTGCCCGGTTGACCGTCGCCTGGGCTCGCGTCCTTACTGTGAGCCCGGCAACGTTTGCCCCGCCCGTGCCGTAGGGTCGGGTGGGAGGAACGATGCTGGAGATAAGGAACCTGAGCAAGACCTACGGGCGGCACGCGGCGCTGCGGGACGTGAGCCTCACGGCGGGGGAGGGTGAGGTCTTCGGGCTGCTCGGCCCCAATGGGGCGGGCAAAACCACCCTGCTGCGCATCCTGGCGACCCTCTTGCAACCGACGTCGGGCACCGCGAGCGTGGCGGGCCACGACGTGGGGCGCGAGCCGGAGGCGGTGCGCCGGGTGATCGGCGTGGTGAACGGCGGCATGGGCCTGCCCGCCCGCCTCACGGGGCGCGAGGTGCTGCGCTCCTTCGCGGGCTTCTACGGCATGACGCGGGCGCAGGCCGACGCCCGCATCGCGGAGCTGGACGCCGCGCTGGACCTGGGGCGCACCCTCGACACCCGCGCGGGCGAGTACTCGACGGGCATGAAGCGGAAGGTGGTGATCGCCCGCGCCGTGATCCACGACCCGCAGGTCCTGGTGCTCGACGAGGCGGCGAGCGGGCTGGACATCTTCGCGCGGCGCACCCTGCTCGACTTCGTGGCGGCGGCGCGGCGGCCGGGGCGGCTGACCCTCTACTCCACCCACGTCATGAGCGAGGCCGAGGAGGTCTGCGACCGGGTGGCGATCTTGCACCAGGGTGAACTCGTGACGGTGGGGACCATCCCCGACATCCTGGCGCGGACGAGCGAACGGAATCTGGAACGGGCTTTCTTCGCGCTGGTACGCGGCATGGACGGGGAGGCGGCGCGTGCGTCCTGACCACATCTGGCGGGTGGCCTCGCGCGATCTGCTCTCGACCCTGCGCGACCGCCGCACGCTGACGAGCACGATTCTGATCCCGCTGCTCCTCATCCCGCTGTTCACGCTGGGGCTGCCCCTGCTGCTGGGCAACTTCATCGGCGGGCAGGCGCAGGAGCGCCAGCAGGTCGGGGTGGTGGGCACGCTGCCCGCGCCCCTGCGCACCGCCCTGACCCGCGACGAGAAGGCCCCCGACGGCACCGTGATTCGCGCCGGGGTCGAACTTGTCCCCGTCGAGGACCCCCGCGCCGCCGTACAGTCGGGCGAGGTGGACGCGGCGCTGCGGGCACCCGAGCCGCTCCCCACCCGCGCGGGCGACGGGGCGGGGGAGTTGGAAGTGTACGCCAAGCTCGGCAACCTGCGGGCACAGACCGGAGCCTTCGCCAAAGTGCAGGCCACCGTGGAGGCCTACAACCGCGAGCTGGCCGTGCAGCGCCTCGGCGGGTTGGGGCTGGGGCCGCAGACGCTGACGCCCGTGACCCTCTCCCCCATCGACGCCAGCCCCGAGCAGGAGCGCCGCAGCGGGCAGCTCGCCTTCCTGATCCCGCTGCTGATGCTGAACTTCATCCTGACCGGGGCGATGGCGACCGCGCTGGACGCCACGGCGGGCGAAAAGGAGCGCGGTACCCTGGAAAGCCTGCTCGTCTCGCCGGTGCGCCGCTCGGAGGTGGTGGCCGGGAAACTGCTTGCCACGACGATCACGGCCCTGACGACCGCGCTCTTCAGTGTGGGCGGCTTCCTGCTGACCGGCGTGCTGTCGCGGACACTGCTCGACGGGAACGGGGCGAACGCCGAACTCACCCAGGCTTTCGGCGGGCAGCTCACGCTGACGCTGGGGGGAGCACTCGCCCTGCTGGGCACGGTGATCAGCGCCGCCCTGCTCATCAGCGCCATATTGATCGCCCTGAGCATCTACGCCCGCTCGTACAAGGAGGCGCAGACTTACGTCACGCCGCTCTCGCTCGCCATCGTGTTTCCGGCGGTACTGCTGCAATTCAGCGACTTTCTGACCCTGAGTGACGGCATCTACGCCCTGCCCCTCTTTGGGAGCATGGTGTCCATCCTCGACGTGGTGCGCGGCAACCTGACGGCCGGGCACGCACTGACCGCGATCGGGGCCAATCTGGTGGGAACGCTGCTGCTGGGGCTGCTGGCGCTGCGGTCCTTCCACCGCGAGGAAGTGATTTTCCGAAATTAGGACACCCGGCAGTCGGGGGCGAACAGCCGAGGGCGGACCCCCAGCACGGGAGGTCCGCCCTCGGCTTGAAGGGCTCAGTTGCGCCGGGTGGAGTCGGTGGGGTTCACCGGGTCCATCCCCGGCCGGGCGCCGTCGTCCATCCGGCCCTCGGTGGGGTCAGGCTGGCCCTCCAGCGCGGCGACCCCCGTCTCGTGGGGACGCACGGCAAGAGGGTCGATGACGGGCTCTTCCTTGCTCACGCTGTCCACCAGGATGTCGAGCACGTCCCCGGCGCGGGCCGCGTCGATGGCCTTGTGGGTGACGATCTCGCCGACATTCAGGATGATGGTGTCATCGGGAGCCAGGATCACGCGGGTCACCGGGCGGCCCAGGGCGTCGCGCACCTTCTGTTCCATCTGCTGCTGCTGGCGGTTCTCGAGGGCCTCCCCGGCCTCCTCGCGCTTGTCGCTGAACCACGACTTGGCGCGGTCGAGGAAGTTGCTCGCGCCCTCGCTGACGCTCGCCACGCCGCCGGACAGGGCGGCGGCGGTGCCCGTGCCGCCCCCCCCGGACTGCGGCGCGACCGTCGCGGCGATCAGGGCGGCGTCCAGGCCCAGGGTCCGCGCACGCTCGGCCACGGCGGGCGTCACGATCTGGCCCTGCACGGCGAGCAGGTTGCCCGTGGGGGTCCGCACGTCGCTGCGCACCCGGCGCCCGATGGTGTCCTCCACGGTGGTGGGTTCGCTGCGCCCAGTCAGGGTCTGCACCGTCTCCGCGAGGCTACCGCCCCCCGCCGCCGCGACGAGCGCTGGCAGACGCCCGGCCTGTTCGGCCCGCTCGGCGTGGAAGGGCGTGATGACCGTGCCCTGGTGAACGATGACTTCCTGCACCCCATCGGCCACCTCCGCCGTCACGTCGGTGGCGGCGGTCTTGCCGATCACGTAGTCCTTTTGGCGCTCGGCGCTGGCACCGCGCAGGTCGTCTACGCTGCCCTGCACCCGCTCCTTGGCGCTGCCGTAGGCCTCGGAGAGCACGCCGCCCGTCGCGGCGGTCGCCAGCGCGGCCAGCTTGCCCGCCCCCTCGGCGCGGTCGGCCTGCTCGGCGGTGATGGTCTCACCCTTGTGGACGATCACGGTGCCGTCCTCCAGGGTGATGTCGCCGCCCGCCGTCTTGCCGACGACGTATTCCTTCTGGCGCTCCTTGGTGGCCTCAGCGATGTTCTCGTAGCCGTGCTTGACGCTCTCGGCGGCGCTCTGGTAGGCCCCCTTCAGGCCGCCGGGCTCCTGCTCCTGCATGGCCGTCGCCACGCTGATGGGCACGATGGCCGCGTCCTGCCCGATCTGCACGTCCTCGGGCGCGGGCACGAAGCTGCGGCCGCTGGTCAGGTCGCTGAAAATGCCGCCCGTCGCGTCGTAGCCCTCCACGCGCCCGGTCGTCTCGTCAAAGTACACGTCGGCGATCTTGCCGAGGTTCTGGCCGTCGGTGGTCAGCAGGGTCATGCCGACGAGGCTGATGTTGGAGTCCAGCACCTCGGCGAGGCGGCCGTCCTCGCGGGTGGAGGTCACGGCGTCGGCACTGTCCACCATGATGGCGTCCTCGCCGACCGAGCGAATGGCCTCGAAGGGCACCACCCGCGCCGAGCGGAACCAGCCGCCCTCGTCGACGAGCAGCCCCAGCACCTGGTTGGCTTGATGGTCGAAGACGAGGTCACGCACGCTGTCGATGCGCTCGCCCGTGTTGATGGCCACGACGTTGCGGCCGAGGAGTTCTTTGCCTTTGATCATGCGAGTCCTCCGGGTGGAAGCCCCGGCTCAGAAGCCGAGGTTGAGGATGCCCTGGGGCTTGAGGTACAGGAAGTACGCGAGTAGGAACAGAATGAGCAGGATCAGAATGACGAGCAGCGCCGTGCGCCCGCCGCCCCCGCCGTTGCCTTGCAATCGAGCCATAAGTCAGCCTCCTTCGGGGAGTGTAGAAAGTCGGCCCCGCGCGTGGGAGGCTTTCTCCCTCACCCGAAGTTGACGCAACCTTGCGCTGCCCTTGAGCTGTCCACATGGTTCTCACGTGTTCCGGTCAAGGTGGGGCAGAGGACACCCCACCCAACGCACAATTCCTGTCAGAGTGGCTGATTCAGAATGAGGCATGGGTCAAGAGATGTTCAACGCTCTGCTGCTTCCCCTGCTGTTCAGCATGGTGGCGGGCAGCTACGCCTACCTGCGGTTCCCCGAGCGCCGTCCCAGGGTGCTGCTGACCCTGGTGCTGTTTCAGCTTGTCGGGGCTTACGGGCATACCAGCCAGCCCGACACGTCGCTTTTCGGCCTCCTGACCCTGCACCTTCTCGTCGTGGTGACGTGGCTGGCCCACTACCTTCAGACGCCGCAGGGACGCCTCCGACCGGAGCGGGTGCGCGGCGAGTAGAGCGGCCCAGTCGACAAGAAAGCCCCCACCCGAGCACAGGGTGGGGGCTTTGCTGCGACCTGAACCGGCTTACGCCTGAGCGCTCGCCTCCTTGCGGCCACGCTCCAGGATGCCGCGCAGCACGGTCTGGAGGATGCCGCCGTTCTTGTAGTAGTCGATCTCGACCGGCGTGTCGATGCGGCACTGGAGGGTGACCTCGCGGGTCTGGCCATCCTTCGTAATCCGCAGCGTCACGTCCTGACGGGGCTTCAGGTCACCGGGCAGGATCAGGTCGAAGGTTTCGTCGCCCTGGATGCCGAGGCTGTCGGCCGTTTCGCCGTTCTTGTACTGGAGGGGCAGCACGCCCATCCCGACGAGGTTGGAGCGGTGGATGCGCTCGAAGCTCTCGGCCACGACGGCCTTCACGCCCAGCAGGAAGGTGCCCTTGGCGGCCCAGTCGCGGCTGGAGCCCATGCCGTAGTCCTTGCCCGCGAAGACGAGCAGCGGCACGCCCGCTTCCTTATAAGCGGTCGAGGCGTCGAAGATCGAGGTGACCTCACCCGTCAGGAAGTTCGTGGTGAAACCGCCCTCGGTGCCGGGCGCGAGCTGGTTCTTGAGGCGGATGTTGGCGAACGTGCCGCGCGTCATGATGCGGTCGTTGCCGCGGCGCGAGCCGTAGGAGTTGAAGTCCTTGGGCTGGATGCCGCGCTCCAGCAGGTACTTGCCCGCCGGGGTGTCCGACTTGAAAGACCCGGCCGGGCTGATGTGGTCGGTGGTCACCGAGTCGCCCACCTTCACGAGCACGCGGGCGCCCTCGATGGAGGTGATGTCGCTCGGGCCGCCCGCCAGGGTCTCGAAGAAGGGCGGGTTCTGGATGTAGGTGGACTCGGGGTTCCAGTTGTACAGTGCCCCCTCGGCGACGGGAATCGCGTTCCACTGCTCGTTGCTCTTCTCGATGCCGTCGTAGACGCGCTTGAACATCTCGGCGTTGATCGCCTGATCCATGATCTGCTGGATCTCGGCGCCCGTCGGCCACAGGTCGCGCAGGTACACGGGCTGACCCTCCGGGTCCGTCCCGATGGGGTCGTTCACGATGTCGTTCACGACCGTGCCCGCGAGCGCGTAGGCCACGACCAGGGGCGGCGAGGCGAGGTAGTTCGCCTTGATGTGGGGGTTCACGCGGCCCTCGAAGTTGCGGTTGCCCGACAGCACCGAGGCGACCACGAGGTTGCCTTCCTCGATGGCCTGCACGGTGGGTTCGGGCAGCGGCCCGGAGTTGCCGATGCAGGTCATGCAGCCGTACCCGACCGTGTTGAAACCGATCTGGTCGAGATAGTCCTGCAGCCCAGCGGCTTCGAGGTACTCGGTGACGACCTTGGAGCCGGGCGCGAGGCTGGTCTTGACCCAGGGCTTGGGCTTCAGGCCGCGCTCGACGGCCTTCTTGGCGACGAGACCCGCGGCGATCAGCACGCTGGGGTTGGAGGTGTTCGTGCAGGAGGTGATCGACGCCAGCGTCACCGCGCCGTGCCCGATCTTGATCTCGGTGCCGCCGATGGTCCCCTGCGCGTCCAGCTTGTCCTGGCCCAACTCGAAGCCCCGGTTCTTGATGGGCGCGGTCAGGGCCTCAGCGAACACGGTGTGCATGTCGGTCAGGTCCACCCGGTCCTGGGGGCGCTTCGGCCCGGCGAGGCTGGGCACGATGGTGGAGAGGTCGAGTTCGATGGTGTCGGTGAAGACGGGATCGGGCGTCTCGTCGGTGCGGAACATGCCCTGGGCCTTGTAGTACGCCTCCACGAGTTCGATCTCGTCCTCCAGGCGGCCCGTGCGGCGCAGGTAGCGCAGCGCTTCCTCGTCCACCGGGAAAAAGCCCATCGTGGCGCCGTACTCGGGGGCCATGTTCGCGATGGTCGCGCGGTCGGGCAGGGTCATGCTGCTCAGGCCCGCCCCGTAGAACTCCACGAACTTGCCCACCACGCCCTTCTCGCGCAGCATCTGCGTGACGCGCAGCGCGAGGTCGGTGGCGGTCGCGCCCTCGGGCATCGCGCCCGTGATCTTGAAGCCGATCACCTCGGGCATCAGCATGTAGATGGGCTGGCCCAGCATCACGGCCTCGGCCTCGATGCCGCCCACGCCCCAGCCCACGATGCCCAGGCCGTTGATCATGGTGGTGTGGCTGTCGGTCCCCACGAGCGAATCGGGATACACGACCACGCCGTCGTCCTCGGGGCGGCTCTGCACGCCCTTGGCGAGGTACTCGAGGTTGACCTGGTGGATGATGCCGGAAGCGGGCGGCACCACGCCGAAGTTGTCGAAGGCCTGCTGGCCCCACCGCAGGAACTCGTAGCGCTCGCGGTTGCGCTCGAACTCCAGTGCCATGTTGTTGGCGAGCGCGAAGTCGGTGCCGAACTCGTCGACCTGCACCGAGTGGTCGATCACGAGGTCGACCGGAATCAGTGGGTTGATCTGGTTGGGATCACCGCCGAGCTTGACCATCGCGTCGCGCATGGAGGCGAGGTCCACGACGGCGGGCACGCCCGTGAAGTCCTGAAGGATCACGCGGGCGGGCTTGAAGGGAATCTCGATCTCCTCGTTGACGGGCTTCCAGTTCGCGACGGCGCGAACATCCTCCTCGCGCACGTCGTAGTTGTTGGCCTCGCGCAGGACGCTCTCGAGCAGCACCTTGACCGAGAAGGGCAGGCGGGCAATGTCCGCGCCGTCCACCTGAAGCTTGTTGAGGTCGTAGAAATAGAGCTTCTGCCCAGCCTTGGTGGTGAGCACGTCACGCGCACCGAACAGGTTCATCGCCATGAATGGTCTCCTTCTGGCCGCCTTTTGCGGCAGGCCCCCGCAGAGCGCGGGAAAGATGCCCCCATCATAGGCGGAGCGCCCCCAGGACACCCCGTCTCCGGCACAGGAACGCCGTTACCCCTGCAGGGACAACAAGACGGGGTGAGAGGATGACCCATGTCCGGCCCCCTGCACGGCTTCACGGTCCTGAGCCTCGCGCCCAACCTGCCCGGCCCGCTCGCCGCCGCCGCGCTGCGGGACGATGGGGCGCGGGTGGTCAAGGTGGAGCCGCCGGGGGGTGACCCCTTCGCGGCCTGGGCGCCGGACGGGTACGCGGAGTTGACGCGGGGGGTGGAGGTGCGGCGCCTCGACCTCAAGGGGACGGCGGGACAGGTGGAGTTGCGGGAACTGCTGGCGGACACGGACCTCCTGCTCACAAGCAGCCGTCCCTCGGCGCTGGCGCGGCTGGGGCTGGATGGGGAGACGCTGGGGCAGGACTTTCCGCGTCTGTGCCGGGTCCCCATCGTGGGGGATACGCACATGCCGGAGGTGGCCGGGCACGACCTGACCTATGTGGCCCAGGCCGGGCTGATCGACCCCACCCGGCCCGCCCTGCCACGCACCCTGCTGGCCGACGTGCTGGGCGGGCAGCGGGCCTATGCGGCGGCGCTGGCCCTGCTGCTGGGGCGCGAGCGCGGGTCACCCGAACGCGAGCGGGTGGTGGGCCTGGGGGACACGGCACGGGCGGCGGCGGGGCCGCTGCGGTTCGGGTTGACGGCACCGGGGGGACTGCTGTCGGGAGCCTCGCCCACGTACCGCCTCTATGCCACCGCCGACGGCACGGTCGCTGTGGCCGCGCTGGAGGTGCACTTCGCCGCCCGTTTCCATGAGGTGATCGGCCCTGACCCGGAAGCGACGTTGCGCTCGCGACCCACCGCCCACTGGCTCGCTGTGGCCCGCGACCACGACCTGCCACTCGCCGCCGTACCAGGCCAATCTCCTGTCCGGTCCTCCCCACCATTGCGCTCCGAATAGGGCGTTGAGTCGAACCCACCGGAGGAGTAGACTGGGCTTATTGAGAAGTATTCCTATTAATCCCAAATCCTGCCCGGAGGCCCCATGACCACCTCGACCCTGCCAACCCCCTCGCCCGCGCGTTCGCCGCGGCCCTTTCGCCTGTCCCCGGAACTGCGGACGGCTGTCCTGCTGACCACCCTGACGCTGCTGGGCCTGTTGCTGGGTCTGGTGGGCGAGCACCTGCTGGCGCTGCCCGCTGCCGTCTGGGTGGGGTACGGGCTGGCGTATCTGGCGGGGGGAATTCCCGCCGGGCGCGAGGCGGTGCACAGCCTGCTGCGCGAGCGCAAGCTGGACGTGGACCTGCTGATGGTGCTTGCCGCGCTGGGGGCCGCCTCCATTGGGCAGATGGCGGACGGGGCGATTCTGCTCTTTCTGTTCAGCCTGTCCAACACCCTTCAGGACTGGGCGATGGGCCGCACCAAGAACGCGGTTCAGGCGCTGATGGACCTCAACCCGGAGGGGGCCACCGTGCGCCGGGACGGTCGGGAGCGCTGGTGCGAACTGGGCGAGATCCGGGTGGGCGACCTGCTGGTGGTGCGCCCCGGCGAGCGCGTGGCCGCCGACGCGCGGGTGGTGCGTGGGCAGACCAGCGTGGACGAGTCGCCCATCACCGGGGAGAGCGTGCCGGTGGACAAGGGACCGGGCGGTGACCTCGCCTCGGGGACGGTGAACCTCAACGGCAGCGTGGAGGCCGAGGTGATCCGGCCCGCGGGCGAAAGCACCCTGGCCCGGCTGGTCGGGCTGATGGAGGAGGCGCAAACCCAGAAGAGCCGCGCCGAGAGCCTCACCGAACGGTGGGAAAGCCCCTACGCGACCGCCGTGCTGCTGGGTGTGCCGCTGGTGTTCGCGCTGCTGTACTACGGCTTTGGCCTCCCCACCGATGACGCGTGGTACCGGGCGATGACCTTCATGGTGGTCGCCAGCCCCTGCGCGGTGGTGATCTCCACGCCCGCCGTGATGCTCTCGGCGATGGCCGCCGCCGCCCGCGCCGGGGTGCTGTTCAAGAGCAGCGCGGCGCTCGCCGCGCTCGCCGGGGTGCAGACCGTCGCCTTCGACAAGACGGGCACGCTGACCCAGGCGAGGATGACCCTCTCGCACGTCCACGCCCCCGACGAGCGCTCGGCCCTAGCCCTGGCCGCCGGGCTGGAAGCGCACAGCGAGCACCCCATCGCGCGGGCGGTGGTGGCCGCCGCAGAGGACCGCGGGGTCACGCCGCTGGCCCTCACGAACGCGCAGGCCGTGCCCGGCCACGGCATCACCGCCCGCACCCCGGAGGGCGAGGTCGCCTGGGCGGGCAACCTCCGGCTGGCCGAGCGGCAGGGAGCGGTCCTCTCGGCCGCGCAGCGGGCCACACTGGACGGGCTGGCCGCCGCGGGCCGCAGCGTGGTGGTTGTGGGGGTGGGAAGCCGTACCCTGGGCCTGCTCGGCGTGGCCGACGCCCTGCGCCCCGGCATCCGCGACGCCTTGGACCGCCTCGCGGCCAGCGGCGTGCCGCACCGCGTCATGCTGACGGGCGACCGCGAGGAGGTGGCCCGCACCGTGGCGGGCGAGGTCGGCCTGAGCGAGTACCGCGCCGAGCTGCTGCCGGAGGACAAGCTGCGAATCATCGGGGAGTTGCCTGGCCCGGTGGCGATGGTGGGCGACGGAGTGAACGACGCCCCCGCGCTGGCCCGCGCCGACCTCGGGGTGGCGGTGGCCTCGGGGACCGACGTGGCGATCGAGAGCGCCGACGTGGTGCTGATGCAAAACGACCTGGGGCGGCTGGCGGGCGCGGTGCAGCTGGCCCGCGAGGCGCGGCGCACCGTGCGGCTGAACCTCGCCTTCGCCTTCGGGGTGATCCTGATCGTCGCGCCGCTCGCGGTGGCGGGGCAGGTGCCGCTGCCGCTGGGCGTGGTGGCGCACGAGGGCGGGACCGTCTTCGTGGTGTTCATGGGCCTGCGGCTGCTGCGGCGCCGGGTGTAGGGGCTAGGTCCAGGGGCCAGTTCTAGGGGAAATGAAGGCCCGCGCCGCTCCGGGAGGGGTACGCTGGCCTTCCACACCCACTTCACCCCAGGGAGGTCCACCCATGAGTGACGACAAGCCCCACCCCGCCGCCGACCGCAGCCCGCAGGGAGGCGCCAAAGACACCGATGACCTCAGCGGCGAGAAGGCCGTGCGCCGTCCCGGAATGGCCGAGAAAGGCCAACAGGTCGAGCAGACCCCGAAGGACGTGACGGGCGAGCACGACGCCCTGACCCCGCAGCGCCGCCTGCCCTGAGGGGCGCGAGGAGGCTTTCCATGAGCGACCCCACAAAAAGCGGCACCGGTCCCCAGGACAACGTGCCGCAGGAGCAGGTGCAGGACAATCCCAACTGGCAGACGGGCACCCCCAAGACGCCGAACGAGGGACAGACGGACGCCCACTGGGATCAGGTGGGGGACGAGAACGCGGACGCGGGGGCGGACACGCCCCTCACCGCGAATCTGGACGCTCCGACCCCCAGCGCCGTGGGCGGCGAGGCCCGCAACCCCACCACCCACGGCGGCATGGAGTCGGGCCTGCCCGCGAGTGGAGCGACGACGAAGCCGCAGAAGACCGTGGACGGGGACGAGCACAGCTAGGCCCCCGCCAAAGAGAGCGGAGCCTTCCCAACCCGGCGAAGGCTCCGTTCCCCTGCCTCCCTCCTCATCGCGGTGCTCCGTTCCGTTAAAGGGACAGAAAGCGTCCCTTCAACTCCTCTCCGACCGCTCTCCATGACGGATTCTCGCTCCACTCGGGCTGGACAAGTTGATGGGTTTGCCCTCAACTTGTCCAGCCACCGCTGTCAGTCCAGCGGCCCGAAGCTCAGCAGCACGTGTTCGGCGCTGAAGCCCGGTCCCATCGCGGACAGCAGCCCCCGGCCCAACGGCTCTCCGCGCAGCACCTCCTCCAGCACGAAGAGAACCGTCACGCTGCTCATGTTGCCGTGCGCGGCGAGGACGCGGCGGCTGGAGTCGAGCGCCCCTGAGGGCAGGTCCAGCGCCTCTTCATAGGCGGCAAGCACCTTGACCCCGCCGGGATGGACCACGAAGGTGCCCACATCGTCCCGGCTCCAACCGCGCCCGGCGAGGGCCTGCGCGACGTTCTCCCGCATCATCGAACGCACCAGGGTGGGGATGTCGCGCGAGAAGCGCACCTTCAGGCCGTCGTCCACCACGTCCCAGCCCATGATGTCCTCGGAGTCCTCGATCAGGGTGGAGAAAGCGCCGTGCAAGGCGGCCAGCGGGGGCGGGCCGGGCACGTCGGCGGCAGTGACGACAAGCGCCGCGCCGCCGTCCGCGAACAGGGCCGTTCCCACGAAGTTGCTCTTGGACTCGTCCCCTTTGACCAGCGTGAGGCTGCACAGCTCGACCGCCACGAACAGCACCCGTCGGAACCCCGCCCGCACGAGGTCGGCCGCCCGCGCGAGGCCCGACGCCCCGCCCGCGCACCCCAGCCCCCACACCGGGAGCCGCGCCGCGTGTGGATTCAGCCCCAGCGCCCCGATCAGGAAAGCATCGAGGCTGGGCGTGCTCAGGCCGCTGGTGTTCACCACGACCACCGCGTCCACCTCGTCCGGGGCCACCGCCGCCCGCTCCAAGGCCTCCCGTGCCAGCCGGGCCGTCAGGGCGCGGGCCTCCTCCACGAAGACGGCGTTTTTCTCGCCGAAGCCGCGCGACTTCAGGTACCACTCCAGCGGACGGGACAGGGCACGTGACTCGATCTGCGCGTTGTCGAACACGTCCAGCATGTGCGGGCGGGCTGCCATGCGCGGAAAGAGGGTGCGGGCGGCCTCGCGAACCTCGGCCTGGGGGGCGCGGTAGGGCGGGTGCCCGGTCACGAGCGAGCGCACCAGCGGCAGGGGCGAGGGGGCAGGCATGCGGCATTCTCCTCCCTCTCCGGCCGGGCACCGTGCGCTGCGGCACCGTCGGAGCTGACGGGGGCTTCACCGTTGGGGCACGACGGCAAAGGGGAGAAGGTCGCCCCCTCTCCCCCACCGGATTCCCGTTCGGCTCAGCGCCGGGCGGCCTGCTGCTGCTCCCACTCCTGGCGGCCCACCTCGTCCAGCGCGGCGAAGTCCTCGTCGGAGAGGGTGAGCGAGGCGGCGGCCACGTTCTCCTCCAGGTGCCCCACCTTGCCGGTACCGGGAATGGGCAGCATGACGGGGCTACGCCGCAGCACCCAGGCGAGGGCCACCTGCGAGGGGGAGGCGCCGAGGCGCCCGGCGATCTCGGTCAGGACGCTGCCCTCCTGCGCCAGCCGCCCGGCGGCGAGGGGATACCAGGGGATAAAGCCGATGCCCTCGCGCTCGCAGTGGTCCAGCACGTCCTCGGACTTGCGGTTGGCGAGGTTGTAGAGGTTCTGCACGGTGGCGACCGGGAAGACGCGGCGGGCGGCCTCGATCTCCTCCACACCGACCTCGCTGAGCCCGGCGAAGCGGATGACGCCCTCGTCGATCAGTTCCTTGATCGCGCCGAACTGCTCGTCCTGCGGCACGTGGCGGTCGATGCGGTGCAGTTGCCACAGGTCGATGCGCTCGACCCCCAGGCGGCGGCGCGAGATATAGGCCTGCTGCTTGAGGTACTCGGGGCGGCCCACCGGAATCCACACGTCGGGGCCGGTGCGGGTCAGGCCGCCCTTGGTCGCCACGACCACCGTGTCGTAGGGGTGCAGCGCCTCGCGGATCAGTTCCTCCGAGACGGCCGGGCCGTAGGAGTCGGCGGTGTCGATGAAGTTCACGCCGAGGTCGGGCAGGCGGCGCAGGGTCGCCAGGGCACCCTCGCGGTCGGCGGGGTCGCCCCAGATGCCCTCGCCGGTGATGCGCATCGCGCCGAAGCCCAGGCGGTTCACGCTGAGTTCGCCGCCGATCTTGAAGGTGCCGCTCGCCGCCGCGTTGGGAATGGTCTGGGTCATGGGTGGGTCCTCCGAGGGGGCATTCTGACGCGTGGACTGGTGGCCGAGGGTGAGCGGCGGGGGTTGCGCGGCAGGCGGCCGGGGGGTTACTCCTCCTCCGGCTCCCCCCAGCGCTCGCGGGCGACGAACTGCGGCAGGCGTTTGCGGTGGCGGCTGCTCCAGTCGATAGAAGGCCGCTTCGGGTCGTGCGGGAGGTAGCCCAGGCGGTAGACGGCCATCAGTTCGAGATCGTCGGGCACGTCCAGCAAGTTCTGAATGGCCTGCCACTGCCGGGGAATCTCCATCGGGGTGGAGACGAACTGGATGCCCATGCCCAGCGCCCCGACCGCGTTCCAGATGTTCTCCATCGCCGCGCCGAGGCCGAACACCGAGTAGAAACCGCTGAGTTCGCCGGGGCGGTACTCCGCCCTGTCCAGCAGCGCAGCGAGCAGCAGCGGGCTTCCGGCGACGAGCTTGCGGTTGTCTTCGCCCAGTTTTCTCGGGACGCCGAGTTGCCGCATCAGCCGCAGGCCCGCGTCGCTGAAGACCTGCCGGGTAAAGGGCCGCAGCGGGCCGGGCAGGTGGTCGATGTGGATGCCGTCGCGCCGCTCCTCCATCTCGGCCTCACTGAAGCGGAAGTAGCGGCGGTAGCGCTCGAAAAAGACCCCGGCCTCGATCAGCTCGGTCATGCTCTCGCCCGAGATGCGGGCGATCTCGGCGATGGTCGCCGGATTCTCGACGAGCACGAAGCGCCACGGCTGGCTGTTGAAGTGGCTGGGGGCGGCCTGCGCGACCCGCATCAGCAGGTGCTGGTGCTCGCGGCTGACGGGGTCGGGCCGGAAGGGGCCGTTGGTGGTGCGCCGGGCCAGCATCCCCTCGATCAGGGGAAGCGCCGGGGGATGGGCGGGAGGGGAACTCATTGGGGGCAGGCTAGCGCGGCCATGCGGGGACGGGCGGCCCCACCGCCCCTCACCACGCGCCCCACGCGCCCAGCCCGAACAGCCCCGCCGCCACGAGCGCTCCCCGCCAGTGGTCGGCCCGGCCCGGCTTCGTGCGTGGCATCAGGAGGAGCGCTCCCAGCGCGGGCAGCAGCGCCCAGCCTCCCGAGCGCCAGGCCAGCAGCACGGAAAGGCCCACCCCCACGCACACCGCGAAAAAGAGGGCGTGGTGCAGCCAGCGCACGACCCGCCAGCGCCCCAGTTGCAGCCCCAGCCCCAGCGTCAGGAGCAGCAGCAGCAGGGCGGCGGTGAGGAAGAGGGCGAGGTGGTGCGGGGCCATTCAGCCATGCTGGCACGGGTACGCTGGGAGCCATGCCCCGCCGCCTCGCCGTTCCCCTAGTGGCCCTCCTGACCCTGGCGAGTTGCGGTCCCCGCACCGGGGGCGAGGCGAACGACCTCACCGCGCAGGTCCTGTTCACGGGGAACGGCACTTACGACCGCCAGGGCGACCGCCGGGGCGTGAAGATCGCCGGGGGTCTGCGCGAGACGGTCTGGGAGACGGCCCCGCCCCTCCCCGCCCGCCGGGTCACGGTCCGGTACGACAGCGACGCCCGGCCGCTGGCGTGGGCGCTGGAGATCGAGGCCCCGGAGTTCAGCGCCGCCGACCTCGCCGGGGAGGGGGCGCGGCGGGTCCGGACCGCCGACGGGACCGGGGGCCTGCGCCCCGCGCCGGGGGGCCGCCTCGCGGAGACAGTGATTCTGGAGCAGCCCGGCGGCGACCTGCGGGTGGTCACGCGGGGGTATGCGGCGCAGGCGGAGGCGGGGGTGCTGCCCGCATTTCGGTAGCGGTCAGCCGCCAGCTTCCAGCGGGAAATGGTGAGGGAGCGGGGGGCGCCCGCCCCCTCACCCGTTGCTTCGCAACGCCCTCTTCCACGAGGGGGGAGGGGAAAAACAAGACCCCAGCCGAAGCCGGGGCTTTTGTTGCTGGCTGCTGGAAGCTGACGGCTGGCCGCCTTACTTCAGCAGCTCGCCTTCCCCGAAGAACAGCCCCAGCTCGCGCTCGGCGCTCTCGGGCGAGTCACTGCCGTGGGTCACGTTCTCGCCGGTGGTGGTGGCGAAGTCGGCGCGGATGGTGCCGGGGGCGGCGTTGGCGGGGTTGGTGGCGCCCATCATGGCCCGCCAGCCGGAGATGGCGTTCTCGCCTTCCAGGGCGATGGCGACCACGGGGCCGCCCGTGATGAAGTCCACCAGTTCGCCGAAGAAGGGGCGCTCGCGGTGCTCGCCGTAGTGGGTCTCGGCGGTCTCGCGGGCGATCATCATCTGCTTGAGGCCGACGATGCGGTAGCCCTTCTTCTGGATGCGGGCGAGAATCTCGGGGGTCAGGCCGCGGCGCACGCCGTCGGGCTTGATCATGGCAAAGGTGCGTTCCATAGCGCCCGCGAGAATAGCAGGCGGGGCGGGCTGAGCCCTTCATGTGACGGCCGTTCAGGGCCGCTTACAATGCTCGGGTGACGCACCTTCCTGACTCTCGCCTCTCGCCAGTGGCGGCGCGAATCGCGCTGACGGCGAGCGCGGTGGCCGCCGCCGGGCTGCTGCTGTTTCCCCTCGCCACCCTGGGGCGCGGCTTCGACGCCGACCCTGTCCTCCTGCACCTGACCGGCGCCGTGACCAACCTCAGCGCCAACCCCGACGCGCCCCTGCCCCCCACCGGCACCGTCCTGCCGCTGGGCTGGGCGGCCCTGGCCCTGCTGGTCGCCAGCGTGGTGGGAGCGCTGCGCCGCGCCTCCTGGGTGTGGCTGACGGGTCTTTTGGCCGCCGTGCTGGGCATCGCCGCCGTGGTGCTGCTGGGGCAGGGCCTGGGCGAGCAGACCGCCCGCATCGCGGCCGACACGACCCTGCGCCCCGGCTTCAAGCGGCAACTGCGCTCCTTCTACGAGGGCGGGGGCATGAACCTGGGCCTGTTCCTGACCGTGCTGGGTGGCCTGATCACGGCGGGGGCGGGCCTCAGCCGCTTTCCGGCGTGGTGGGAACGCCTCAACCGGCTGCGGGGCCTGCTGGTGCCCGCCGTCGCCATCGCGCTGGCGGTGCTGGTGGGCGCGGTGGTCGTCTTGATCGTGCAGCCCGCCGTAAACGCCTCGGGCACCCCGCTGACCCCCTGGACCGGCTGGCTCGCCAAGAGCGACCTGGTGTATTTCGTGTATTCGACCCTCTTCGCGCCCGTGACGGCGCTTAACCCGCTGCTGGAGAGCCTCAAACTGGCGACCCCGCTGATCTTCACCGGGTTGTCGGTGGCCTTTGCGTTCCGCACGGGCCTGTTCAACATCGGGGCGCCGGGGCAGCTCACGGTGGGCGCGATCATGGCGATGCTGGTGGGCGTGTACGGCCCGGCGGGGCTGGGCTGGGGCCTGCTGCCGCTCTCGGTGCTGGCGGCGGCGGCGGGCGGGGCACTCTGGGGCGCGATTCCGGGGATTCTCAAGGCCCGTTTCGGCTCTTCGGAGGTCATCAACACGATCATGCTGAACTACGTCGCCTCGGCGCTGTTCATCTTCCTGATCGGGTCGAACACCTTCACCTTCCTGGGGCGCGAGTACACGCTGCCCTTCAAGGCCGAGGGCTTCGAGCCCGCTTCCGAGGAGCTGCGCGAGGGGGCACGGCTGCCCACGCTGCTCAACCTGTTCAATGTGGGGAGTGACGGCAATACCGCGCTGACGGTCGGACCCCTCGCCGCGCTGCTGGCATACGTGGTGGCGCGGCTGGCGACGCGCCGTACCCCGCGCGGCGGGCTGATCGCGCTGGGAGCGGCGCTGCTCGCGGGGCTGCTGACTTGGCGCATCGGGATTCCGGTGACCGTGATCGGCAGCCAACTCAATGCGTCCTTCCTGATCGCGCTGGCGTGCGTGGGCCTGTTCGGCGTGCTGATGTGGCGCACGGCGACCGGGTACGCGCTGCGGGCGGTGGGCCTCTCGCCCCGCGCGGCGGAGTACGGCGGGATCAGCGTGGCCCGCGGCACCATCCTGGCGATGACCCTGGCGGGCATGTTCGCGGGGCTGGCCGGCACCCACTACGTGAACGGCGGGGCGCTTGACGAGTACCGCCTCAAGGGGAACATGCCCGTCAGCGTGGGCTTCGACGGGATCGCGGTGGCCCTGATGGGCCAGAACACCCCGGCGGGCGTGATGGCGGCCAGCCTGCTGTTCGGCACCATCGACACCGGCAGCGTGGGCGTGCAGCGGCTGGAGAACATCAGCCGCGACATCGTGGTGGTGCTCAAGGCCCTCATCGTGCTGTTTATCGCGGCGGGCGGGTTCCTCAGCCGCCGGGTGACCGATCCGCCGCCCCCCCAGCTCGCGGCGACGGGAGGTGGGGGCAACGCGGCCCCGGCGGTCGCGGGCCTGACTCCCTCGGTCGCCGCGCAGGAACGTGCGACCCCCAACCCCAACGTGACCCTCGCCAGTGAAAGCAACAAAGACGTGACCCAAGGGGGAAGCCAGTAATGGACGGCTTGTTCGCACAACTCTTGACCACGGCCTTCCTCGCCACCTTCATCCGCAGCGTGGTGCCGCTGCTGCTGACCGGGCTGGGCGGCCTCTTTTCCGAACGCAGCGGCGTGGTGAACATCGCGCTCGACGGCCTGATCATCTTCGGGGCGCTTGCGGGCGCGGTGGCGACGCTGGCGCTGGAACCCTCGCTGGGCTCGCTGGCTCCCTGGGTGGGGTGGCTGGCGGGCGCCCTCGTGGGCGGCCTGATCGCCTGGGTCCACGCGGTCGTCTCCATCAAGTACCGGGCCGATCAGGTGATCTCGGGCACGGCGATCAACCTGCTGGCGACCGGGGTGCCCGCCGTGATTCTGACCGCCCTGTACGGCAGCAGCACCGAAAGCCCCAAGGTGCAGAACGCCCTGCCGCTGTGGGGCATCGGGGAACTGCGCTTCAGCCCGCCCGTGTTCTTCGCGCTGCTCACGGCCCTGGTGACGTGGTACGTGCTGTACCGCACCCCCTTCGGCCTGCGGCTGCGGGCCACCGGCGAGCACCCCGGCGCGGCGGCCAGCATGGGCGTCAACGTGCGGCGGATGCGCTACAGCGGCGTGATTCTCTCGGGCCTGCTGGCGGGCACGGCGGGCGTCTTCCTGAGCATCGGCAATCTGGATTCCTACGTACGGAACATCAGCGCGGGCCTGGGCTTCATCTCGCTGGCCGCGCTGATCTTCGGGCAGTGGAAGCCGCTGGGCGTGCTCGCGGCGACGATCCTGTTCGGGTTCCTTCAGGCCCTGTCCATCACGCTGGGAGGCACCGACCTGCTGCCGCCCACGCTGGTGCAGGCGCTGCCATACCTGATCACGATCATCGCGCTGGCCTTTACCGGGCGCAGCGCGGGTCCCAAGGCGCTGGGCAAACCGCTGGACGGGTAGGCGGGGACGCGGGCATGTGGGCCGTGGGGGAAGTTCCCCTGCGGCCCTTTGGTTTGGGCCGGGCGTGTGCCAAGTTCGCGTCAGCCCCTCTCATCCCCGCGCCCGCGCCCGCGTGCTCCCCTGCGGGGGATGGCCCAGCGTGCTGCTTTCCTGTCCGGCGTCTTCCTCCTCCTCGCGCTGACCTCTCCCCCGCCCGCGCTGGCAGCCCCGGCGACCGTGACGGTGCGACCGGGCGATACCCTCTACGGCCTGGCCCGGCAGAGCGGGGTGGATGTGACGCAACTCCGGGCGCTCAACGGATTAAAAGGCAACCTGATTCGGCCGGGCCAGGTGCTGCGGCTGCGGGAGGCAACGGCGGCGGCGGCGGCCACATCTTCCGGTGCTCTGGCCCCCTACACCGTGCGGCGCGGGGACACCCTGAGCGCGATTGCCGAGCGGGCGGGGGTGAGCGTGGCGGCGCTGCGGGCGGCGAACGGGCTCACGGGAAGCCTGATCCGGCCGGGGCAGAAGCTGAAGGTGCCTCCACGCGGCACTGGAGCCGCGACCCGCGCCACCCCGCCTCGTCCCACCACCGAGGTGCGGGTGATTCACAGCTATGTGGCGGCCAAACCCGGCGAGACCCTGGGCACGCTGGCGCAGCGCTACCGCACCACCGAGAAGAACCTGCTGGCCCTCAACGACCTCGGGCGCCGCCGCCTCTACGCCGGCCAGCGGGTGCTGGTGCCGCAGCGGGTCCCGGTGCCCATTCCCCCCAGGCCGACCGGCAAGCCCGTCAGCGTCAAGCGGCTGACGCCCCTGAATGTCCCCGTGCGGGTCGTGAACGTGGACCTGCGTTGGCGCGACGTGCTGGTCACGCCCGTGCTGCCGCCGGGGGGCATCGGGAAAGGGGCGCGGGTGGGCACCCTGTCGCGGGTGAGCGGGGCAAAGGCGGTGGTGAACGGCAGCTATTTTCACCCGCAGTCGTATATCCCGGCGGGGGACCTTGTGGTGCGGGGACGGCTGGTGGCGCTGGGGCGCATTCCGGCGGGCCTCGCCATCACGCCCGACAACCGGGCGACCATCCGGGCCGTGCCCGCGCGGGGAGACGGGGCGAAGGTGGCGTGGCGGGGCATGGAGACGGTGGTCGCTGCCGGGCCGAGCATCCTGAAAGACGGGGTGGTGCGCCGCCAGTATTCCAGCGCCTTTCGTGACCCGGCCCTCTTCGGGCGGGCGGCCCGCAGCGCGGTGGGGCTGGTGAGCAACCGCGACCTCGTGCTCGTGACCACCCACGCGCGGCTCACCACCACCGAGATGGGCAAGGTGATGGCCCGCCTGGGAGTCCGAGACGCCCTGCTGCTGGACGGCGGCAGCAGCGCGGGGCTGGCGTGGAACGGCGCGGCGGTGCTGGAGAGCGTGCGGAGCGTGGCGTACGGCATCGGGGTGTTCACGGGGTACGAGGGGCGGCGGTATGCACGGTGAGGGACCGGGGGTGAGGCGGAGGCCGCCGACCCACCCTTCCCGCCTAGCCCTTACCATGCCCCCATGCCCGTTTTTCCCCTCCCGGCCCTCCCCCCACAGGCCCACCCATGAAGCCCGCCCAGGTGCAGGCCCAGCTCATCCGCGTCCTTTCCTCGGCCATCGCGGAACTGCGTGACCCCCGCGTGCCCCTGATCGTGACGGTGGAGCGCGTGACCGTGACCCCCGACTACGGCCTCGCCCGCGTGTATGTCAGCGCGATGGGGGCGGACATGCCCGCGCTCCTCGACGCCCTGGGCCGGGCACGCGGCCACCTCCAGCGCGAGGTCTCGGCGCAGGTGCGGATGCGCCGCACGCCCACGCTGGAGTTCTACGACGCGGCGGAGTCGCGGCTGTGACCGCTCCCCGCGAGACCCGCACCCCCATCCGCGTGCGCTACGCCGAGACGGACGCGATGGGGGTCGCCCACCACGCCAATTACCCCGTGTGGTTCGAGGTCGGCCGCAGCGACCTGATGCGCGACCTCGGCCTGCCCTACGCCGAGGTGGAGGCGCGGGGCTACTACCTGATGCTCTCCGGCCTGAACGTGGAATACCGCCGCGCCGCCCGCTACGACGAGGAACTCACGCTGGTCACGCGGGTGGGAGCAGTGCGCTCGCGGACGATGACCTTTACCTACCAACTCTGGCACGAAGGGACGCTCCTGGCGACTGGCGAGACCCGCCACATCGCCACCGACAAGACCTACCGCCCGGCGCGGCTGCCCGAGGATGTGATGGCGCTCCTCCGGGCGGAGGGCTAGACTGCCCGCTACATGAGCCACCTGTCGCGCACCCTGCCCATCAAACGCGCCGCGCACGTCTATCTGGTGCGGGGCGAGGAACTGCTGCTCGTGGAAGAGCGCATGGACGACGGCAGCATCTTCTACGGCCTGCCCGGCGGCAAGGCGCACCCCGGCGAGAGCCTCGCGGACGCCGCCGTGCGGCAGGTGGCGGTGGAAACGGGCCTGACGGTCACCGACCTGCGCTTCGTAAGCCTGCTGGAAGGCGAGATGCTGCGCGGCACCCGCAACGAGTGCTACGCCAACTTCGCCCGCTTCACGGCCGCCTACCACGGCGACCTCGACCCCACCGACCCGGAGGTCGTGGGCGTCAAGTGGGTGCCCTTCGCGCAGGTCGAGGCTCTCATTCGCTACGGCCCGCCCCCGGAATGCGAGGAACGCAACCCCCTGATCTGGGTGCCCACGCGCGACTTCCTGAAGGGGGAGGCGCGGGCGTACTACCCGATCTAGCGGCCAGCTTCCAGCTAGGACGGGCTTCTGCGACGCGGCCCACTGCCACCGGGGTGAGCAAGCCCTAGCCTGGGCCATGCGGCGTTCCCTCCTCTCCCTGCTCGCGCTGGGGCTACTGACGGCGGCACCCGTGCCCGCGCAGCCCGCCCCCAGTTCTCCCGCCGATACGCTGCGCGACCCCATCTTCCCCGGACTGGGGCAGGCGGGGCTGGACGTGCGGCACTACGACCTGCACCTCGCGGTCACGGAACCCGGTACGCGGGAGGTGCACGGGGTGGTCACGCTGACGCTGGCAAGCACGCGCCCGCTGGCGCAGATTCGGCTGGATTTCCTGGGGCCGAAGGTGGAGGCCGTGCGCTGGAATGACCGGGCGGTCCCCTACCGGGTGGACGAGAAGGCCGCCAAGCTCACGGTGACACCCCCTGCCGCGCTGCGACCCGGCAGGACCGCCCGGCTGACGGTGGAGTACGCGGGGGCGCCCGGCGAGATCGAGGACCCCGACTTCCCCACGCCGCTCTTGCTGGGCTGGCAGGCCGTCCCTGCCGAGGGCGAGCGGGCGGGGGCGAACTTCGTCCTGAGCGAGCCCAACGGCACCCACACCTTCCTGCCCTCCAACGACCATCCCTCCGACAAGGCGACCTTTACCACGCGGGTGACCGTGCCGCGCGGGTACGTGGCGGCGGCGAGCGGTGTGGAGACGGGGCGGGTGGACGCGGCGGGGACGAGCACCTTTACCTTCTCGCAGCGCGAACCCATTCCGACCTATGCGCTGGGAGTCTTCGTGGACCGCTTCCTGCGGGTAGATGAGCCAGCCGTGCCCGTGGGCGTGGGGGGGCAGGCGGTGGTGCGGCGGGACTTCTTCCCGCCGGAGACGCCCGGCCCGGTGCGGGCGGCCTACCGCCGCACCGACGAGGCGCTGCGGGTTCTTGCAGAGTGGTTCGGGCCATACCCGTTCGGCGCCTACGGGGTGGCGGTGGTCAGGCCCCGGCTGCCCGCACTGGAAACGGCCACCCTTTCCACCATGCCGCTGAACATGAGCACCGAGCGCACCGCCGTCCATGAGATCGCGCACCAGTGGTTCGGCAACGCGGTCACGCCCGCGACGTGGCCCGACGTGTGGCTCTCGGAGGGGCTGGCCGCCTATTCGGAGCTGCTGTGGACCGAGCACCTCGGCGGGGACGGGCAGGCCTACGCCGCCCGCTGGCACGCCAACCTGACCCGTGCGGGCACCCGGCCGCTGCGGGCGACGCGGGCGGAGGAACTGTTTGACCTCAGCACCTACCAGCGCGGCGCTCTGACTTTCCACGCACTGCGGGCGGAGATTGGTGACGCGGCTTTCCGCGACTTCCTGCGGGCCTACGTGACGCGCTTCTCGGCGGGGTCGGGGACAGTCAGCACGGCAACCTTCCTCGCCTTCGTGCGCGAGCGGGCGGGCGCAGAGGCCGAGGGGGTGGTGCAGCGCTGGGTGGAGCAGCGGGCGCTGCCGCCGTTGCCGGTGGTGCGGCGCTAATCCCCTCCCCCTTTGGACGGACGCTTCCCCCCTCCCCCGCCCCCTAGCCTGCGGGCATGATGAGGCGGATGACCCGCACCGCCCTGCCCCCTGTCCCGCCGCCTGGCCGCCCCGGCCTGCTGGCCGACCTGCGGGACGCGCAAACCTACCGCACGGCCCTGTACGTGGCGCTGGCGCTGCCGCTGGGCCTGCTGGTGACGGGGCTGCTGCTGGGGGGCGTGCTGGCCGGGGTGGTGACGCTGCCGCTCCTCGTGGGGGCCGGGCTGCTGCTGGGCACCCTGTGGCTGGTGCCGGGGCTGGCGGACGTGCAGCGGGGAATGGCGCGGCTGCTGGGGCTGCACTTCGCCCCAGCAGGGCCTCCCCCGCCGGGCGGGGTGGCGGGCTGGCTGCGGGCCACCCTCGCGGACGGGGCGACCTACCGGGCGCTGATGTTCCACCTGCTGCAACTGCCCCTCGCGGCGCTGTGCTGGGCGGTGCTGGGCGTGCTGCTGGCGGCCTCCGTGCTGGGACTGACTGCGCCGTGGTGGGCGGTGGGTCCCCTCCCGGTGAGCTGGGGGGGTGGGGAGGTGACCCTCTCCGCACCCGGTGTGGCGGGGCTGGTGCTGGCGGGAGCGGGCGGCCTGCTGGTCACGGGCGGGGTTCTAAACCTGCTGGGGCGGGTGTGGGCGTGGCTGGCCTTCGCGCTGCTCTCGGTGCCCCAGGACGGGGTGAGTGCCCGGCGGGAGGTCGTGGCGCTGCGCCGGGCCGCTGGCCGGGTGGCGCTGGGAGACGACCTGGGGGCGACCCTGGCGGACCTCGCGGGGCAGGCGCGGGCGGCGAGTACGGCGCAGGCGGTGGCGCTGACGGCCCCGGACGGCACCCTGCGGACGGTGAGTGGCCCGGACCACCCCGCCCTGCACGGTCCCGGTCCCCTGCCGCCACCCGGCGGGGCGGACGTGCGGCCCCTGCCCGGTGGCGGCACCCTGGCGACCCTCCCGGTGGTGGCAGGCGGGCGTGACGGCGGCACCCTGCGGGCCGCATACGCGGCGGGCGCCCGCCCCGGCGGGGAGGAACTCGCCTTCCTGCTGTCCATCGCGGACCACGCGGGGACCGCCCTGCACGCCGCCGAACTCATCGCGCGGGCGGGCGAGCGCGGCGGCGAGCTGGAACGGGCGCGGCTGGCCCGCGAGTTGCACGACAGCGTGGCGCAGGCCCTCTACGGCATCACCCTGGGCGCCAAGACCGCCCGCGCCACCCTGGACCGCGACCCGGCCCGCGCCCGCGAGAGCCTCGACTACACCATCCGGCTGGCCGAAGGTGGCGTCTCCGAGATGAAGGCCCTGCTGTTCAGCCTGCGCCCCGACGCGCTGGAGGAAGGCGGGCTGGTCGCGGCCCTCGCGCAGACCGCCCACGCCCTGGAAGCGCGGCACGGCCTGACCGTCCACGCCGACACGCCGGAAGAACCGTCTCTCGCCCCCCACGCCCAGGCCGCCGCCTACCGGGTCGCGCAGGAGGCCCTGCACAACGTGGTCAAGCACGCCCGCGCCCGCGAGGTGTGGCTCTCGGTCCGCGGGGAGGGAGGCAGGGTGCGACTGGAAGTGCGCGACGACGGGCGCGGGTTCGACCCCGCCGCGCTGCCCGGCGGCACCCTGGGCCAGCGCTCCATGCGCGAGCGGGCACGGGAGGCGGGGGGCGAGTTGACGGTGCAGAGCGAGCCCGGCGCGGGCACCACCGTCACCCTGACCCTGCCCGCTGCCCTCCCGGGGTCCTCGTGACCGCCCCCACCCGGCCCCCCGCGCGGCCCCTGGCCCCGGTGCTGGCCCGCATCGCGCTGGGGCTGGGGCTGGTCGCGGCGGGGGCGGGCCTGACCTGGGCGGGCTGGCGGGTCACCCCCATTCCCGGCCTGAGTGTGCGCGAGACGCCGCTGGAAGTGCCGCTGGACGGGGCCTCGGCGCTCGCCGTGCGGCTGACGGGCGACCGCACCGACCTCGCCGTGGCGGGACTGCCGTGGCCGGGCCGGGCTGCGCTGGTCGGGCGGGCCACCCACCGTGAGCGCAATCCGCTGCACGTTCAGACCTCGCGTGAGGGGGCCACCCTGCGGGCCGACGTGCGGCTGGACGTGGCCCCGCTGAGTGACGACCGGGTCAACCTCAACACCCCCGCCGTGCAGCACCGCTTGGAGGTGCAGCTCTCGCGCGGGGTGCCGCTCACCCTGGGGGCCGACACTGCGAGCGGCGACCTGCGGCTGGACCTGCACGCGCTGCGGCTGCGCGAGCTGACCGCCCGCACCCGCTCCGGCTCGCTGGTGGCGACCCTGCCCGCCGGGGAGAGCGGTCCCCTGACGCTGGGCACGGCGAGCGGGGCGGTGACCCTCCGCGCTCCGGCCGCGTGGCGGGCGCCCTCCCTGAGCGTCACCACTGGCAGCGGCGCGGTGACCCTGCGGCTGGGGGAGGCGTGGGCAGAGCGGCTGACCGTTACCACCCAGAGCGGCGACGTGGCGGGCGAACTGCCGCGCGGGGAGACGGGCCGCGTGGCCTCCGGCTCCGGCGACCTCGCCCTGCGGCTGCCGGACGGGGCGGCGGGGAGCCTCGCGTTTCAGACCACCTCCGGGGAGGTGCGCCTCAGCCTCCCCCCCGACTCCTCCGCCCGCGTGCGGCTGGTGGGCGGCCGCTTGCTGGACCCGCCGGGCGACCTGCTGCGGCAGGGGGACGTGATCGCCACCGACCCCGCCGCCCTGACCGACCCCGACCTCGACCTCCGGGTGGAGGCGCCCCGCTTGCGCCTCGCCCGCCGACTGCCCGACGACGAAGGAGACATGCCATGACCGACCCCCACCCCGTCCGTGTCCTGCTGGTGGACGACCACGCCGTCGTTCGGCAAGGCCTGCGGCTCTTTCTGGGCCTCGACCCATCCCTGGAGGTCGTGGGCGAGGCCGCCAACGGCGAGGAGGCCCTCGCGGAAGCCGGGCGCCTGCACCCCGACGTGGTCGTGATGGACTTGATGATGCCCGTGATGGACGGCATCCAGGCCACCCGCGCCATCCGCCGCAGCCTGCCCGACACCGAGGTCATCGCCCTGACGAGCACCCTGGAAGAACACAAGGTCAACGGCGCCATCGACGCCGGGGCGATGGGCTACATGCTCAAGGACGCTTCCTCCGACACGCTGGCGGAAGCCATCCACGCCGCCGCACGGGGCGAGGTGCGGCTGCACCCGGAAGCGGCCCGGCGGCTGGTGCGGGACTTTCGCTCGACCGACATGCGCGAGAGCCTGACGCCCAAGGAGGTGATCGTGCTGCAACTGATCGCGCGGGGGTACTCCAACCGCGACATCGCCGCCGACCAGAACGTCACCGAGGCGACCGTGAAGACGCACGTGAGCCGGTTGCTGAGCAAGCTGGGGCTGGAGAGCCGCACCCAGGCGGCGCTGTACGCGCTGCGGCACGGGCTGGCGAGGCTGGAGTGAGGCAGCCAGCTTCCAGCGGCCAGCCGCCAGCGTTCGGCGGCATCAGGCTGGTGCTGCTGATGCTGGGCCTCGCGGGGCTGGGGGTCGTGCTGGGGCTGCTGCGGGCCGTCTCGCTGGAGGGGCCGGGGTGGTGGAGCCTGGCGAGCTGGACGCCGCTGCTGCTGGCCCCGGTCGGCGTGATGGCGGCCCTGGCGCTGTGGCTGGGGCGGCGGCAGCCCACAGCGGCGGCGTGGGGAGGGGTCGGGGCGGCGCTCGCGTCGGTGTGGGCCAGCGTCAGCCTGCTGCACCCGGAGGTCAACCGGGACGCGAACCTCGGGATGGGCCTTTACGGGATGCTGGGTTGGCTGTTTCCGCTTGGCCCGGCCTTTGGGGTGGGAGCGGGGCTGGGACTGCTGGCCGAAGGTCGGCACGGGCTGCCTCCCTCTCCCGCCGCGCTGGAGGATGCCCGTCCCCGGCCCCCGGTGCGGCCCTGGCTGTGGCCGCTGGTGCCCCCGGCGCTGGTGTCATTGGCCGTATCGGTGCAGCCCTTCGGACGGGTGGCGCGGGAGGGCGCGGGCGACTGGATTGGATTGCTGGTGGCCGCACTCGTGACCTCTGCCGGGCAGCTCGCCGTGATCCTCTCCCCCGCCCTGATCGCCCTGCTGGCACTGCGGGGACGGACCGCCCGTGACGGCATCGGGCGGCCCCGCCTCGCCGCGTTCTGGGGCCTGTGTCTGGGATTGGCCGTCACACTGGGGCTGTTTGGCTTCGGACAGTCCGCGCTGGTTCCGCGCCTGTCGCTGGAGGTTTACATCCTGCTGCACGCCGCGCCGCCCCTGATCGGGTACGCGGTGGGCTGGTGGCTGGGGCGGCGAGAGGAGGCGGTGCCATGACACGCCTTCCCCTGGTGCCCTGGCTGTGGCCGCTGGCGCTGCCCACGCTGCTGCCCATCGTCTCGGCGCTGATTTCGCTGCTGCGGCGCTGGGAGGCCGCCTTCTCGTGGAGGCTGGAGGCCCTGCCCGGTCTGCTGGCCCTGTGGGGTTTGTGTCTCGGGTTGAGCCTGACCTGGGTGCTGCTGCTCATCCTTCCGGCCGGTTCCCAGACTCTACCCAACGTGGTGGTCTGGCCGCCCCTGCTGGGCTATGTCGCGGGCCGCTGGGCGGGAGTCAATAGGTCAAGTGGCAAACGCTGAGGCAGAGCGCCGCACACTCGCGCCCCCGTGCCATCCTGAAGCGCTCCATGCCCCAGCTCATCACCACGGACGTACCCCGTTTTTGGCAGGCGTTCGAGCACCTTGATGCTCCGGACGCCATAGACCACTTTCAACGGTTTTACTTGGACGCCGGAACGCCGGGCGTCCAAGCCTTTATCCCGGAGCGCATCGTTTCGGCCGAGTCCCTGGTTACAGCGGTCCGCGCCCGGCGGGCCTACTACGCCAGCATTCGGGAGCGGTCACTGGCGACCCTCTCCGATCTGGGGCCGCGCCTTGACGCGGTGCTCGCGCGGTTGCCGGAAGTTGTGCCGGGAGGCCCTACCCACGACGTGTACTTCGTGATCGGGGCGATGAACAGCGGGGGAACGCTCTCACGGGGCGAGGCCGGGACATTCGCCATCATCGGGCTGGAATTCTTCTGCGCGGGGCCGGGCGCCATAACGGACGACCTCAACCCCTGGGAAAGGGCCGTGATCCGCACGCCGGACGCCCTGCCCAGCATCGTCGCGCACGAACTCGTACACACACTTCAGCCTGTGCCGCAGAAGGTCGAGCCTGCCCTGCTGCTGCACTGCCTGGGCGAAGGCGCGGCCGATTACGTGGGCGAACTTGTCAGCGGCGAGGTCATCAACCCACGCCTCTTCGAGTACGGCCTGGCCCACGAACCCACGCTCCGGGCACGGTTTCAGCGGGACATGGCGGTGGGAGTGGGGCCGGAGCATTGGCTCTATCAGGGAAACCGGGCGGTAGATGAGCCCGCCGACCTCGGCTATTTCATCGGGGCACAGATTATGCGGGCGTATCACGGGCGGCACCGGGACAGGCCGGACGTGATGCACGACCTGCTGCACCGCGCCCTACTGGAGCCTGAAGCGTTCGCACGGGAGAGCGGATACTTCTCCTGAACGGCTGAAGGGGAGGCCGCCCCACCGCGCCTCCCCCTCTCCGGTTCCTGACCCTCAGGCTAGGTCGCCCAGCACGTCCCCCAGGTCCTTTTTCACGCACGTGAACATCGGCGTGTCCTGCAGGGTGTAGTTGCTCGCCTCGGTGTAGCGCAGGCGGTGGACGAGGTCCACGAACTCCTGCGGGTAGTCGGAGTCAAACGACACCACGAACTCCTGATCGTCGATGCCGTAGGAATACGAGGTGTTGATCCGCACGCCCTTGAAGGGGCCGGACGCGTAGATGTGCTCGTCCATCATCCCCTGCCGGGCCAGCGGCGTGAGGTCATACCACGCCCGCGTCTTCACAAAGGGGTAGATGAACAGGAACTTGCCCTGCCCCGGCAGGATTTCCAGCCCGTGCCCGCTGCCCTCCACGCGGTTGACGTACTGGCTGCGCTTGTTCATGGAGATGAAGTTGTAGGGCTGCGTGAGGTAGCCCATCAGGCGGGTGCGGTTCAGGCGCCCCTGCGCTTCTTGAAAGTCACGCACGTCAAAGGCGATGCGCCACAGCATGAAATCCACGTCCCCGCGCACGCCGACGAGCGAGTAGGTGCGCTGGATATGGCCCGCTTCCGCCGGGGCGTCCGTGACCCAGCCCTCGGCGGCGGCGAGGAACTCGGCCTTCAGTTCCTCGCGCTCGGCGGGGGACAGGCGGCGGAAGGCGGGGTCGAGCTTGAAGAAGGCGTAGTTCAGGAACTGCCGCTGCGCCCGGTCCGGGTCCCGCTGGGTGACCTGCCCGCTGGGGTCAAGGTCCACCATCATCTTGGGGCGGCCACCGGGGGCGCCGCCGGGACGCCCTCCGGTGCTGGGCGGCGTTTCACCCGCCTGGGTCGGCTTCTGCTCCTCGCCGCTCACCCCGTCACCGCCTGACCGCGCAGGTCATGGGTCAGACCGAAGTTGGCCCGGTAGAGGCTCTGAATCTGATCGTATTCCGCGTCCGTCAGGGGCGCGGCGGCAAAGGTCTGCACGTATTCCTCCAGCCCCTTCTCGTCGTAGATGTTGGGGAGAATGCTCGCCATCGCGGGCGAACGCAGCGCGAACCCGATGGCGAGCTGGCCGATGGTCCGGCCCCGGCCCTCCACGAACTCGGCATTCAGTTGCTCAACCTTCTTCAGGCCGTCTTCCATCCAGGCCTTGCGGCGGGCGTTGGTGGTCATGCGCCAGTTGCGGTGGTCGCCGGGCTCGAACTCGGTGTCGAGGGTCATGTAGCCCTCCAAGAGCCCGGAGGCGTGCGGCACGCGGGCCATCACGCCCACGCCCTCGGCTTCCGCGACAGGCAGAATCTGTTCGCCCAGCACCTGCTCGAGCAGGTTGTAGATGATCTGGGTGGGGGCGCGGCGCTCCCGGATGGAGGCGATGCCCTCCTCGATCTGCCGCTCGTTGAGCGCCGGACCCAGCGCGGTGCCGTAAGCGCGGATGAGTCCCTCGGCCTTGAGCTCCTCCAGCTCGGCCCACAGATCGTCCTGACGGATGGCGTCCAGGCGGCAGTTGTGCAACTGGTAGTAGTCGATGTAGTCGGTGCCCAGCCGCTTCAAGGAGCCTTCCAGCGCCTTGCGGAGGTACGCGGGCGTCCAGTCGTGCGGGCGCTCCTGCTGCCCCGGCCGCTCGGGGTGGGTATAGATGTCGTAGCCGAATTTGGTGCCGATGACGATCTTCTCGCGCACGTCCCCCAGCGCCCGGCGCTGGATTTCCTCGGCGCGGCCCGAGGCGTAGGTGTCGGCGTTGTCGAAAAACGTGACCCCGAGGTCGTAGGCGCGGCGCAGCAGGCGGACGGCCATCTCCTCGTCCTTGACGCCCCACCACGTCGTGCCGACGGTCCACACGCCGAACCCCACCGCGCTCACGGTGAGGTCGGTGCCCAGCAGTTTGCGGTACTCCATGGGCGGTACTGTTTCACCGCGCCCAGGGGACGTTTTGCCCCGAACGGTCGGTCAGGTGCGGGCAGGCCTCTCCCAGGGCCGCTCGCCTTTTTTAAGAGCCGCATAAAGACTGTCTTTATCCAAATCTGGGAAAGGGGTCAGCCCAGGTCAAGCGGGGTTCGGGATGGCTGGGGCACGCTGGGCTCAGCCGCGCTTTAGGCTGTCGGCCTGCCCGACTCGGGGCATCTCAAGGGGGAGCCGCATCCATGACCAACCCACCCACCGCTTCAGGCGAGTCCTCGGGCTCGCCCGCTCTCTTGGCGCCCATGCGGGTCCTGGAACACCAGATCTACCGTGGCCCCAACGTGTACGGCTACCAGCCCATGGTGCGCTTTCAGCTCGACCTGGGCACGCTGGAGGAGTACCCGTCGGACACACTTCCCGGTTTCAACGACCGCCTGCTGGAGCTTCTGCCCACGCTGGAGCGGCATGGCTGCTGCTTCCGCGAGCCGGGGGGCTTTATCCGCCGCCTGCGGGACGGCACCTGGCTGGGGCACGTGGCCGAGCACGTCGCGCTGGAACTTCAGACGCTGGCGGGCACGCCGGTCACCTACGGCAAGACCCGCTCGGTGAAGGGGCAGCCGGGTGTCTACAACGTGCTCTATTCCTACCGCGAGGAACGGGTGGGCCTGCTCGCGGGGGCGGTGGCGCTGCGGCTGGTGCAGAGCCTGCTGCCGGGGGAGCTGCGGGGCCTTCGGGGGGTGGAGCGGCTGCTGCCTGGCGGCGTGAGCGACCTCGACCCCGACTCGCCCTTCGACTTCGCGGCGGAGCTGAGCGAACTGCGGCGGCTGGCGCGGCGTCACGCCTTCGGGCCGACCACCCAGTCCCTGGTAGACGAGGCGCAGCGGCGCGGCATTCCCTTCCTGCGGCTGGACGAGCACAGCCTGGTGCAGCTCGGCTACGGCAAGTACCAGCAGCAGATTCGCGCGAGCATCACCAGCAAGACGCCCCACATCGCCACGATGACCGCGAGCGACAAGGACCTCACCAAGCGGCTGCTCGACCGCGCGGGGCTGCCCGTGCCGCAGGGCGTGGTCGTGCGGGATGCGGACGAGGCGGTGCGGGCCGCCCGCTCGCTGCGCGGCCCGGTCGTGACCAAGCCGCTGGACGGCAACCACGGGCGCGGCGTGTCTCTGAACCTCACGACGGAGGAAGAGGTCCGCAAGGGCTTCGAGGAGGCCCGCGCCCACAGCCGCAGCGTGGTCGTCGAGCAGTTCTACACCGGCAACGACCACCGGGTGCTGGTGGTGAACGGTGAGGTCGTCGCGGTGGCCGAGCGGGTGCCCGCCCATGTGGTGGGCGACGGCAGCCGGACGATCACCGAACTCGTGGAGGAGGTCAACCGCGACCCCCGCCGGGGCGACGGCCACGAAAAGGTGATGACCCGCATCAAGCTCGACGAGCATGTCCTGACGCTGCTGGCCCGCTCGGGCCGGACGCCGGAGACGGTTCCGGCGGCGGGCGAGGTGGTCCCCCTGCGCGACACCGCCAACATCTCCACCGGGGGCACCGCCGTGGACCGCACCGACGTGATTCACCCCGAGAACGTCACCATCGCGCGGCGGGCGGCGCAGGTCATCGGGCTGGACGTGGCGGGCATCGACCTGATCAGCCCCGACATCTCGCGCTCGGTGCACGAGACGGGGGGCGGCATCGTCGAGGTCAACGCCGCCCCCGGCTTCCGAATGCACCTGCAACCCTCGGAGGGCGAGGGGCGCAACGTGGCCGCCCCCGTGCTGAGCATGCTCTTTCCGACGGGCACCCCCTGCCGGATGCCGATCATTTCCATCACGGGCACGAACGGCAAGAGCACGACCTCGCGCATGGTCGCGCACATCCTGCGTCACGCCGGGAAGGTGGTGGGCCTGACGACCTCCAACGGCATCTATATCGACGGCGAGCAGATTCTCAGCGGCGATACCACCGGCCCGAAAAGCGCGAAGGTGGTCCTGAGCGACCCCAGCGTGGAGGTCGCCGTGCTGGAAACCGCCCGTGGCGGCATCCTGCGCGAGGGGCTGGGCTTCGACCAGTGCGACGTGGGCGCGGTGCTGAACATCCAGCCCGACCACCTCGGCCTCAAGGGGATCGAGACGGTCGAGGACCTCGCCTGGGTCAAGTCGCTGATCGTGGAGGTCGTGACGAAAAACGGCACCAGCGTGCTGAACGCCGACGACTCCCTCACGCTGAGGATGCGGAGGAAGGCGGGCGGGAGCCTCGCCCTGTTCTCCATGCAGGGGGGCAGCACCTGTTCCCGCGAGGTGCGGGACCACATCGCCGGGGGCGGCACGGCGGTGCTGCGCGAGCCCACCGCGCTGGGCGACGAACTCGTGCTGTACCAGGGCGGGCAGCGCCAGCCCATCCTGCGGGCGCGGGACATCCCCGCCACGCTGGGCGGCTTCGCGCAGGTCAATGTGCAAAACGCCCTCGCCGCCGCCGCCATCGCGGTCGCGCAGGGGGTGGAACTCTCCGTGATTCGCACGGCGCTCGCATCCTTTACCACCTCCTACGAGCAGAGCCCCGGCCGCCTGAACCTCTATGACGGCCACCCCTTCCGGGTGATGCTGGACTACGCGCACAACCCGGCGGGGCTGGCGCACCTGCGCGACCTCGTGACGCACCTGCGCCCGCCGCGTGGCCGCGTCATCGGCGTGATGGGCGTGGCCGGGGACCGCCGCGACCAGGACATCCGGCAGATGGGCGAGATCGCCGCCGAGATGTTCGACGACCTCGTCGTGCGCGAGGACGAGCTGCGCCGGGGCCGCCCCAGCGGAGAGGGTGCCCGCATCCTCAGCGAGGGGGCCATCGCGGGGGGCCTCGCGCCCGAGCGCATCACGACCATCCTCTCCGAACGGGCGGCGGTGGACCACGGGCTGAGCGTGGCCCGTCCCGGCGACCTCGTGATCTACCTCGCCACCGAGGTCGAGGAGACGTGGCGGCGCATCCGCGACTTCGACTCCTCGCACCTTCCGCCCGCAGGCACGCCGGAAGAACCCGGCCACCAGGGGGCCTACCATGACTGAGACGCCGCGCTGGGCGATCATCGTCCACGGCGGGGCGCACCAGACTCCGCCCGAACAGGTCGCGGCCAGCCGCGCCGGGTGTCTGGCAGCGCTGAGCGCCGGGCGCCGGGTGCTGGAGGGCGGCGGCACGGCGGTCGAGGCAGTCGAGGCCGCCCTCCGGGTGCTGGAGGACGACCCCACCTTCAATGCCGGGTACGGCTCAGCGCTGACGGCGGACGGCACGGTCGAGATGGACTCCGCCGTGATGGACGGGCAGACCCTGGAGGTGGGCGCGGTCGCGGGACTGGCCGGGGTCCGTCACCCGGTCAGCGTGGCCCGGCGCCTGCTGCGTGAGAAAGAAGTGCTGCTGACCGGCGCGGGTGCCCGCCGCTTCGCCGAGCGCAGCGGGGCCGAGCTGTGCGCCCCCGAAGAACTGATCTCGCCCCAGCAGCGGAAGACCTTTCAGGAACACGACACCGTCGGTTGCGTGGCCCTCGACCTGCGCGGCCACCTCGCCGCCGGGACCTCCACCGGGGGCCTGACCGGGCAGCCCGCCGGGCGGGTGGGCGACTCGCCCCTGATCGGCTGCGGCTTCTACGCCGAAGACGGGGTCGGCGCAGTGGCCCTGACCGGCGAGGGCGAGAGCCTGGCCCGCTGGATGACGGCGGCCCGCATCCTCCACCGCCTGACGAACGGGACGCCCGACGACGCCCTGCGCACGGTGCTGGAGGAGATGGGCACGCGGGTGGGCGGCACCGGGGGCGGCATCGCCCTGACGCCGGACGGACAGCCCGGATGGTGGCACACCAGCCCCGACATGCCCACGGCCTACCAGCACTCCGACATGACCAGCCCCCGCACCTACCTGACCAAACCCGAGGAGAGAGACGATGTCCACACACCACACGGCTGAACGGGGCGCCCGGCCGGGGCGCGGCACCCTCATCATCATCGGCGGGCACGAGGACAAGGAACGCCGCCGCGAGATCCTGAAGGAAGTCGCCCGCCGCGTGCAGGGCGGCAAGCTGGTGATCGCCACCGTCGCCTCCCACCAGCCCGAGGGCTACTTCGAGAGCTACCAGGAGGGCTTTGAGGGCCTGGGGGTAGGCGAACTCGCCGAGCTGTACATCGAGGAGCGGGCAGAAGCCTCGCGCGAGGACAAGCTGGGGCTGCTGGGCGGCGCGGCGGGAGTCTTCTTCTCCGGCGGCGACCAGCTCCGCATCACCAGCCAGATCGGGGACACGCCGCTCGAAGCCCGCATCCGCGAGGTCTACGAAGGCGGCGGCGTGATCGCGGGCACCTCGGCGGGGGCTTCCGTGATGTGCGAGACGATGCTGGTCAAGGGCAGCAGCAAGGAGTCCTACCGCATCGGGGACCTTCAGATGGCGCCGGGGCTGGGTCTGGTGCGCGGAGTCATCATCGACCAGCACTTCGCCGAGCGCGGGCGCATCGGCCGCCTGCTGGGGGCGGTGGCGCAAAATCCCCGCGTGCTGGGCATCGGCATTGACGAGGACACGGCCATCGTGCTGGAAGGCAGCCACTTCACCGTGATCGGCAGCGGGGCCGTCTATGTCGCCGACGGCGAGGGCATCACCCACTCCAACATCGCCGAGGCCCGCACGGAAGAACCCCTCTCGCTGTACGACGTGCGCCTGCACGTCCTCTCGCGTGGCGACGCCTTCGACCTGGAACGCCGCAAACCCGTTCCCGCCCGCCAATATGAGGAGGCAGAAGAGGCGGCGGGGTAATCGTCCCCACGGGAGGGTGCGGAAGGCTTGACGAATGCTGCATACCGCGCTAACTTGGTCTTATCACCGCCCGAAAGGGCGGCTTTTTTATGCCCGCCGCTTCCCATGTTTCGCCCCTCCAGCAGAGCGGTCAAGCGTAGGCTGGCCGGGTGGACGACGCCGCGATAATCGGCTTTGTGGGCGCCCTGCTCGGTGCCCTGGTGGGGGCCGCCGGGACCTACCTGGCGACCGTGGGAGCGGCCCGGCGGCAAGGTCAGGACCGGGCGCGGGCGGTGCTGGGGGCGGTCGGGGCAGCCCTGGGCAGCGGCGGGGCCGAGGAAAGCCGGGCCAGCGCGGAAGCCACCCTGCGCTGGCTGGGGGAGCTGCGGGCGCTTCTCAACACGAATGGGCCGGAGGCCGATCAGCCCGCGCAACTCGGCCTGCGCCTGAGCATTCCCAACCTGACCCAGCCCGTGTGGGCGGGGCTGCTGGGGGCAGACCTGGGGTACGTGCCGCCCGCCGTCTACCTCAAACTCTCGGAACTGGACGCCCTCACGGCGCACGCCAACGGTTTGGCGGCGCAGTGTCTGGACCCGGCACTGACCCTCTGGCGCTTGCTGGACAGGTTGCCGCCCGACCTCACTCCCCGCCACCTCGCCGCCCTGCCTCAGCGGGCCGAGCTGGAAGCGGCGGCGCAGCGCCTGACGATGCTGCTGACCGTGCTGCTCGACCTCTACCGCCAGCATGCCGCGATCCGGCACGAGTTGCGCCCGATGCTGCCCACGCCACGCGCCGGAACGCTTACTCCGGCCACCCCGTAGAGGCGGCATGGGTTTCTTTGACCCCCCTGCCCCCGAACCCCAGCCTGTCCACCGCGCGGGGAAAGACCTGACCTGTGCCCACTGCGGCCACGCGGCCTTTTACGCGGGCGAGGCGCAGCTCAATACCCAGGGCCTCACCTTCCTGGGGTTGGACTGGCTGAACGGCAGCGCGGATTATTTTGCCTGCGCCCGCTGCGGGCACCTGCACTGGTTTCTTCAGGTGCTGCCCTGAATCGCCCCGGTTGGGATTGACGAATGCTGTATACCGCGCTATCCTTACTTCATTCAACCGCCCGAAGTGGCGGTTTTTTCATGCCTGCCCGTGTTGAGTGGCTGGGGCACCGGAAAGACCAGCCGGAAGTCGGGGACGCCCAGGGTCAGCAGGGGACGAACGGGCGGCGGCGTGGGCGTCAGGCCCCGCAGATGCCCCACGGTCAGCCGGGCGGGGGTGACGCGCCCGCTGGCCTCCAGGGGGGTCAGCAGCCAACCACCTGCCCCATCCAGCCCCGGCTGCGCGAGCGTCCGCAGGGGCGGGGGCAGAAGGGCCGTGCCGACGGGCACGCGCCAGGTGCCGACCTCGTACCCCAGGCGGGCGACCTCCGCGCCGTCCTCGTCCGTGACCCGGACCTCCCCAACGCGCCCGTTTCCAATCCAGGCAAAGTGGGCCAGATGTTTGGGAATCCCCCAGTTGCGCCGCCCCCACACGACGCTTTCGCGGGTGCTCACCACGATGGCCCGCACCTGGGGTCGCCACCCGGCGGGGGTGCGGGTGCACTGCGCCCACAGCAACTCGTCGTAGGGACCGACCGGGGACGCCGCGTAGCGCACCAGCATCAGCACGCCGGGGGGCGAGAGGGCGATCAGGCCGCGCCCGGTGAGGGTCCAGGGAGGCGGGGGCATGCGGCCAGGGTACGCGCTAGCCTGCTTGCCGATGCTCAAGCACGTCTCCTTCGTGACGCGGGACCTCGCGGCGACCCTCGCCTTTTACGTGCGGCTGGGCGGCGTGGTCGACAAAGACCTGACGACCGCCGAGGGTTACCGCCGGGGCGTGGTGCGTCTGGGGGAAGGCCGTCTCCAGTTCTTCGAGATTCCCGGCGAGACGTCCATGCCGCACCCCCACTGGGCCGAACACATCGCCCTGCACGTTCCCGGCCTCCGTGGCCTCCTGCCCAAGTTGCGGGCCGCCGGGGTGACGGTCAGCCGCGACCTCCAGCCCAGCCCCGGCGGGCGCGACATGGCCTTTGTGCTGGACCCGGACGGGCGGCAGGTGGAGTTGCTGGAGGGGGGCTTGTAACGTGTGGCTCGTGGCGTGTGGGGAGAAAAGAAGGAGGGAGACGCACGGAACGTCTCCCTCCTTCCTCTACAAGCTACAAGCCACGGGCCACCTGCACTCTCCCCCCCTACGGCCCTTCCGTGTACACCCGGCTCGGATAGTAGTACTTGTCCAGCAGCAGCTTGCCCAGCGCGACGACGGGCACGGCGAGGAGCGCTCCCACGAAGCCCAGCAGCGAGGCTCCCACCAGAATGGCGACGAGCACGGTCACCGGGTGCAGGTCGGTGGTGCGGCCCAGCACGTAGGGACTCAGAAAGTTGCTCTCGATCTGGTTGGCGAGGACAAAGACCACGACCACGAGCAGCATCTTGAGCCCCCCCAGCGGCAGCGCGAGCAGCAGGGCGGGCGTCGCGCCGATCACCGGGCCGAGGTAGGGCACGATGTTGAAGGCTCCCGCCAGAAACCCGATGGCGGCGGCGCTGGGGATTCCCAGGAGGGTCAGCCCCAAGAACACGAAGACGCCGATAAAGGTGGCGATCACGAGCTGCCCACGCACGTACCCGCCCACCGCCGTACCCAGCAGGCCGCTCAGTTCCAGCACGCGCGGCTGCCAGGGGCGCGGAAAGGCCCGCAGGAGCGAGGCGTTGACCCGGCTGTAGTCCATCATCAGGTAGATGCTCAGCAGCAAGATGATCACGATCTGCCCGACCACCCCACCGATCGAGACGATCTGCCGAAAGACCGTGCCTGTCGAGTTCAGCGCGTTTTGCAGGATGGGAATCAGGTTCTGGCCGAGGTTCTCGACGTAGGTTTGCACCGCTTCCGTGATGCGTTCGCGGGCGTCCGCGAGGTTGCCGATGCCCCGGTCTCCCAGCCAGCCGAAGAGGCGGTCGATCACCACCCCAAGTTGCCCGATCTGGTCCGGCAGCCGCGCGAGCAGGTCGATGAGCTGCGCCGAGACGGTGACCAGCAGCGCCCCCGCCAGCGCGAACAGCGCCACAAACAGCAGCAGCACGAAAAAGACCCCCAGCCCCCGCGACACCCGCCCGCGCTCCAGCCAGGTCAGGAGCGGATTGGCGAGGTAAGCGATCAGAAAGGCGATCAGGACGTTCCAGACGACGGTGCGCACCTCGCCCAGCACGCGGTAGAGGAGGTAAAAGGCCAGCCCGAAGACCAAGAGGCGAATCCAGGGACTGCGCCAGGCGTACTCGAAGGCGGTCGGCGGCTTGGGGGGCGAGATCACACCCGGCATGATACGGAGCCTCTGCCCGCCTCCGCACAGGAGCGAAAATTAACCCAGCGCCCTGCCCACGCGGCGGCTTCTGCTACAGTGGCCCCATGTTCCCGTGTTGCCTCTCCCCCGCGGCCTGAGCGACACGTCCCCCGCCGCGCCCCTTCCCTGTGTGGAGTCGGCGCGGCTTTTTCTTTTTCCCTCCCAGGAGCCCTCATGACCCAGCCCCCTGTACCCCGCACACCCGACCCCGACATCCACCTCTACGACACCCTGCGCGGCGAGAAGGTCCGCTTCGTGCCGACCACGCCCGGCCGGGTGGGGATGTACCTCTGCGGCCCCACCGTCTACTCGGACGCGCACCTCGGACACGCGAAGAAGGAGGTCGCCTTCGACGTGGTGCGGCGGGCGCTGACGCACTTCGGGTACGGGGTGCGCTACGTCACCAACGTGACCGACGTGGGCCACCTCCAGAACGACGCCGACGAGGGCGAGGACAAGCTTCAGGCCCGCGCCCGGCTGGAGCAGCTCGAGCCGATGGAGGTCGCCGACAAGTACTTCTGGTCCTTCCAACGTGACATGGACGCCCTGAACGTCCTCAAGCCGTCGATCAACCCCCGCGCGACCGGGCACATCCCCGAGCAGATCGCCCTGATCGAGGAACTGATCGAGAAGGGCCACGCCTACGAGTCGAACGGCAGCGTCTACTTCGACGTGCGCTCGTGGCCCGAGTACGGCAAGCTGTCGGGCCGCAAGCTTGACGAGCAAGCCGAGGGGACGCGGGAAGCCGTGCGCGAGGAAAAGCGCGACCCTCGCGACTTCGCCCTGTGGAAGCGGGCCGAACCAACCCACCTGATGCGCTGGGAGTCGCCCTGGGGGGTGGGCTTTCCCGGTTGGCACATCGAATGCAGCGCGATGAGTCTGAAGTACCTGGGAGAAGGCTTTGACATCCACGGCGGGGGGCTGGACCTCCAGTTCCCGCACCACGAGGCCGAGATCGCGCAGGCGGAGGCCGCCGGGCACGCCTTCGCCCGCTACTGGATGCACAACAACATGCTGACCATCGGCGGCGAGAAGATGTCCAAGAGCAAGGGCAACTTCACGACCATCCGTGACCTGCTCGAGCACCACGACCCGATGGTGGTGCGCTTCCTGCTGGTGGGCAGCCACTACCGTTCGGTGACCGAGTTCTCGGAGGAAGCCTTCCAGAGCGCCCGGAATGGGTATCGCCGCCTGACCGAAGCGCTGCACGAGGTCGAGCGCCGATTGCCGAACGCCCCGGAACGCGACGACCCGGCCCTGCGCGGCAAGATCGCCGCACACGTCGAGGAGTTCGAGCACGCCATGCGCGACGACTTCAACACGCCCCGCGCGGTGGCGGCCCTCTTCGGCTTGACGACCGACGTGAACGCGGCGCTGAACGGCGGCGCGGTCGGAAGGGGAGCACTGGAGGCCGCCCGCGACGCCTACCGCCAGCTCGGGGGCGACGTGCTGGGGCTCTTTGCGGAAGGCGCGGCCACGGGGCAGGACGACACGGAGGTCGTGGACGCCCTGATGGAACTCGTGCTGCAGGCCCGGCAGAACTACCGCCTGCAAAAGCAGTACGCCGAGGCCGACCAGCTGCGCGAGACGCTGACCCGCGTGGGCGTGACGGTGGAGGACACCAAGGACGGCCCGCGCTGGAGGAGGTGAGGGCGCGGGGGCCGGGCAGGTCCTGACTCTTGCTCAAGACTCGCCGTTCCCCGCTCATGGCCCGCACCGCTACACTTTCCCCATGTTCCCCCTCGTGCGGCAGGTGCTCGACAACTTCAATTTCGACGTGGACCCCGACCTCTCCACCGAGGAGAACGTCGAGGAGGTCATCAAGAGCGCGGCGCTGCTCTCGGGGGCGATCGCGGTCGAGCCGGTCCCCTTCGCGGACATCCTGCTGATCACGCCCCTCCAGGCCAAGATGGTGCTGCACATCGGCAAGATCTACGGCTTCGAGATCACCGCCGAGCGCTCGCGCGAGATCGTGCAGGAGCTGGGGGCCACCGTCGCCTACGGGGTCGTGGCGCGGCAGGTCATGCGCGGGGTCGCCAAGATCGCGCTGCCGGTGATCGGCGGGATCATCACCGCGCCCGCTGTGTACGGCTGGACCTTCGCGCTGGGGCGGGTCGCGCAGCAGTACTTCGAGCGCAAGCGGGCCGGGCTGCCCGCCACCCGGCAGGAACAGGTCCAGGTGATTCAGGAGGCCAAGGCGCAAAGCCGCCGGGTGCTGCCGAGCCCGCAGGACTTTTCCGACCTCGCTTCCGAGCTGCGCCGCCGCGCCGAGGAGAAGAACAAGGGACAGGGTGGGGGCCGGGGCGACCTGAACTGACCTCTTGACCCCTACTCCCGGCCTGCGCCACACTTTGCCTCAGCGTTGATCCGCAGGAGTAACGGGACACGTACCTCCGAGCGAGTCCGGGACGGTGAGAGCCGGACAGGTGGCGGCCTGCGAAGGGCGGCGGGGAGCTGAAGCGAGACGAAAGTGCCGGGGTGGGCCGAGCGCCCCCTGCGGAACTGGGGTGGAACCGCGCGGAACTTCTGCGTCCCCAGACGAGCCGGAAAAGGCCGTCTGGGGACGTTCTTGTCCGGCTCAGGAAAGGAGACAGGACATGCCCGCAACCTCGATGGAAGAACTCGTCAGCCTGTGCAAACGCCGGGGCTTTATTTTCCAGGGCAGTGAGATTTACGGCGGCCTGCAAGGCTTTTACGACTACGGCCCCCTCGGCGTGGAGCTGAAGAACAACATCAAGGCCGCGTGGTGGCGCACCAACGTCTACGAGCGCGACGACATGGAGGGCCTCGACGCCTCGATCATCATGCACCGCATGGTGCTGCGGCACTCGGGCCACGAGGCCACCTTCAGCGACCCGATGGTGGACAACAAGAAGAACGGCAAGCGCTACCGCCTCGACCATCTGGTGAAGGATCAGAAGGCCGACGTGCAGGCGAAGGTGGCCGAGTTGATGGGCGCGGACCCAGAGAACTTCGCGGCGCTGGTGGCCGCCCTGAACGCGAATCCCGCGCAGGCGTCGCAGGCGCTGAAGGACGCCGGGGTGCGCGACCCCTTCTCCGGCGAGGTGGGCGACTGGACCGAGCCGCGCCCCTTCAACATGATGTTCAAGACGACCATCGGCCCGGTTGCGGATGACGACTCCTACGGCTACCTGCGCCCGGAAACCGCGCAGGGCATCTTCACCAACTTCAAGAACGTGGTGGACTCGACCTCGCGCCGCCTCCCCTTCGGCATCGCGCAGATCGGCAAGGCGTTTCGCAACGAGATCACGCCGCGCAACTTCATCTTTCGGGTGCGCGAACTCGAGCAGATGGAGATCGAGTTTTTCTGCACGCCCGGCACCGACGAGGACTGGCACGAGCACTGGCTGGAGCGGCGCCTGAAGTGGTGGGAGGACCAGGGCGTGCCGCGCAGCAAGATCGAGATTCTGGACGTGCCCAAAGAAGACCTCGCCCACTACTCCAAGCGCACCTACGACCTGATGTACGACTACCCGACGCTGGGGCACGAGGAAATCGAGGGCATCGCCAACCGCACCGACTTCGACCTCGGCAGTCACACCAAGGCGCAGGGCGAACTCGGGATTCAGGCGAAGGTGGACGAGAACCTCGACTCGGTCGCCAAGCTGACCATCCCGCACCCCGAGACGAACAAGCCCGTCGTGCCCTTCGTGATCGAGCCGTCCGCCGGGGTGGACCGGGCGATGCTGGCGGTTCTCAGTGAGGCGTTCACCAAGGAGACGTTGGAAAACGGCTCGGAGCGCATCGTGCTGAAGCTCAAGCCCCACCTCGCGCCCATCAAGGTGGCGGTGATTCCGCTGGCCCGCAACCGCGAGGAGATCACGACGGTCGCGCGGGCGATCAAGGCCGAGCTGCAAGGCCTGGGCCTGGGCCGGGTGCTGTACGAGGACTCCGGCAACATCGGCAAGGCCTACCGCCGCCACGACGAGGTGGGGACGCCCTTCTGCGTGACCGTGGACTTCGACACCGTGGGCAAGGGCGAGGACCCCAATCTTACCGACACCGTGACCGTGCGCGACCGCGACACCTTGCAGCAGGAGCGGGTGAAGATCAGCGAGCTGGCGGGGTGGATTCAGGCGCGGCTGCGGTAAGCAGTCTGCCTGCATTTCCCATCAGGATCAGTCAAAGCCCCCGCCCCGCGCGGGGGTCCTCCTTTATATGCTCGGTCTATGCTCAAAATGAAGGCGGCCTGCGAGCGGTGCCGAACGCCGCTCCCAGCGGGCAGCGAAGCCACCATTTGCTCTTTCGAGTGCACCTTCTGCCCCGCATGCGCGTCTGCCATGGAGCATGTCTGCCCCAACTGCGGCGGAGAACTCGTGGCCCGTCCCCGGCGCACCCGTTCCGTGGTATCGGCGGCGCTGGGTCGGCTGGCGCGGCGTTAGGCCGCAGGTGGGCGGATACACGGAGCCCTAACGCTCACCCGAACCGGAGGTTTCCACTCCGGGGACTTTCTACAATCGGGGCCGAGCCGTCATCATTCGCACCTGATCCGGAGGACAGCATGACCACGACCCAGGAACCCCGGCCTCACGACAGCGCCGACCTCCGCTCCTGGCTGTGGGGCGGGGTGTTGCTGGGCCTCGGCCTGGGCGGGTTTTTCGACGGCATCGTGCTGCACCAGATTCTCCAGTGGCACCACCTGCTCAGCGAGGTCTACCTCCCTACCACGCTGGAGAACCTGAGGATCAACACTGTGGCCGACGGGTTTTTCCACGCGGCCACCTGGGTCTTCACCCTGATCGGCCTCGCTTTGCTGTGGAGGGGGACGCGGGGTCAGCACGCCCCCTGGGGGACCCCAGCGCTGATTGGGGCGCTGCTGTTCGGCTGGGGACTGTTCAATGTGGCCGAGGGGCTGGTCAACCACCAACTTCTCCAGATTCACCATGTGCGGCCCGGCCCGAATCAGGTGCTGTACGACGTGGGCTTTCTGGTGTGGGGAGCCGCCATGCTGATCGTCGGGTGGGCGCTGATGCGGCGGCCATGGGGCGGTTCCGTTCGGGCCTGAGCGGATAAGCAGGCGCTTCGGGCAGCTCTCGGCGCGGCCCGTGTGGTGGGTGGGAGTAGCGTGGGCCTGTCGCCCCTGCTCGCACTGGCCCCCGGGGTGGGGGCAGGTACACAAGTCAGGGCGAAGGCAGAGTGACGGCCTTCGCCCTTTGCTCTCCCCAGCGTCTATTCCCGCTCTTCCCCCTCCCCGTACTTGCTCTCCAGATAGCGCCGCTGCGCCTCCAGGATGCGGGTGTGCTGGCCCCGGCGCTCGTACACGACTTCCCCCATGCGGCGGCCGATCAGGTCGAGCTGCGAGACGAGCAGGCGCTCGGCGTCGGGGGTGCGGGGGGCGGCCTGGTAGATGTGCAGCAGCTCAGGCAGGTCCTCGCGGGCGGCCTGCCGGGCGTCGAAAGCGTCGCGGCCCAGTGCCTCGTCCCCGGAGGTCAGGCGCAGGGCGTCGCGGGTGGAGATGATCGCGGCGTGGAAGGCGGGGCGGGCGGCGGGGGGCAAGGCCCGCTCGCCGGAGCGCAGCAGCCGCAGCAGCCGCGCCTCGTCGTCCTCGGGAGTGACCTGCGCGAGCGGCACCTCGGGCGCGGGGGTCAGCAGGCGGCGGCCCTGGAAGAAGGTGCGGGCCACGCCCAAGAAAGCCAGGATCAGGGTGATCCCGATCAGCCACCCCGCCGGGTCCCAGCCCAGCGCGAGCAGGATGCCGAAGATCAGCAGCAGCCCCAGGACGGCGACGAAGCCCAGCACGCCCTGTACGGCCAGCCAGCCCAGGCCCTTGGCGCGGCGGCCCAGGTCGGGCGGAAGCGCGGGACGGGGCAGCGCCGGGCGCGGGGAGGACACCCAGGGATCGTCGCCGGGACGGGGAGGACGGGGGGGCACACGCGCCGACATATGGTCAGGGTACGGGGTGAGGGGCCGCCGGGTTCCCCCTGAGCTCCCGCACCCGGTCCGAGAGCGCCTGCCACGGCTCCAGCCGGAAGTGGGTGTGGCCGAGGGGACTCGTCGAGGGCAGCACCCAGACCTCCGCCCCCTCCAGCGGGAGGAGTTGCGGGCCGTAGGGCAGTTTTCCGGTAGGCAGGCCCAGCGTCTCGGAGGCGCCCCGCTTGGAGGTGAAGGCGACGAGGGCCGGACGGTAGCGCCGAATCTTCTCGCGCAGTTCGTCGGGCGCCCACGCCTCGGTGGGCAGGGCCGAGTCCACCCCGCTGTGCCGCTTCGCCACGTCGGTCAGGCCGATGCCGTACTCGGGGAGGGTGGGGTACTCGCGCGGAGCGAGTTGCCGGGGCGTCAGGCCCACCTCGGCCAGCACGCGCCAGAACTTGTTCTCCGGGTTGGCGTAGTACGCCTTCGCGCGGGCGCTGATGCGGCTGGGGGCCGTGCCGACCAGCACTAGCGTCAGCCCCTGCTCCAGCACGTCGGGGACGAGGTAGCCCTCTCCCGCAGGCACCTCAGTCGTCGTCATACCGCTCCTCCGCGAAGGGGTCGCCGCGCATGTGATACCCGTTGCGCTCCCAGAAGCCGGGGCGGTCGGCGTCCATGAACTCCAGGCCCGTCAGCCACTTGGCGCTCTTCCAGAAGTACAGGTGCGGTACCACTAGCCGTAGCGGGCCTCCGTGTTCGGGGGTCAGCGGCTCGCCGCCGAAGGTGTGCGCCAACAGGTTCTCGGGCCGGGTGAAGTCCTCCAGCGAGAGGTTGGTCGTGTACCCGCCGACGCTGTGCTGCATGACGTGGGTGGCCCTCGGCTTGAGCTGGAGGTGCTCCATCAGGTCCACCACCCGCACGCCCGTCCAGGTCGTGTCGAGCTTGCTCCAGTGGGTCACGCAGTGGATGTCGTAGGTCAGGGTGGTCTGCGGCAGCGCCATCAGGTCGGCCCAGGTGAGGGTCTTCTCCTCGGCCAGCCCGAAGACGCGCACGACGACTTCCTCCGGGCCGTACTGCTGCGCGGGGCCGTAGGTCAGCACCGGAAAGCGGGTAGTCAGCGTCTGGCCGGGGGGAACGCGGCCCCCCATGTCGTCCGCGGGTTTCTTGAAGAATTTGCCGAGCATGGGGGCATTCCACCCCCGCGCGGCGGAGCGGGGCTATGGGCGCGGGCACCTTTGGGGGCCTTTCCTCAAGGCTTTCATCAGGCTGCCCAGACAGCAGACATTTGCCTGACCTGGGAGGTGTACGCTGGACACCAACGCGGGCCAGCCGAGGCGCTGACCGGCACCCGACCTCCGGAGAGAGCCATGACCGACCACGACCAGAGAACCCGCGCCCGGCACGAGGTGGAACGCGCCCGCCGGGTGGCCCACCTGCACGACCTGCTCGCCATCCTGAGGCGCGAGCGGGGCGACCTGCTGCCCTTTGACTGGGTGCGCCACCTCGCGCCCCAGGGCGAGCATGCGCTGGGCGTGCAGGCGATTCCGGTCGAGAAGATCGCCGGGTCGGTGGACCGCTACCGCGAGTTCGACCGCCACTACCTCCCGCGCGAGCGTCACCTCGACGAGCGGTGGATCGGCGTGCGCTCGGCGCAGCTTCAGGGCAAGGAGTTGCCGCCCATTCAGGTGTACAAGGTGGGCGAACTGTACTTCGTCAAGGACGGCAACCACCGCGTCTCGGTGGCGCGGCGGCTGGGGCAGAGGTACATCGACGCGCACGTGATCGAGCTTCAGGTCACCGTGGCGCCGAACGAGCACGACACCCTGCGCGACCTCATTCTGAAGGGGGAATACACCCGCTTCCTGCGCGAGACGCGGCTGGACGAGGTGGTACCGGACCACCGCGACATCTGCTTCACCACGCCGGGGCGCTACGATCGCCTGCTGGACCATATCCGCACCCGGCAGTATTTCCTCGACCGCAAGCCGGGGCGCGAGGGGCTGCCCCCGGTGTCGTGGGAGGAGGCGGTGGAGAGCTGGTACCGCCGCCTCTACAGCCGGGTGGTCGAGAACCTGGAGAAACACGGCGTCATGGCCCGCTTTCCGGGCCGCACCGAGGCCGACCTGTACCTCTGGATCATGGACCACCGCTACTTCCTGACCCAGCAGTACGGCCACGACGTGGGCAGCGAGGAAGCCACCCGCGACTTCGGGGAGCACCACGCCCCGCCCCTCTACCGCCGGTTGGGGCAGCGGCTCAAGCTGCGCTGGCAGGGGAAATTGGGGACGGTCTAGGGAGCGTAGAACGTGGAAGAAGACCCCTCCACGTTCTACGCTCCGTTCAGCACGTACCCCACCAGCGTCCCCACGCCCCACCCGGTCGCCTCGCCGCCTTCCTGCGCGTTTCCGGCGATGTCGAGGTGCGCCCAGGGCCGGGTGACGAACTCTTGCAAGAAGAGGGCCGCTTTGATGCTGCCCCCCTGGGGCACGAGGTCGGAGTTGCGCAGGTCGGCCAGCGTCTCCTTCTGGAAGGCTTTCAGGTACGGCGCGTGCAAGGGCAACTCCCAGACGTACTCGCCCGCCGCCTCGGCGCTCGCCTTGAGCCGGGCCGCGAGGTCGGCGTCGCTGGAAAAGAGGCCCGCGATGTCGCTGCCGAGGGCGATCATCTTGGCCCCGGTCAGGGTCGCCACGTCCACGATCTCGGTGGCGCCCTCGTCGCAGGCCACCGCAAGGGCGTCGGCCAGGATCAGGCGGCCTTCCGCGTCGGTGTTCACGACCTCCACCGTCTTGCCGTTCGCGGCGCGGTAGATGTCGCCGGGACGCATGGCGTGGGGGCCGACCATGTTCTCGGCGGCGGGCACGTAGGCGCGGACTTCCAACCCTTCGGGAAGGCGGCCTTGCAGCCCCGCGAGCGCCCGCATCGCGCCGAGGACGGTGGCCGCGCCGCCCATGTCGTTTTTCATGGGGGCCATGCCCGCCGCGGGCTTGATGGAGTAGCCGCCCGTGTCGAAGGTGACGCCCTTGCCCACGAGGGCAACCACCCGCGTCACCTCGCCCCGCGCGGGGAGGGTGACCCGGATCAGGCGCGGGCCGGTCGCGCTCCCGGCGGCGACGGCGGCGAGCAGACCCATCCCCCGTGCCTCGATCTCGCTGCTGTCCCACACGTCCACATCGGCGCCGTGGCCCTCCAGGCGGCGGGCCTCTCGGGCGAGGGTGGCGGGGTTGAGCACGTTGGCGGGCGCGTTCACGAGGTCGCGGGCGAACTGGACGCCAGCGGTCAGGGCTTCGAGGCGGGCGGCGTCCGCGAGGCCCTGCACGGTCAGGGAGGCGGGGCCGGGACGGGCCTTCCCCCGGTAACGGGCATCCTTGCGCCCGGCGGCGAGGGCCGCGAGGGCGAGGGCGTCCCCGTACTCGGTCGCTTCCACCATCAGGGACGCCGCACCGAGGTCGGTCGCCAGCTTCACGAACGCCGCGCCCACCTCGCGGGCCTGTCCCGCGTGCTCGGGGGTCAGCGCGGCGGCCACGTCCCCCGACTCGCCGCGCGAGAGCAGGGCGACCTTGCCCGGCCCCAGGTCGCGGGTCACCCGCTCCGGTCCCCCGGCCGCTCCCGGCGTCACGAACGTCAGCGTCAGGTCGGCGGCCTGCGCCCCCCCCAGCGGTCCCATCACGAGTTGCATGGCCCCCAGTAGACCACGCGCCCCCCGGCAGCCGGGGCGAACTAGGCCACTTCATCTACCTTTGGACGATAGTTGACCTTAGTAAACTGTTGCCGTAGTTTAAGCGGATGACCGCTCCTCCCTCCCCCTCACCGAAGGCGGCGCCGACGCCCGAACAGGTCAGCCTGTTTATCGGGCGGATGTGGCAGTTCAACCGCAAGCTCAAGCAGGACATCAACCCGCTGCTGGTCGAGAAACACGGCCTCGATACCCGGCGCTTTTTCGTGTTGCGCGGCATCCAGACCGGGGCCACCTATCCCAAGGTGCTCGCCGAGCGGCTGGAACTGCCGCCCGCGCTGCTCAGCCGCTACCTCGACGGGCTGGCGCGGCAGGGCCTGATCGCCCGGCAACTCGACCCCGACGATTCCCGCCGCACCCGCCTGAGCCTGACCCCGGCGGGCGAGGACGCACTGGCCGCCACCGTGCAAAGTGTGCACGCGCTGGTGGGCGCCCGGCTCTCCCGCCTCGACCCCGAGACCCTGGCGACGGTGCTCGGTGCCCTCGATCTGCTTACCCAGGAGGACCCTTCGTGACTGCCCCCCTCTCCCCAGCCCCTCCCCAGTTCACCGCCCAGGAAAAACGCATCACCCTGATCGGCCTGCTGGTGGTCTTTTTGCTCGCCGCGCTCAGCCAGACCATCGTGGGCACGGCGATGCCGCGCATCATTGAGGACCTTCAGGGCTTCAACCTCTATTCGTGGGTGACCACCGCCTACCTGCTCGCCTCCACGGTGATGGTGCCCATCTACGGCAAGCTGTCCGACCTGTACGGCCGCAAACCCATTCTGGTGTTCGGGATCGTGGTCTTTCTGCTGGGGTCGGCGCTCAGCGGCCTGGCGGGGGAGCCGTGGCTGGGCAATTTCCTGGGCGGCGGGATGAACCAGCTCATCGCCTTCCGGGCGGTGGCGGGCTTCGGCGGCGCGGCGCTGTTCACCATCGCCTTTACCATCCTGGCCGACATGTTCGACCCGGCCGAGCGGGCCAAATTCGGCGGGCTGTTCGGCGCGATTTTCGGCCTTGCCAGTGTGATCGGCCCGGCGGTGGGGGGCTTTCTGACGGACCAGGCGTCGTGGCGCTGGGTCTTTTACGTCAACCTGCCGCTGGGCCTCTTCGCGCTGTTCCTGATTCTGGCGAAGATGCCCAAGCTCACGCACCGCATGGCGGGCAGGATCGACTACCTCGGCGCGGCGCTCATTCTGCTGACCACCATTCCGCTGCTGCTCGCGCTGACCTGGGGCGGCGTGACCTATCCCTGGGGCAGCGCCCGCATCCTGGGTCTGTTCGCCCTCAGCGCCGTGTCGCTGCTCGCCTTCGTGTGGGCCGAGTCGCGCACCAAGGACGCGATCATTCCGCTGAACCTCTTCCGGGTGCCGATGTTCAGCCTGGGCAACCTGGCGTCGTTCATCATGGGGATGGCGTTCCTGGGCGTGATCCTGTTCCTGCCGCTCTTTATGCAGATGGTGCTGGGCGTGTCGGCCACCAACAGCGGCTTTGCGATGCTGCCGCTGATGGGCGGGCTGATCCTGTCGAGCATCGTGGCGGGGCAGGTCGTGGCCCGCACCGGGAAATACAAGCCCTGGATGCTGGGGGGCGCGGCCGTGCTGCTGCTGGGCATCTCCCTGCTGACCTTCCTGACCCCGCAGACCACGCTGCTCGACCTGGGCTGGCGCATGTTCATCGTGGGGCTGGGGCTGGGGCCGTCGCAGAGCCTCTTTACCCTGGCGATTCAGAACGCGGTGCCGCTGGGCCAGCTCGGCATCGCCACGTCGAGCAGCCAGTTTTTCCGGCAGATCGGCTCGACCATCGGCGCGGCGGTGTTCGGCACCCTGCTGCTGAACAACCTCCACAGCGAACTGCCCAAGCATCTGCCGCAGATTCCGGGCATGCAGATGAAGGCGGACAACTTCGACCTCGGGGCGCTGCGGGCCAGCGGCACCGGGAACGGCCCGGAAAAGGAAATTCAGGCGGCCTTCGACGCCCAATACCGCCAGATCGAGGCGGCGCTGAACGGGGACGCGGCGGCGGTGAAGGCGGTCGCGGCCAATCAGGCCCTGCCCGCCGAGCTGCGCGGCCTGGTCACGGGCGGCGGGCTGGAGGCACGGGTCCACGCGGGCCTGGAAGCCCAGGCGAACGCCGTGCAGTCGGCCCTGGTGAATGGGGAGGCCGGACGGCAGGCGCTGCTGGCGAGCGGGGAAACGCCCGCCGCGCTCAAGGCCCAGCTTCGCGCCCTGCCCGCGCAGGCCCTCGCCACCCCGCAGGCGGCGCAGACGACCGCCGCGCAGGTCGGGCAGGCCATCCTCGCGCAGGAGCCGGAACTCGTGCAGGAGACCACCCGCACCACCCTGGCCGAACTGAAGACCCGCCTGAACGAGCAGGCCCGCACGCTCGCGGCCCAGCTCACGACCGGGCTGAAGGACGGCTTCACGGCGGCCATGACCCAGATGTTCGGCACCAGCCTGTGGTTCGTGCTGGCGGGGCTGCTGGTGACCCTGTTCGTGCCGGTGCTGCCGCTGCGCTCGAAGGCCGAGCCGGTGACGGTGGCGGGGACGCCGGAGGCGCAGCCGGGGGACTGAACCCAACGGAGCCTTGCCCAGCCCTCTCCCCGGTGGAGGGGGCTTTTTTGTTTGTGGCTGTGGAGCAACTTTCCCGGACTTCCCTGCATAACTGGGACATGACCAACCCTACGCGGAAGGAGGGGCGGCCGACCGGGCTCGCGCTGGGCCTGGGGGTGGGCCTCGCCCTCGCGGCAGCACTGGGGAGGCGGAGGCGCCGAGGCTGAGGCCGCTCTCCCTCCCCGCCGTATACTCCCCCTTACTGTGACTGGTTCCATTCAAATCACCGAGGGCGCCCTCGCGTCCCTGATCGGGCTGACCGCGCACGAGGTGCCGGGCGTGGTCGGCATGGCCCCGGCGAACCTCAAGGAAGGCATCTCCCGCGTGCTGGGCCGCGCCAACGCCCGCGAAGGCGTCGTGGTGACCCGCGAGGGCGGGGACTACTCCGCCGACCTCTACATCGTGATGGCCTACGGGGTCAGCATCCCGACCGTCGCCCAGAACATCAAGGAACGGGTCGAGCACCTCGTGCGGACCCAGGCGGGTATCGACCTCAGGGCCACGCGGATTCACGCGGTGGGGGTGCAGCGTGCCTGAGCACACCACTTCCCTGACCCCCGCCGACCTCGCCCGGATGCTGCGGGTGGCGACCGACTGGCTGGGCGTGTACCGCGAGCAGGTCAACGCCCTGAACGTCTACCCGGTCCCCGACGGCGACACTGGCACGAACATGCACCTCACCCTGCAATCGGTGCGGCGCGAACTCGACACCTGCGACGAATCCAGCATGGCCTCGGTCGCCCGCGCGATCAGCTACGGGGCGCTGCTGGGGGCGCGGGGCAACTCCGGGGTGATCCTGTCGCAACTGCTCAAGGGCTTCGCAGAGACGGTGCGCGGGGTCAGCGCCGTGGACGCCGCCACCCTCGCCGCCGCCTTCCGGGCCGCGCAAAAGGCCGGGTACGGGGCCGTGATGAAGCCCGTCGAGGGCACCATCCTGACCGTCGCGCGGGGCGTGGCGGATGGGGCGAACGGCCCCCGCGAGCGCGAGACGGTGGACGCGGTGCTGGAACAGGCCCTTTTTGAAGGGCAGAAATTGCTGGACCAGACCCCCGACATGCTCCCGGCCCTCAAGCAGGCGGGCGTGATCGACTCTGGCGGCCAGGGCTACCTGTACGTGGTGCAGGGGATGCTGGCGGCCCTGCGCGGCGAGGCTCTGCCCGAGGCCCCCGAGGTCACGGGCTACGCGGGCGAGCAGTTCGAGACCGAGGAATTCGGCTACTGCACCGAGTTCCTGATGTCGGAGGCGACCAAGCCCATCGAGGAGATCCGCGACCTCGTGACGCCCTTCGGGGACAGCCTGCTCGTCGTGGGCGCGGAGGGCTACGTCAAGGGCCACATCCACACCAACGAGCCCGACGCGCTGCTGGCGACGGTGGGCCGCTACGGGCGGATGCTCAAGACCAAGGTCGAGGACATGTCCGAGCAGCACACCGAGATTCTGGGCATGGCGGGGGCGGCGGCCCGCGCCGAGGAGGAGGTGCCGCCGTCCGGCCTCGTCGCGGTGGCGAGCGGCTACGGCCTCGTCAAGCTGTTCCGTTCGCTGGGTGCCCGCATCGTGTCGGGCGGACAGACCGCCAACCCCAGCGTGCAGGACATCGTGGACGCGGTGCGGTCGGTCAGTGCCGATCAGGTGCTGATCCTCCCCAACAACAAGAACGTGCTGATGGCCGCCGAAAAGGCGATGGAACTGATGGAGGGCCGCGCCGTGGTCGTGCCGACCCGCACGCTGGGACAAGGCATCGGGGCCGCGCTCGCCTTCCAGCCCGACAGCGACGCCGAGAGCCTGCGCGAGGCGATGGCGGAGGCGGCGGGCCGGGTGACCACCTTTGAAGTCACCCGCGCGAGCCGCTCGACCAACATCACGACGAAGGAAGGCGAGACGCTGGAGATCACGGAGGGCGACGTGATCGGTCTGAAGGACGACGAACTCGTGCAATCGGGCGGCACCCCGGAAGACAGCGTGCTGCACATGCTGAACCGCAGCTACGAGGGCCAGGAGGTCATCACGGTCTTCGGTGGGCCGCAGAGCACCCCCGAGAGTCTGGAAGCCCTGGCTGGGCGCCTCCGCCACGCCTTCCCGCTCGCGGAGGTGGAGGTGCACTCGGGCGGGCCGGACCTGTACGACTATCTGGTGACGCTGGAGTAGGCGGCAAGAGAGCGCCGGAGGGGTCGGGGCATTTCCCGGCCCTTCGCCTTTGGCCCTCACCCGGTTGGGAGGCGGGAGGCGCACGCTGGGGCAACAAACCGCACAAGCACGCGGCATCCCTCAGCGGTGCAGCCCCGCCGCCTCTTCTTCCGTCAGCGGCGCGATTCCCAGCGGCAGCAGAAAAGAGCGGCCCCCTCCGGCATTGGCCTCCTCATAGGCTTCGCCCTTCCGCATCAGAAGAATCAGGTCGCGTTGCAGCTCGCGGGCCTGCTCGTCGGTGAGGCGGAAGACAGGAAAGCCTTGCAGCATCAGCGCGGCGGGTCCCTGCCACTCCTGGAGGGCGCTGACGCGGCGGTCAGCCGGGCTGCCCTGATCCATGTGGTAGCCGGGCGGCTCCGGCGTCGCGTACAGCCACCAGCCCCAGCGCCGTCCGGACTCGCGCAGGGCACGGCTGAATTCGCGGTCGGCGGCGTGGTGGAACAGGTGATAGGTCCGCGCCGCAGAAGCGCCGGTCAGTTCCCCCAGGTCGGCGGCGGGCGTGTTCAGGTGATCCACGAAATAGGCGTCGGCACTGGGTCGGTAGTGCTTGACCGCGCGGCCTGCCCGACGTTCCAGGCGGCTCACCCGCAGCAGCCCGGCCCGCGCGAGGGCCTGCACGTCCCGGTGGACCACCCGCAGGTCCAGCCCCGTCTGGCGGGCCGCCGCCGAAACGGTCGTCTCCCCACTCAGAAAGGCCGCCAGCACCCGCCGGGGCCGCTCGCGCAGCAGCAGGGCGATGGCGGCGGGGTCGGCGACCTCGAAGAAGTCGCCGTCCGGGCTACTCGCACTTGAGGATTTCACGGTGAGTAGTATGGCGCGGACACTCGGGGCATGACTGAACTCACCTTGTCGGAACTGACCGCACGAACCAACCCCGAGGCGCCGCTGGTCCTGCTGGGCCGCCTGTGGAATGGGGTGGACGAGCACGCGACCGAGGACGGCGCAGTGCAGATCGAGAATGGTCGCATCAGCTTCGCGGGCGAACGGGCGGCGCTGGAGGTTCCGGACACCGCCCTGACCATTCGTACCGGGGGCACGCTGATGCCGGGCCTGATCGACCTGCATGTTCACGCCCGACCGGGCTATCTGGCCTGGTTCATGGCGGCGGGCGTGACGACCGTGCGGGACGCCTGCAACGCGCTGGAGATGGTGGAGCGGATGCAGGCGCTCGCGCTGAAGCCCCGGTTGCTGCCCTGCGGCCCGCTGCTGGACGGCCCCGACGCCTTCTTCCACAACTTCGGTCCGGGAGCCGTCCACCGGCCGGGCGACGGACTGGAACGCCGCGCCGGGGCGTGGGTGGTGGACACGCCCCAGGCGGCGCGGGACGCAGTGACCTTCCTGCACGCGCAGGGCATCACCCAGCTCAAGCTGTACGAGCAACTTGCGCCGGAGGTGTACGAGGCGGCGGCCCTCCGTGCTCGGGAGCTGGACCTGCCCGTCATGACCGACCTCGGCATGCTGAGCACGCGCGGGCTGACGGGTGCGCGGGTGGACGCCCGGCAGGCGCTCGCGCTGGGTGTGCGGACCATCGAGCACGTGTCCGGCTACGCCCTGGCCTACCAGAGGATGGGCGGTGATCCCCTCGCGGAGAGGCTGGACGGCACCCTGCTGGACGACCTCGCGGGCCTCACGGTGGAGGCAGGCACGGCGCTCGTCCCCACCCTGATGATCTTCGCCACGCTCGCCCGCGATGAAGCCTTTGATACGTCCGGCGTGCCGCTGGCCGATCTGGACGATGCGGTGCAGGCGAGTCTTCAAGCCCAGTGGCAGAGGGTTCACGCGGGCACCGCGCCCGTTCGCCACCATGCCCGCGCGGACTTGCGGCTGGCCTCCGAACTGCTGACCCGCGTTCGGGCGTTGGGCGGACGCATCGGGGCGGGCACCGACACCCCCGCTGCCGCGTTCAACCTGCCCGGTGGCGGGCTGCATCAGGAGCTGGAGCTGCTGGCGCAGGCGGGCCTCTCGCCCCTGGATGCCCTGAGGGCCGCGACGAGCGAGGCCGGGCAGATTCTGGGGCGGCCGGACCTCGGCGTGCTGCGGGAGGGCGCGGTGGCCGACGTGCTCGTCGTGCGCGGCAATCCCCTGCGCGACCTGCGGGCGACCCGGCAGATCGCGGCGGTGGTGCAGGGCGGACGGGTCCACACCCCAGAGGCCTTGCGCGAGGCGGTCGTGCGGCAGGGAGCGGAAATGGAGCTGGCACGGTCCTCCTGACCGCTTCCCAAGAGGGCGGAACGCGGAGGAGCCAGGCCGCGTCCCGCCCTCATTCCTCCCCGAACACGTCCAGCGGCAAAAAGGCGCTCACCGTGTAGTTGGGCGCGTCCACGATCTGGCTGATCTTGAGGTCCACGCAGGCGCTCGACAGGACATACGCCTGCTCCAGCGTCAGGCCCCGCGCCTCCAGCCGCCGCAGCAGGGGGCGCAGGGCAAGGCGGGCGGCTTCCATCAGGTCGGGGTGGTGGCCGGTGGCCGCGTGCCAGCGGCGGCTGCTTCCGCCGTGGGTGGGGGTGGCGAACTCGGGGGTGACGAGGTTCGCGCCGCGCTCCACGCCGAAGCGCAGGGTGACCCGCCCCGCGCACTCGATCCCGGTGCCTGACAGCTCGCCGTCGCCCTGCGCCGCGTGCAGGTCGCCCACCGAGAACAGCGCCCCCGGCGCCTCGACCGGCAACCAGAGGGTGCTGCCCGCCACGAGTTGCCGGATGTCCATGTTGCCGCCCACCGAGCGGGGCGGCGCGGTGGGGTGCGGCCCAGGCTCGCCCGGTGCCACGCCCATCACACCGGGAAAGGGGGCCAGTGGGACCCGGATGCCCGGCAGGAACTCGGCGTGGTCGCCTGCCCGCAGGTCCCAGAGGTGGGTGTAGGGCTTCAGGCCCTCGGCGCCCAGCACGGCATCCAGCAGGCCGATGCCGTCCGGGCGGCACCCGGTCCAGCCCCAGGCGGCGGTGCGAACCTCCAAGAGTTCCACGCGCAGAGCGTCCCCCGGCTCAGTGCCCTCCACGAAGACGGGGCCAGTGAGCGGGTGCCCGCGTGGGCCGGGGCGTGGGCCGTGGGCATCCGCCGCCGCGAGCGCGAGCAAGTCTGCTGGGCCGGAAGCGTCCCCCTGCGCCGCCCGCCGCGCCACCCCGCCGTCCGAGGCGTCGAGCGTGTCGAAGGTCACCGTGTCGCCGGGGCGAACGCTCAGGGCCGGGGCCAGGGCGCGGTCCCAGGCGGTGTGGATGGACTCGGGGCCGAGGTGGTGATGGGTCATGCGGCCAGACTACGGCCCGGCCGCCGCCCCGGTATCCTCCGCCCATGCTCGACCCGCACGGCCCCCTCCCCTTTTCCGCTGCCGTTCATCCGACGGCCCGCCCCGCCACGCGCCTGACCTGGGACTCGCGCGAGGCGTCCCCTGAGGTCGCCTTCGTGGCCCTCCCCGGCGAGACGATGCACGGCAACCGCTTCGTGGAGGCGGCGCTGGCGGCGGGCGCCCCCTTCGTGCTGACCGATCTGGACGTGGAGCGGGCGGTGCGGGTGCCGGACGCGCGAGAGGCCCTGTTCGCCTGGGCACGCTCGGAACGGGCACACAGCCCGCTGGTGGTCGGCATCACGGGGAGCGTGGGCAAGACGACCGCCAAAAGCTACGCGGCGGCGGCGCTGGACGCGGCCTATATGCCGGTCTACAACACCATGCCCGCCATCGCCTGCTTCCTGACCCAGCACGGGCGCGGCGGGCGGCCCCTGGTGGTCGAGATGGGCATCGACCGGGTGGGCGAGATGGCCGAGTTGGTGGACCTCGTGCGGCCGGACGTGGGCGTGGTGACCGCGATCGGGGCCGCGCACCTGGAGCAGCTCGGCAGCCTGGAGGGGGTGGCCCGCGAGAAGGGCGTGATCCTGCAAGGGCGCCGGGGGCTGGTGGGCACCCAGGCCGCGCCGTGGTTTCCGCGCACGCCGACCTACGGCTTCGGGGAGGGGGTGACCTACGCCGGGGAAGGGCTGGAGGTGACCCCGCAGGGCGCCCGGTTCACCTTCCGGGGCGTGCCCGTCACGCTGCCCCTCGCCTCGCGCGTGCAGGCGGAGGCGGCGGTGCTGGGCCTCGCGCTCGCGGCGGAGGCGGGGGTGGGGCTGGAGGAGGCCGCCGCCCGGCTCGCCGGGGTGACGGTGCCGGGAGGACGCTACCGGGTCCATCCCGGCCGCTACACCGTGATTGACGACGCTTACAACGCCTCCCCGCTCGCGGTGACCGCCGCGCTGGACGCCCTCGCTGCCTTTCCGGGCCGCCGCATCAGCGTGCTGGGGCGGATGCTGGAGCTGGGCGAGACCGAGCGCGAATTGCACGCGGAGGTCGGTGCCCACGCCCGGGCGCGGGCCGACCTGACCTACGGGGTGGGCGCCTTTGCCCATGAACTGGGCGACCGGGCCCACGCCACCGTCTCCGAGTTGCTGGCCGACCTGCTGGCCGAGGTCCAAGACGGCGACGTGATTCTGGTCAAGGCCAGCCGGGGCATCTCGTGGACCCCGGAGCGGCGGGCGCAGGAGGGCGTGGGGCTGGACGTGGTGGTGGGAGCGCTGCTGGAGGCGAGGGGGTAGGGCGGGGCCGCTGAGGGGACGGGGCGGCCCCACCTTCTCAGCCCTGACCGCGAAACAATGTCCCCATGCGCCCCCTCCTTTGCCTCAGCCCCCTGCTGCTCCTCGCTGCCTGTGCCCCTGCCCCCACCTCCGGCACTGCCACCCGCCCCACCCTGACCGTCCCCGCCTTCGACGCGGCCTTCTCCCCCGGTGGCGTGGCCTGGATCGAGGCCGGACGCGCCTGCGTCGCCCGCGCCCCCTCCTACCATCCCGTCTGCCCGCGTCTCCCCGGCCCGGCGGTCGCGGTGGCCTGGAATGACGGCGACGCCTGGGTGGCCCTGCCCGGCGCGGGCCTCCTGCTGACCCTCGACCGGGCGGCCCGCTCGGTGCCGGTGGGCCGGGTGGTGGCCCTGTCGAGCACCCGCGCCTACCGCGAGGACGGCACGGCGGTGACCTACGCCGGACAGCCCGCGCGGGGGGTGGCCGGAGCGCCCACGGCGGTCGTGACGGGCGGCGACGGCGAGGACTATGCCCTGGTCGCCGGAACCCTGCGCCGGGTCGCGGACGGGGCCGTGGTGGAAACCAGCCCGCTGCCCTTCCTGACCGCCACGCCGACCGGGGCCGCCACCTTTACCCCGCCGACCGCCGCCACGCGGGTGGACCGCTTCCGGCTGACGGGCGAGGCGCTGCAACGGCTGGACGCCTCGGGCCGCGTGCTTGTCAGCGTGCCGCACGGGCCGGGCCGTGTCGGCTTGGTCGGGGCGGACGTGGTGACGGTCGCGCCCGGTGGAGCGGTGCGGGTCTTCGGGACGGGTCTGGAGCCGGTCCGCCGCTGACTCGCGCCAGCTCCGCGCCCCGCCCCCCCCGGCGGGGCGCGTCTTCATGATTCGGGGGGAGCAGAAGCGAAGGCGTCCCAGCGCGGCCTTTTCGGCTGTCAGAGTTCGGTGACGGGGGGGGTGGTTGCATGGGCGGCGATATCGGCCGACGCTCCTGCCACCCCCAGCACGGCGCTGCGGCGCGGTGGGAACCCCGGCCCGATCTCGGTGAGAAGTCTTAAATCCGCCCCGCTTCTGGAGGGAGAATGTCAAGCCTGCTACAACGCCTCACCCGACCGCGCCCGGCGGCCATCGGCGTGGAGATCGGAACGAGCGCCATCAAGGTGGTGGCGCTGCGGCCCGGTGCGCCCCCGAGCCTGCACCACGCGGTCATGACCCCGACGCCCATCGGCAGCATGCGCGACGGGCTGGTGGCCGACCCGCAGGCGGTGGCGACCGAACTGCGCGGGCTGCTCGCGGCCCACGGGATCACCGCCCGGCACGCCGTCACCGCCGTGCCCAACCAGTCGGCGGTGACGCGCAACATCATGGTGCCGCGCATGGAACGTGGGGACCTCGACGAGGCGATCAAGTGGGAGGCCGAGCGCTACATCCCCTACCCCATCGACGAGGTCAACCTCGACTACGACCTGCTCGACGACCCCGCGCAGGTGCCCGAGGACGGCCAGATGGAGGCCGTGATCGCGGCGGCGCCCAGCGAGGCGGTCGCCCGGCAGGCCGAGGTCCTGCGGCTCTCGGGCCTGGAGCCCGTGGTGGTGGACCTCAAGAGCTTTGCCACCCTGCGGGCGCTGCGCGGCAACCTGCTGGGCGAGCACCTCAACAAGACCACCCTGATGGGCAAGAACTACACCGAGCACAGCGAGGTCGCGCTGGTGCTGGAAATCGGCGCGAGCAGCAGTGTCATCAGCCTGGTGCGCGGCGACCGCATCCTGATGGCCCGCAACATCGGGGTGGCCGCCGACGACTTCACGACCGCGCTGCAAAAGGCCTTCGACCTCGACTTCGGCGCCGCCGAGGAGATCAAGCTGGGCTACGCGATGGCCTCCACGCCCACCGAGGCCGAAGAGGACCTGCTGAACTTCGACCTCGCCCGCGAACAGTACAGCCCCGCCCGCATCTTCGAGGTGGTGCGGCCCGTGCTGGCCGACCTGGTGACCGAGGTGCGGCGTTCGCTGGAGTTCTACCGGGTGCAGTCGGGCGACGTGGTAATCGACCGGACCTTCGTCGCGGGAGGCGGGGCCAAGCTGCGCGGGCTGGAGAATGCCATCAGCGACGCGCTGGGCTTCCGGGTGGACGTCGCCAACCCCTGGCTGACCGTGGACACGAGCGCCGCCGGGGCCGATCCCGGTTACCTCCAGCAGCACGCCGCCGAGTTCACCGTGCCGCTGGGCCTCGCGCTGCGGGGAGTGCCGCATGGTTGAGATCAACCTGCTGCCGCAGGAGGGGCGCCGCAGCACCCGGCCCGACGGCTGGAAGTACGGCGCGGTCGGCGTGCTGGGCCTCTCGCTGCTGCTGATCGCCCTGGGCGAGGCCCGCGTGGGGGGCCGCCTGGCCGCGCTGCGCGACGAACAGGCCCAACTTCAGGGCGAGATCGCGGCGCTTCAGGGCGCCAAGACCGAGCACGACGGCCTGGTGGCCGAGCAGCGCACCCTGGAGGGCGTGACGGCGGTGGCGAACCAGCTCCGCGACGGCAAGACCTACTGGACGAACGACCTCGCGGCCTTCTCCGCGCAGCTTCCCAGCGGGGGCGGCGTGGCGCTGACCTCCATGAATGTCAAGACGCTGGACGCCGCCGCCCTGGGCAGCCTTCAGCAGACGGGCGTGTACGCGGGCAAGAACGTGATCCGCGAGTTCGACCTCTCGGGCACGGCCCGCAGCCAGCAGTCGGTGGTGAACTTCCTGAACGCCTTCGAGAACAGCCCCGGCTTCGCGGTGAACTTCCGCAGCGTGCAGCGCGAGGGCGAGGACGGCCTCTACACCTTCGCCGCCTCGGTGGGGCTGGTGGGCGAACCCCCGGCCCCCGCCGACGCGGCGGGCACCCCCGCCCCCGAGGGCACCCCGGCTCCCGAGGCCCCGCCCGCCGAGCCGGTGAGCGGCACCGGAGGCAGCAGTGGCTAAGCCTTCCTTCTCCCTGTCCGGGCTGGCCCCACGGACCCTCTTTCTGCTGGCACTCGCGGGCAGCGCCCTGCTGCTGATGGCGTGGTATTTCGGGCGCTACCAGACCCGCGTGCAGGAGATCGCGCTGCTGGAGAGCGAGCTGGAAACCACCCGCCTGACCGCCGACCGCTACCGCGCCGCCCAGCGGGCGCTGCCCGAACTGCGCGAGACGGTCGCGCGGCTGCGGGTCGAGCGCGACCAGTTCCTGCGGGCGCTGCCGCCCACCGCGCAGTTCGGCACCGTGCTGGACGAGGTGCGGCGCAACGTGCTCGCGGCGGGCGCCGAGCTGAGCACCTTCACCGTGCAGAGCGGTCCCGGCGAGGGCCTGCCCGGCGGCGTGCGGCCCATCGGGTTGAACCTCGGGGTGCAGGGGCAGTACGCCGAAGTGTTCCGGGCGCTGCGCAGCCTGGAAACCATGAACCGCTTCACGACGGTGGGCGGGGTGGGCCTGCAAATGCCGGGGGCCACCTCGTTCAACCCCCCCCTGGAGGGCACGCTGAACCTCACCGTGTACACCTATGACCCCAGCGCGGCGGCGGCCACCGGCACGGGCGCGGCGGAAGCCCCCGAAGCCCCGGCCACCCCCGCCGAGGCCCCCGCCCAAGGAGGTGCCCAATGACCTCCCGACCCACCGAAGGCGGCAAGCCGCCCCTGCTCTCGCGCGAGATGCGGCTGGTGCTCGCGTTGCTGCTGCTGCTGGCGCTGCTGGGCGGCTGGTTCGTCTGGACCTCGAACCGGGACGCGGCGGCCCTGGCGGACGCGCCCTCCCCCACCCCCACGGGCGACCCGCCTGCCGGGGGCGAGGAGGGCACGGACGCGGCGGCGGTCACCCCGGCCCCCGGCACCGGGCAGGACGGCACCCCCCAGGACGGGGCCACGCCCGGCCCCGAAGCTGCCGTGCCCGTCGAACCCAGCGGCGAGATCGAGGTGCCCCAGATTCCCGCCTTCGGGCAAGCCGAGGAGACGGAGGCTGGGGAAACCGCCGAGGCCGTCCCCACACCGGGCGGCATCAACCCCGACATCCCCCTTGCCGCGCTGCCGGGCCGCAACCCCTTCCGGCCGCTGGAACTGGAGCGCACCGAGGGCGGCGAGGCCCCCGCGTCCCCGGTCGCGGCGGCCCCGGAACCTTCTGCCCCGGCTGACCCCGTCTCCCTCCCCGCGAGCGAGCCTGCCCCGAGTACGGGCGGCGCCCTGGCGCTCTCGCCCCTGCCGGGCACCGGCGCTTCCCGCCCGGCCCCCACCCCGTCCGCGGCGGCGACCCCCTCTCCCACCGCCCGGCCCTCCGGAGCACTGCCCACCCCGACCCTTCCCGGCACGGGAGGCGTCAGCGTGACCCGCCCGGCTCCGGCGACGACCAGCCCCACGGCCTCCGCGCCCCGGACGAGCCGACCCAGCGCGTCTGCTGCGCGACCGACGACGGCTTCTCCAGCGGCGAGCACGGGCCGTCCTCCGGGCAACGCGGCGGCGCGGCCCGCCCCGGCGACCTCGCGGCCCTCCGCCGCCGTCACGGGCACCGTTCCCCCGGCGCCCCGTCCGGCCCCGGTGGCGGGTGTCAGCGTGCCGCGTGACGCCATCGACCTGGGGGCGGCGGCCCCAGTTCCGGCGGCCAGCCCCGCTCCGGCCCCCGCGACCGCGCCGGGCACGCCCCAACCCGTCACCCAGTTCGGCCTGGAGGGAGGCGTGAGCGCGGCCAGCCCGCTGGGCACCCTGGTGCAGACCCGTGCCCTGGAGTTCGACGCCGCCGTCCTCGGCCCGGTGAACACCGCGATCTTCCGCTCGAAGGACGGCTACGTGGTCGTCTCGCAGGGCCAGACCCTGCCCGACTCGGACGCGGTCGTGCGCGAGGTCCGCGCTGCGGGCGTCACCCTCGAACTCGGCGGCGAGACGCTGGACCTCGGCGAAGAGGCCCAGCCCACCGGCCTGACCGAGTCCCTGCCCGTGGTGATCGTGCGCCAGCCTGCCGACGCCTTTTCCGCATGGGGCGACCTCGCCGTGATCGCCGAGTTCGACGCCACGCAAACCGACCCCCCGGCGGACCCCCGCTTCGCACTGGCCCTGGCGGCCCCTACCCCCGACCTCTCCCGCGACCAAGGTGAGCCATGAAGAGATACGCCCTGCTCTTGACCGCCGCGCTCGGCATGGCCGCCGCGCAGCCCTCCACCCCTGCTCCGGCAACCGCCCCCACAGCCACAGCCGACCGCCAGCTCTCCGGCGCCGCCGTCACCTTCGACCTGCGCCGGGCGGGCAGCGACTTGACCTCCATGCTGCTGGCCCTCGCCAAAAGCGCCGGGTACGAGGTGCTGCTGGAACCCGGCGTGGAGCCGATTCTCCAGGCGGGCAGCCCCGGTGGGGCGGGCACGGCGGCGGGCGGCCCGGCCCCCGCGCTGGTGACCTACAGCGTGGTCAGCAAGCCCTTCAATGAGGTCTGGCCGCTGGTGCTCGACCTGTACGGCCTGAGCTACGAGACGCTCCAGATCGGCGGCAAGCCCGTCCTGCGCGTGACCGCCCGCCCGGTGCAGAAGATCGTGCGCCTGCCCGCCGCCCTGAGTGCCCCCCTGGTCGAGCGGCAGCTCAAACTGTCCTTTGGCAGCCTGAAGACGGTCAGCACGGGCCAGAGCACAGGCGGGCAGGGGAACAGCACCAGTTCCTCCGAGACGACCCGCGAGGAGATCGTCCTCGACTCGCCCACCCTGCGGATCATCGCAGAGACCGCTTCCAACAGCGTCATCATTCGGGGGACCAATCAGGAGGTCGCGCAGGTCGAGCGCCTGCTCGCGGAGATCGTGGCGGCGCAGCCTGCCAATGTCCGCGTCGCGCCCAGTGAGCCGCCCACCGTGCAGCGCATCTACACCGTCAAGGGCGCTCCTGCCGACGTGACGGCCCTGCTGACCGCCCAGTTCCCCGAACTGCGGGCCACCGCTGTGGGCCAGACCGGCCAGATCGTGATCACCGGGCCGCAAAACCGGTTGGACGCCGCACTGGCCCTGCTGTCCCAGGTAGACCGCGCTCCTGCCCCCGCTGCCTCCACCCAGACCGAGGCGCCTGCCGTCCAGCGCGTCTACGCGGTCAAGGGCCAGCAGGCCGACATCGTGACGCTGCTGGGAGCGCAGTTCTCGACGCTGAAGGTCACCCCCGTGGGGCAGACCGGGCAACTCGTGATCACCGGGCCGCAGACGCAACTTGACGCGGCGCTGGCGCTGCTGGGTCAGGTGGACCGCCCCGCGCCGCCCGCCCAGACCGGGCCGCAGATCGTGCAGCGCGTCTTTACCCTGATCAACGCGAGCGCCGAGGAGGTCAAGGCCACCCTGGAAGGGACGCTGGCCCGCGAGGTCACCCCCGACAAGCCCGCCATCACGAACGTGCCTGTCAACGCCACCGATGCCAACGGCAACGCGATCACGGTGACGGTGCCCGCCTCGAACGCGAATGCCGCGCAGCCCCAGACCGCGCAGGCGGCAGAAGCCCCGACCGCCAACCCCAACGCGGCCACCCTGATCGCCGACCGCCGCACGAACACCCTGATCGTGCGCGGCACGGCGGCCCAGGTCGCGCAGGTAGCCGAGCTGATTCCGCAACTCGATCAGGTCGTGCCCCAGATCAACGTGCAGGTCCGCATTCAGGAGATCAACGAGACGGCCGCCCGGACCCTGGGCATGGACTGGAAGGTCAACTTCGGGGGCTTCAACGTCAATGTGGGCGGCAGCGGCCTGGGCGCGACCTTCGACCCGACCAAGAGCCTGGTGGGCTTCAACATCTTCCCCACCCTGCAGGCGCTGGAGACCCAGGGCTTTACCAAGCGCGTCTACGACGGCAACATCTCCATGCAGAGCGGGCAGCGGTCGCTGGGCACCGGGACCACCTCGCAGAATGCGTCGGCGAACGCGGCGGCCTCCATCAAGAGCGGTGGACGGCTGGAGATCAACATCCCGTCGGCGGCGGGGAACATCGAGAAGCAGATCGACTACGGCCTCAACCTCGACTTCTTCGACCCGCAGGTGGCTCCCGACGGCACCATCACGCTGCGGGTGCGCGGGCAGGTGAACAACATCGCCGGGGCGCTGCCCACCAACGCGCTGCCCAACCTGCTGAACTTCACCAACTCCGAGGCCCAGAGCACCGTCACCTTCAAGAACGGACAGACGGTCCTGATGAGCGGCCTGCTGGGGACCACCGAGTCGCGCACCAACAGCGGCGTGCCCCTGCTGAGCAGCATCCCGGTGATCGGCGCGGCCTTCAGCCAGCAGCGCACCGACCGCTCGCAAACGCAGCTTCTGGTCATCATCACCGGGACTGTCGTCAAGTAACCCGCCTCACCCTCCCACACGCCCTCCCTCGCCGGGGGCGTGTTTGTTTGGGCAGGGCACGGTGTGGCCCGGCGGCCCGGCGCTAGATTCCGGCCATGCGTGCCCTTTCTCTCACCTTTGCCCAACCCGCCCAGGAGTCCCGATGAGGTACCTCACCGCCGGGGAGTCGCACGGGCCGCAACTGACGGCCATCATTGAGGGACTGCCCGCCCAGTTGCCGCTGGGCAAGCCCGATCTCGACCCCTGGCTGCGGCGGCGGCAGGGCGGCTACGGGCGCGGGCGGCGCATGGTGATCGAGACAGACGAGGCGCAGATTCTCAGCGGGGTCCGGGCGGGCCGCACGACGGGCGCTCCCGTCACGCTGGTGATCGAGAACCGCGACCACCGCAACTGGATCGAGATCATGTCGCCGGAGCCGGGGAACGAGCCCCGCAAAAAGGCCCTCACCGACGCCCGCCCCGGCCACGCCGACCTGACGGGGGGCATCAAGTACCGCCACAAGGACCTGCGCGACGTGCTGGAACGGGCCTCGGCGCGGGAGACGGCGGCGCGGGTGGCGGTGGGGGCGGTGGCGCTGAAGCTGCTGGGCGAACTCGGCGTGGAGGGCGCGAACTACGTCGCCAGCCTGGGCGGCATCGAGACGCGGCAGCCCTTCTCCTGGGACGCGCTGGAGGCCATCGAGGCGTCCGACCTCCGCACCCCCGACGAGGACGCGGCGGCGCGGATGCGCGAGCGGATTGACGGGGCGAAAAAGGACGGCGACACCCTGGGCGGCATTCTGGAAGTGCGCTTCCGGGGCCTGCCGGTGGGGCTGGGCAGCCACGTCCACTGGGACCGCAAGCTCGACGGGCGCATCGCGCAGGCCTGCCTCAGCGTGCAGGCGATGAAGGGCGTGGAGATCGGGCGGGCCTTCGAGAACGCGGCCCGGCCCGGCAGCGGGGTCCACGACCCGGTGTATTACCGGGAGGGCACCTACGCCCGCGACACCAACGGGGCGGGTGGGCTGGAAGCGGGCATGACGAACGGCGAGGAGTTGATCGTGCGCGTCGCCATGAAGCCCATCGCCACCCTGATGAGGCCCCTCCCGACCGTGAACGTGGTCAGCCACGAGGCGTCGGACGCCGCCCGCGAGCGCAGCGACACGACCGCCGTGCCCGCCGCCGGGGTCATTCTCCAGTGCGTGATCGGCTGGGTCCTGGCCGACGCGATGCTGGAAAAGTTCGGTGGCGACACCCTGCCCGAGCTTCGGGAGCGCTTGAAGGCGGCGCGGGCGTATGCGCGGGGGTACTGAGGACCCCTCACCCCGCTGCTTCGCAGCGCCCCTCTCCCAGAGGGAGAGAGGAAAAACCTCTTTCCCACACCTCTCCACACGCCACAACCCACCGGCCACACGCCCTAAAGGTTCTCCTTACCCGGAAGCTGGGGGCGACTTGCCCTAGACTGCCTTCCATGAACGGGTTCGGCCTGATCGAGCGTCCCGTCACGTGGGTGGCGCTGGCGGGCTTTATGGGCACCGGCAAAAGCCGCGTGGGGTGGGAACTCTCGCGGGCGCTGGCCCTACATTTCGTCGACACCGACAAGCTGATCACCCGCGTGGTCGGCAAGACCATCCCCGAGGTGTTCGAGCAGGAGGGCGAAGGCTACTTCCGCGCCTGCGAGTCGGAGGTCGTCGAGCGCGTCACGCGGCTGGACCACGCCGTCGTGAGCCTGGGCGGGGGCACCTTCATCCACGAGGCCAACCGACGCAGGCTGCTGGAACGCGGCCCGGTCGTGGTGCTGTGGGCTTCCCCCGAGACGGTCTACCAGCGCACCCGCCACTCCGAGCGGCCCCTGCTCAAGACCCCCGACCCCCTCTCGCGTATCCGCACCCTGATGATTGAACGCGAGCCGCACTACCGCCAGGGCACCATCCACGTCCACAGCGACGGCCGCCCCGCTGAAGAGATCGTGGAGGAAGTCATCGACCGCCTCTGGGCCTGGGCCGACGCGGACGCCGCATGGGACGAGGCCGAACCCGTGGCCGAGCGGGCGTCCGACTAGCGTGCGGCCCTCCTCCAGCCAGCAGGTCGAGGTCGGGGGCGAGCAGCCCTACACCGTCACCGTGGGGGCAGGCCTGTTGGGGCAAGTACGGGTCCCCCAGCGCCACGTCGCCCTGATTCACCCCGCCGACCTGCCTCCCGCTTTCGTAAAGACGGTGCAGGCGGCCCTCTCCCCCACCGTCACCATCAGCGTTCCGGCCCGCGACGAGTGCAAGACGCTGGCCGTCTACACGGATGTGCTTTCACGGTTGGCAGCGGCGAACTTGCCGCGTGACGGGGCCGTCGTCGGGCTGGGGGGCGGTGCGGCGACCGACCTCGCGGGCTTCGTGGCGGCCTCGTACCTGCGCGGCGTGGCCTTTTACACCCTGCCGACCACCCTGCTGGGCATGGTGGACGCGGCGGTGGGCGGCAAGACGGGCGTGAATCTCCCCGAGGGCAAGAATCTAGTGGGGGCCTTCTGGCCGCCCCGCGCCGTCTGGTGCGACGTGGAGACGCTGAGCACCCTGCCGCCGGAGGTCTTTCGCGAGGGCGCCGCCGAGGCGTACAAGCACGGCCTGATCGCGGACCCTTCCCTGCTGGCCCGCGTGCTCTCGCCGGAGTTCCAGCCTGGCGGTCCCAGCCTGAAATCCACCCTCGCAGATGCCATTCGGGTCAAGGCGGACGTGGTGACCCGCGACCCCACCGAGCGGGGCGAGCGGGCCTTCCTGAACTTCGGCCACACGCTGGCGCACGCGCTGGAGGCCCACACGCACCACGCCGTTCCCCACGGCGAGGCGGTGGGCTACGGAATGCACTACGCGGCGCGGCTCTCGCGGGCGCTGGGCGGGGCCGACCTGACCGGGCACACGTTGGCTTTCCTGCGCTGGCAGCAGCCCACGCCCCTCCCCGACCTGACCTTCGATGACCTGTGGCCCTACATGGCCCGTGACAAGAAGGCCGACGCGGACGGCGTGCGCTTCGTGCTCCTCCACGACCTCGCGCGGCCCTACCTGGGCCGGGTGCCGGAGGACGTGCTGCGCCGGGAATTCGCGGGGTGGCAGACCGACCTCATCCCGCCGCGCTGACCCGCTACGCTGGGGCATGATTCTCGTCCTCAACGGCCCGAATCTGAACCGCCTCGGCCTGCGCGAGCCGGGCGTGTACGGCTCTCAGACGCTCGAAGACCTCGAACGGCTGTGCGAGGGCTGGGGTGCCGAGCTGGGCACCGCCGTCACCTGCCGCCAGAGCAACTACGAGGGCCAACTGCTGGAATGGATTCAGGATGCCGAGGAGCACGGCTTTGCGGGCATCGTGCTGAATCCGGGGGCCTTGACGCACTATTCCTACTCTCTGCGCGACGCCATCGCCGGGCAACGCCTTCCAGTCGTGGAGGTTCACATCTCCAACGTCGACGCCCGCGAGGAGTTCCGCCACCGGTCGGTCACGGCGGCCGTGTGCCGGGGCAAGATCAGTGGGCTGGGGTTTTTGGGATACCGGCTGGCGATTGAGGCGCTGGTGGATGAGGGCACCGCAGAAGTAGGGGGCTGAGATGGCGAGTGGACTCGGCAACAAGCTCACGGGTCAGATCGGGGAGTTTCTGGTCTGTGCGGAACTGGGCCGCCAACTCGACTTGATTGCCACCCCGTTTGCGGGCAATGTGCCGCTCTTCGATCTGCTGGTCGCGGACGAGCAATGTCGGTCCCTCCCGATTCAGGTCAAGGCCGCACGGGGTCTGCAATGGTCGACCCGCGCCGATGCTTGGCTGCACTTGGAAGTCGTCGGGAGGCGTCAGGTGGACCACGGTGACCGGGAGTTGGACCATCCCAGCTTGATTTACGTGTATGTGGCGATCGCGCCCAGAACGGACTCGCCCACCCCACCGCGCGACCGCTTCTTCGTCCTGACCCAGCGGGACGTTCAGCAGATCGTGGCCCCTGCCTACCGTGCCTATATGGAAAGCCGTTCGGTCCCCTGGCAACGGCCCCGAAATCACGCTTCCTTCGACGCACGGCTGGATGCCGCCCAACTGGAACCATACGAGCACAACTGGGACCTGATTCGTCGCCAGCTTGAGATGCAGTCGGTCCCCTGAGCTCCGCTTGCCCCCCGCCCCCAAGGTCTGATACCCTCACCTTTAGTGTTTCGTGCTTGGTAGGGCCGAAACGACCGGGAGGCACCCGGACACGCACGCACTTTCTCCCCCGTCAGGGCGGGGCGTGTCGCCGCCAAATCCCATCCTTACGGAGTTTCACGGTGAAAACCTTTGTTCCCAAGAACGACGAGCAGAACTGGGTCGTGGTGGACGCTGCGGGCGTGCCCCTGGGCCGCCTCGCCACCCTGATCGCCAGCCGCATTCGCGGCAAGCACCGCCCCGACTTCACGCCCAACATGATTCAGGGCGACTTCGTGGTCGTGCTGAACGCCGCGCAGGTCGTGCTGACGGGCGGCAAGCTCGACGGCAAGGTGTACACCCGTTACACCGGCTACCAGGGCGGCCTGAAGACCGAAACCGCCCGCGAGGCGCTCAAGAAGCACCCCGAGCGCGTCATCGAGCACGCGGTGTTCGGCATGCTGCCCAAGGGCCGTCAGGGCCGAGCGATGCACAGCCGCCTGAAGGTATACGCGGGCGAGACGCACCCCCACACCGCCCAGAAGCCCCAGACTCTCGAGGTTCGCTGATGGCTATTGAACAGTTCTACGGCACGGGCCGCCGCAAGGCCGCCGTCGCCCGCGTCTTCCTGCGTGCGGGCGAGGGCAAGATCATCGTCAACGGCAAGGAGTTCCAGACCTACTTCCGTGGGCTGCTCCGCGCCGTGCACGCGCTCCAGGCCTTCCGCGAGACGGGCACTGCCGGGCGCTACGACGCCTACATCACCGTGACGGGCGGCGGCCCCAGCGGTCAGGCCGACGCGATCAAGCTCGGCATTGCCCGTGCGCTCCTGAAGGTCAACCCCGACTTCCGCGCCCAGATGAAGCCCAAGGGCCTCCTGACCCGCGACCCCCGCGAGGTCGAGCGCAAGAAGTACGGCCTCAAGAAGGCCCGCCGCGCTCCCCAGTTCAGCAAACGCTGATTCGGACGCGGTCCCGAGAGTCCCCCTTCCCGAGTGGAGGGGGACTTTTCTGTGGCGTGTCCTCTACACTTTCCCGCGATGGCTGGGCCGCTGATCGACCTCCAGAACGTCACCGTGCGGGTGGGCGGAGAGACGCCGCTGCGAGGCGTGACCCTGCGGGTCTGGCCCGGCGAGGCGCTGCGGCTGGAGGGACCGAACGGCGGCGGCAAGACGACCCTGCTGCGGCTGCTGGCGGGCGAGGTTGCTCCGGTGGGCGGCGAGCGGGTCTACGGGCTGGGCGGGCAGACACGGCGTTCGGCGGTGCGGGCACGGCAGACATTGAGCGTGGTGGGGCTGGACGCCGAAGCCTTCTACCTAACGCGCGACTGGCTCCAGACCGTGCGGGACGTGCTGCTGGCGGGGTTTGAGGGGGGCACCCTGCGCCTGTGGACGCCGACGCCGGAAGCGCAGGCGAGGCTGGCCGAGGTCGCCGCGCTGACGGGCGTGTCGGGTTGGCTGGACCGCGACTTCCGCACCCTCAGCCACGGGCAGCGGCGGCGGGCCATGCTGGCACGGGCCCTGATGCCCCAGCCGGAAGTGCTCCTGCTCGACGAGTTCACCGACGGGCTGAGCGCCGGGGCACAGGAGGGACTGGGACAGGTGCTGCGCGAGGTTCACGGGTCGGGCGTCACGGTCGTCCTCGCCACCCACCGCCCGCAGGAGGCACCGGAACTGCCCTGGCGACGGCTGCGGGTGGAGGGGGGGACGGTGCGGGAGACGGAGGGCACCCACCGGACCCGCCTCTCCCCCACCCCCCTTCCCCGACCTCCTGGCGAGGGCGACCTCGTGCGGCTGCGGGACGTGGAGGTTTACCGGAACGGGCGGCGGGCGCTGGGGCCGCTCTCGTGGACATGGCGGGCGGGCGAGCACTGGCTGGTGACGGGCGAGAACGGCAGCGGCAAAAGCACGCTGGCACGGCTGATTTCCGGGGAGCTGCACCCCGCGCTGGGTGGGCGGGTGGAGCGGCCCTTCCTGGCCCGCGACCGGCTGACCGAGCGCCGCCGCACGGTCGGGCTGATCTCCGCCGAGGTCGGCGTGCGGCAGCGGCGGGGCTGGACCGGCCGTGAGGTGATCGGCAGCGCGTGGGGCGGGACCGAGGGGTTTGCGCCGAACCTCACGACGGAGCAGACGGCGCGGGTGGAAGCGCTGGCGGGGCACCTCGGCGTGACCGACCTGCTCGGCCGCCCCGCCAACACGCTCTCGCAGGGGCAATTGCGGCGGCTCCTGCTCGCGCGGGCGGTGGCCCACCGTCCCCGCCTGCTGATCCTCGACGAGGGGCTGGACTTTCTGGATGCCGAGGCCCGCACCCGGTTCCTGGCCCTGCTGCCGGACCTCGCCCGAGCGGGCACGCACATTCTGGTGGTCGCCCACCGCAAGGCCGACGCGCCGCCGGGGTTGACGCACCATCTGGAATTGGCGGAGGGACAGATCAGGCGGGGGAAGCCTCTGCCCCCTCCAACCTGTCCGCCAGCTCTTCCAGATAGGCCCCCAGCGCCTCCGGGCCGCTGACCTGATCGTGGGCGTGGACCGTGAGCAGTGGCAGGTAACCCACCTGCACCGCGTACCCGGCGAGTTCCAGCATCGCCACGTCGTTGTCGCTGTCCCCAAAAACGACCGTGCGCTCCAGCTCGATCCCCAGCCCCTCCGCGATCAGGGTCAAGGCCGCGCCCTTGTGCGCCCCGGTGGGGGTCACCGTCAGGAACTCGGTGTAGGGCGGCTGCGCCCCGGTCAGCACCAGGTGCGGGTGCGACTCGCGCAACCGGGCGGCGAAATCGGCCACGCCGGGGTGATAGAAGCCCACCTTCAGGGCCGCCTCGTCCGTGGGGGCGTCCGCGAGGGGGCGCACGCCGCGCTCGACCATCCACGGCTCAGGCTGCTGGCCCGGCGGAATCAGGGCATACGGCCCCTGCGCCGTGAAGACGACCACGCGGGCGTCCTCCAGTTCGTGCGCGAGGACGGCCGCGAGTTCCTCCGCCGTGAAGCGGGCCTCACGGTGCAACTCGCCGCCGAGTTCGACCCGGCCGCCGTTGTTGGTCGCCACCGCGTCGGGCTGCGCGGCCTCCAGCACCGGGCGGGGGGCGCTGTCGCGTCCGGTGATGACCGCCACCCGCACCCCCAGCCCCCGCAGCCGCGCGAGCGCCGCCGCCGTGGGCGCGGGCACCTCGCGGCCCATCTCGGGAATCAGGGTGCCGTCAAGGTCGAAGGCGAGCAGCAGGGGCAGGCGGTGGGGCCGGGGGCGTTCGGGCGGGCGCGTCACGGGGGAGAGGCTAGCAGGCGGGGGCACCGGACAACGCGAGGGCCGCCCACCCCCGGCGAGGGGAGCGGGCGGCTCGGCAGAGGGTGGGGCTTATTCGCCCAGCGTCTCGATGGGGGTGAAGTCGCTCTGCGTCTCGGTGGCCGTCTCGGCGGGCGCGGCCTGGGCGGCGAGCGCGGCGGCCTTGGCCTGCTGGCTGCGGGCGGCGTCCTTCATCACGCGGCTGCGGTCGCTCTTGATGCGGGCAGCCTTGCCGCGCAGTTCGCGCAGGTAGTACAGCTTGGCGCGGCGGACCTTGCCACGCTCCAGCACCGTCACCTTGGCGACGAGCGGGCTGCTGAACGGGAAGACGCGCTCGACGCCCTCGCCGAAGCTGATCTTGCGGACCGTGAAGCTCTTGCGGCTGCCCGTGCCGTTGATGGCGATGACCACGCCCTCAAAGGCCTGGTTGCGGGTGCGGTTGCCTTCGACGACCTTCGTCTCCACGCGCACGGTGTCACCGGGCTGGAACTCGGGGTGGTCCGTCTTGATGTGCCCCTGCTCGACCGAGCGCAGGATCGCGCCGCGATTCACTTTGACCTGACTCTGCATGTGTCACCACTCCTTTACCAGCGGACCGTCCCACCTCCCGGCACAGCAGTTCCCAACACACCGGCACGGGCAGAGACGTTCTTGGTCTGTACGCTCCCGCGTCATCGCGCGGGGCTGAACCTGAGGAGTATACGCGCCGGGGCCGGGGCAGCTCAAGGGGATCCGGCGGCCCCGAGGGCAGAGGCGCTCTGCCTGACCCAGATCACGATGAAGGCTTGATGAAGCCTTATGCTGGCCGGGTGAGCGATTCGCCGGAAGCCAGAGAGACCGCGCTCGCGGGAGCGCAGCAGGCCGTGGGCCGTCAGCGGCGGCGTCTCGCCGAGGTGCGGGCACGCGAGCACGTGGGCGCGGCCGGGTGGGCGCAGACCAGCACCCTGGAACAGATCATCCGCGCCGGGCAAGAAGGGCTGGCCGCCACCGACGCGCTGCGGCAGGTCGTGAAGGTGACCACCGAGCAGCTCCGCAACCTGCCCCTCGCCGCCGGGGAGCAGAAGCGCCATGAACACGCCCAGGCCCTCGCCGAGATCGTGGAAAACGGCGAGGAACAGATCACGGCGGCAGCGGCCCTCGACGGGCTGATCTGCCAGGCGCTGGAGGAAGTCGCCCGCACCCCCATGAGCGAGGTCAGCGTGCAGACGCTGCGCCGTATTCACGACCGGGTGCAGGCCCAACTGGGTGCCCTGAACACCATCATCGAGGCGGCCCGTGCCCAGGCCGACACGCTGGAGCAGGTCGGGCGGCTCGAGCGCCTCAGCGCCGAGCATCAGGCCAGGGTCGAGGCGATTCAGGCCCTGAGCGCCGACCACGAGGTCGAGCTGCTGGCCGAGGCGGGCGAGCAGATCGTGGAGCGCATCAGCGAACTCGACGAGGCGGGTGAGGAACAACTCGGCGCCCTGGGCCGCATCGCGGAGGCCGCGCTGGGCAAGGTCGCCGAGACGGCCGCCGCGCCCGAACAGCAGGCCGAACTCCTCGAAACCCTGGCCCAGACCGCCCAGCAGAAGGCCGAGGCCCTCCAGCCGGACGGCGACGCCCCCGCTAAAGGGTGATCCAGTAGCGCCGCAGGGGAGCGGGGTGGTCGGGCACCCGCCCCTCGTACTCCAGCACCCCACCGTTCGCCTCAATCACCCGCCGCGACCCGAGGTTGTCCACGTCGCAGGTGACCAGGACGCGCTCCAGGCCCAGTTCACGCGCCCGCTCTAGAGCAAGCCGCAGGGCGAGGGTCGCGTACCCCCGTTTCCGCGCCGAGGGCCGCACCTCGTAGCCGATGTGCCCGCCGAACTCGCGCAGCCGCTGGTTGAGCGTGTGGCGGATGGACACCCGCCCGAGGTACCCGTCCCCCTCCACCAGCCAGAGCGGCTCGGAGTGGACATAGCCTTCCGGCAGCTCGCGGCCCGGTTCATATTGGCGCAGCGACTCCAGAAAGGCGGGGAAGTCGGCTTCCAGCGCGGCCACATCCCAGGTCAGGGTGTCGCCCAGGCCACTGCCGTCTGCCTGGGCCTCGCGCACGGCGGCCAGAAAGCTCTCCTTGTACCTCTCCGACGGGGGAACGAGTTCGGGCATGGAGCCGAGGCTAGCGGCCCCGGCCCCTTTCCCACCTCCGCCGCCCGGCCTAGTGCCCCCGGCCCTCCAGCCCAGCTCAGGGCACTGACCATCCAGACTGGACAATGGTGGGGCAGATTGCGCCCACCACACCGGAAAAGCCCAGGGAGGGCGCGTACAATCGGGCGCGTGAGAGAGGCGGCATTCGGCACGGTGGACCTGGGGCGGCTCTCGTACCGCGAGGCGTGGGACGTGCAGCACGAGGCCCACGCGCAGGTCGCGGCGGGCGGGCAGCCCCAGCTCCTGCTGGTGGAGCACCCGCCCGTGCTCACGCTGGGCCGCAAGGCGCGGGAGGGCGGCAACATCGTCGTGACGCGCGAGTACCTCGCCGCGCAGGGCATCGAGGTGCTGGAAGTCGAGCGCGGCGGCGACGTGACCTACCACGGCCCCGGCCAGCTCGTGGCCTACGCGATCTTTCCGGTGGGCCGCCGGGTGGCCGATTTTCTGCGGCTGCTGGAACACGTGACCATCGCGGCGCTGCACGACCTCGGCCTGCCCGACGCCCGGCCCAATCCCGGCTACGCGGGCGTGTACGTCGAGCCGCGCGAGGTGAACGGCCGCGTCTACGAGCAGAAGATCGCCTCCTTCGGGGTGGCGGTGCAGCGCGGTGTGGCCCTGCATGGGCTGGCGCTCAACGTCACGACCAACCTCCAGCACTTCGACCTGATCGTGCCCTGCGGCCTCACGGGCACCCACATGACGAGCGTGGAGCGCGAGTATGGGCGCCGGGGCCTGGACCGCGTGGCCGACATGACAGAAGCGCGGGCGGCCCTCACGCGGGCCTTTCACACCACCTTTGAGACTTACGACTGGACGTTGCCCACGGCGGCAGCGGGAGGCTGAGACATGACCCAGCAGGACAAGCCGGTGCAGGACCGGGAAGTCAAGTTCATCAAGAACGGCATCTACCGCAAGGATTCGGTGCCCGTGCGCGAGAAGAAGCCCGAGTGGCTCAAGGTGACCATCCCGACCGGGCAGGTCTACGGCGAGGTCCGCAAGATCGTCAAGGAGCACCGCCTGCACACGGTCTGCGAGGAAGCGATGTGCCCCAACATCGGCGAGTGCTGGAGCCGGGGCACGGCCACCTTCATGCTGATGGGGCACGTCTGCACGCGGGCCTGCCGCTTTTGCGCGGTGGACACCGGCAACCCGATGGGCAAGCTCGACCTCGACGAGCCCATGCAGGTCGCCGACTCGGTGCGCCTGATGGGCCTGAAGTACGTCGTGCTGACCTCGGTGGACCGCGACGACCTGCCCGACGGCGGGGCGTACCACTTCGCCAAGACGGTGCAGGCCATCAAGAAGCTCAACCCGGAGACGCGGGTGGAGGCCCTGACGCCCGACTTCGGCGGCAACCCGTACTGCGTGGACCTCGTGCTGGACAGCGGCGTGGACACCTACGCCCAGAATCTGGAGACCGTGCGCCGCCTGACCCACCCGGTGCGTGACATCCGCGCGAGCTACGAGCGGACGCTGGGCGTCCTCCAGCACGCCAAGGAGAGCCGCCCCGACGTGATCACCAAGACCAGCATCATGCTGGGCCTGGGCGAGACGCGCGAGGAGTTGCGCGAGGCGATGGCCGACTGCCGCGCCGCCGGGGTGGACGTGCTGACCTTCGGGCAGTACCTGCGCCCGACCATGCACCACCTGCCTGTCGAGCGCTACGTCTCCCCCGCCGAGTTCGACGAGATCCGCGAGGAGGCGATGGCCTTCGGCTTCCTGGAGGTCGTGTCCGGCCCGCTGGTGCGTTCCTCGTACAAGGCCGAGCAGATCGTGATGGACAAGCCGGGCAACCTTCCCGAGCACCTCGCACATCTGGACGCGGGCAGCGAACTCAGCCTGATCTGAGGCGACAAGAAGGGGCGGGGGCCAGCGCGGACGGCCCCCGCTTTCCACTGCCGAATCAAAGAAAAAAGACACGAGGCAAACCCCGTGTCTCCCTTGGTACGGAAGGGCGGACTTGAACCGCCGACCTCACGCTTATCAGGCGTGCGCTCTAACCAGCTGAGCTACTCCCGTGCACCCGCCTCCCCGCGCTGCGGACAAGCGGGAGTCAATCTAGCAGTGCCCGCGCGGGGTGTCAACGGCCCCCGGAGATGCCCCTCCCGGCGTGCCCATGCCCCCGCCGGGGGGAGGCGCGGTGTCAGGTTGCCGTGAGAGGGGGCGTGGTCCCCTGCGGACGTATGCGCGACCGCCTGCTGCCCCTGCCCGACCCGGCGTTCTATCTGGGGGAGGGTGGGACAGGCTCCCCCACCCGCACCGAGGAGGCCCGCCGCGCGGCCTACCAGTGGGGACTGCCGATCGCGCTCCTCGCCGTGGCCGTGGGGCTGGCCCTGGTCTGGCCGCTGCACCCGGCGCAGACGGCACTGTGGGGAGGCTTGGCCGGGGTGCTGGCCGTGGCCCTGGTACTCTCGGCCCTGCCGCGCTGCCCGGTGGGCGTGCTCGACCGGCTGCTGCTGCTGGGAGGCTGGACATTCCTGCTGGGGCGGCTGGCGCTGGGGCTGTTCGCGCCGCACCTCGTGGACGGGGGACCGGAGTTGCTGGGGCTGCTGCTGCCGTGGTTCGTGCTGGGGCTGCTGGCGCCGGGGTGGCTGCTGGACTCTTCCCTGGGCCGCTGGGTGGCGCGTGGGGCGCTGGCAGTCACCGGGGCGCTGGGAGCGCTGTATGGAGTGCGGGTGCTGCTGGGCACGGGCGAGAGCGGCCTGATTCTCGCGCTGCTCGCGCAACTGCTGCTGGTGGGCGGACTGGCCCTGCTGGGACAGGAGGCCACGTTGACCCGCACCGAGGACCGTCGGGGTCCCTGGAGTGGCCTCCTCCCCGGCGAGTGCGACGAGTTGACGGGCCTGCCCCTGCGGCGCCCGATGGAGCGGCGCCTGCGGACGCTGCGCCGTCCGGTGGCCGTGGCGGTCGTCGGGGTGGACGATCTGCCGGACCTGGAGCGGGGCGGCGGCGCGGTCCTCGTGCAGACGGTACGGGCGCACCTCGCCCGCACGCTGGCGGCGGCCACCCGCACGGGTGACCCGGTGGCCTGCCTGGGCGAAGGCACCTTCGCCGTCCTGCTGCCCACCACCGACCCCCTCGCCGTGCGGGTCGTGGCCGAGCGGCTGCGGCTGCGGGTGGCCTCGCGGCCCCTGGCCGGGCGGGTGGTCACCGTGAGCGTGGGGCTCGCCGTGGGCACCGGGGCAGAGGCGCTCGCACGGGCGGAGGCCGCCCTGCGGGACGCGCAGGCTGGGGGCGGACACCGGGTCGAGGTGGCGCCGGAATAAATCTGCGCCCGCATTGACACGGCCCCGGCTTCCGGCGTCCAATGCGGGCACCATGAAACGCTTCCAGCAGATGGGGCGTGCGGGCGCCTTGGCGGCCCTCACCCTGACCCTCGCGGCCTGCGGCACCCTGAATGGCCCCTCGCGCGGCGTGGACACGGACTGGCGCGACGACGCGATCTATTTCGCCCTGACCGACCGCTTCGCCAATGGCAACCCCGCCAACGACAACGGCGCGAACCGGAACGCCGGGGACCGCGCCGACCGCACCAACCCGCTCGCGTGGCATGGCGGCGACTTCGCGGGCCTAAAGGCGAAGATCGAGGAAGGCTATTTCGGGCGGATGGGCTTCACGGCGATCTGGATTAGCCCGGTCGTGCTGCAGGTGCCCGCGATCGAGGCGGAGTCGGGACCGCACCAGGGCCGACCTTTCGCGGGCTACCACGGCTACTGGGCCGAGGACTTTTTCAAGGTGGACCCCCACTTCGGGACCCTAGAGGAGTACAGGGACCTGGTGCGGACCGCCCACCGCCACGGCCTCAAGATCATTCAGGACGTGGTCGTGAACCACGCGGGGTACGGAGCGAAGCTGGTCACCGAGAAGCCCACGTGGTTCCGCACGGGCGAGCAGTGCGGCCAGGACGAGGTGACCCAGTGCCTCGCCGGGCTGCCCGACTTCCGGCAGGAGGTGCCGGAGGTCACGAGGTACCTCAACGACTTCGTGAGCTTCTGGCAGCGCGAGACCGGCATCGACGGCCTCCGGATCGACACCATGAAGCATGTCCCCGACGACTACTGGCGGCAGTTCTTCGCGGCGGGCGGCGCGGGCGATCCCCGCAAGCTGTGGTCGGTGGGCGAGGTGTTCGACGGCAACCCGGCGCGGCTGGCGCACTTCATGAATGACCTGGGGGCACCCAGCGTCTTCGACTTCGCGCTGTACTTCGCCATCAAGGACCAGCTTTCGAGCGCAGGGGGCGACCTGGGGCGGGTGGCGGACGTGTTCGCGCAGGACGGCGCCTACCGCGACCCCACCCGGCTGACCACCTTCGTGGACAACCACGACGTGCGGCGCTTCGTGAGCGAGGTGCAGGCCAAGGGTGGCAGCGCCCCGCAGGCCGCCGAGCGCCTCGACCTCGCCCTGAGTCTGATCTACACCTCGCGCGGCACCCCCAGCGTCTATCAGGGCACCGAGATCGCGCAGGCCGGTCTGGGCGACCCCTACGACCACCCGGCGGGCCAGGGCAACCGCGAGGATATGAACTTCGCGGCCCTGACGGGCAGCACGCTCGACGAGCGCCTGGGGGCGCTGGCCGCCGCCCGGCAGAAGTACCCGGCCCTGACACGCGGCGCCCAGCAGGAGCTGTGGCGACCCAACGGGGGCGCTCCCGTCCTCGCCTACCGCCGGGTCCTCTCCGGCGAGCGGCCCGTCGTGGCCGTGCTGAACAATGGGGACACGCCGCTTGACCTTGCCACGCTGCCGGGCGGCGGCATCCCGCTGCTGGGGACCTTCGGGGCGGGGGCGCTGACGGAGATCACCGGGCGGGCCTCCGACCTGCGGGTCGAGGGCGGACGGCTGGTGGGCACCGTGCCCCCCCGCGCGGCGCTCGCGGTGGCGGGCACAGCGGGCAGCGCGGGCACCGTCAACGCCCGGCTCCCCGAGGTGGGCGGCGTGACCGCGCGGGCCGGGGACGGGGCGGCCGAGCTGCGCTGGACGGCCCCCACCGACCCCGCCGTCACGGGCTACCGGGTCTATGCCCGTACCGGGAACGGGACCGAGCGGCTGCTGAACTTCGCGCCGCTGGGGCGTGAACAGACGACCTACCTCGTGCGCGGCCTCGCCAACGACGAGCAGACGACCTTCCGGGTGGTCACGGTGGACGCGGCCGGAGCCGAGAGCCGGGGCGTGACGGTCCTTGCCACCCCCAGCGCGAAGAACACGGTCAAGGTCACCTTCACGGTGGACGCCCGCAGCCAGGGCAACGGCCCCATCGAGCTGCGGCGCTTCGACACCGGGCAGCAGGTCGAGTCCCCCATGACCCAGGTGTCGCGCGGTGTCTGGAAGACCGACATCGAGCTGCCCCTCTTCCGCGAGGTCAAGTTCAAGTTCGGGAGTGACCATCCCCGGGCGAAGAACAGCGGCTACGAGGGGCCGGATCAGCCCGACCGCTCCTACGTGGTGGGCACGAACGACGGGGCGTACAGCGGCACCTACGACTTCATCACCCGCCCGATGCCGGGAGCCGTGATCGAGGGCCGCGTGACGGGCGCGGGGCAGGCGCTGGCGGGGGCACTGGTGGAGGCCACCTCGGCCGACCCGAAGGTGAATTACGCCCTGACCTTCCCCGACGGCTCATACACCCTCTTCGTTCCGGCGGGAACGCAGACGCTCAAGGCGACGGCGGAGGGCTACGCGGAGGCCACCCGGCAGGCCACCGCCCCCGCCACGGGCGCAGATTTCGCGCTGACGCCCGCCGGAGCGCAGGGGCCGCAGGTCGGCAAGTACCGCATCGACGGCGACCTGAGCGACTGGGCGGCGCCCAAGGTCAGCGTGCAGAGTCCCGGCGAGGGCGTGTTCGGGCCGGACAACAACTGGCTGACGCTGCGGGCCGACAGCGACGCGCAGTACCTGTACCTGGCCTACACCTACAGGACCGAGGCCAACAACAGCGCCATCCTCTACCTCGACACTCAGGCGGGCGGGGCGACGCAGGCTGACAATTTCAGCGCCTGGAAGCGGGCCGCGACCTTCAGCGGGGGCATGGGGGGCGTGGACGCTTTTCTGGCCCGTAAGGGAAACGAGGGCCTCCAACTGAGGCTGGTCGCGGGCAACGCCGCCACGCTGGTGGACGCGGCCCGCTACACCGTCGCCACGGCGGGGAGCCTCCCCAGCCAGACGGTCGAACTGGCGATTCCCTGGACGGCGCTTGGGCTGAGCGCGGCCCCAACCACCGGGGTGAATCTGGTCGGCGGCATCTTCGGCGGCAGCGACTACGGCGCGGGTGGGGACAGCTACGGCGCGGGCGACATCATCCCAGGCGCGGACAGCACGCCCCCCGGCGCCAACACCATCGGGAGCGAGGCCGATCAGCGCCGGGCGACCTTCACCGCTCCAGTCACGGTGCGCTGAAGGTTTAGACTCGGTTCACCGGGGGAGCCTCACCGTCAGGCTCCCCTGTTCGCTGGCTCTCTCTGTCCCCACCTGACACGGGGCTGACACAGGGCCGGAGAATCGGAGGGGATTGTCATGGTTCTGTCTAAATTCATGCCCAAAAACCCGCAGTTCAGCGCCAAGTTTGCCCAGGCCGCCCGCAATGCCCATGTGACGGCCCAGGCGCTGGTGGAACTGCTCGAGAACTACACCGATGTCGAGGCGAAGGTGAACCGCATCCGCGACCTTGAACACGAGGGGGACCGCATCAGCCGCGAAGTGACCAACATGCTGGCCGAGTCCTTTATCGTGCCCTTCGACCGCGAGGACATCATCTCGCTCAACCATGAACTCGACGACCTCGTGGACAGCCTGGAAGACGCCGCCCGCAAGCTCAGCCTCTACGGGGTGGAGCGTCCGCTGCCCGAGATGGCGCACCTCGCGCGGGTGGTCGAGCAGCAGTGCGCCCTGCTGGCCCAGGGGATGCCCCTGATCGAAAGCAAGGACCGCGTGCGTGAACTCGCCGCGCTGGCCGGGCAGATCCGGGCGCTTGAGGACGAGGGCGATACCATCAGCGACAACGTGCAGCGCGAGCTGTACGTGGGCGTCCACGACGTGCCGGGCATGATCCGGGCGATGCGCGGCGGCGAGATCGTCGAGTTGATCGAGGAAGCCTCCGACCAGGCGCAGCGGGTCGCCAAGACGGTCGAGAGCATCCTGCTCAAGAACGCCTGAGCCGGGGAAGCACGCAGACACTTATGGAAGCGGCCCTGATCGGATTTGTCATCATCATCGCGCTGGCGCTGGCCTTTGACTTCATCAACGGCTTTCACGACACCGCCAACGCCATCGCCACCTCGGTCGCCACCAAGGTGCTCACGCCCCCGCAGGCCATCGCCATGGCGGCCATTCTCAACGTGGTCGGGGCGCTCGCGGGCACGGCGGTCGCCAAGACCATCGCCACCGACATCGTGCCGCAGGAATTCGCCACCCTGGGGCTGACGGGCGCGGCGCTCCTGAGCGCCATCATCTGGAACCTCTTCACGTGGTGGAAGGGGCTGCCGAGTTCCTCCAGCCACGCCCTGATCTTCTCGCTGGTGGGCGCGGGCGTCGCGGCGGGCGGCTGGGAGATCATCATCCCCAAGGGCGTGCAGAAGACGCTGACGGGGCTGGTCAGCAGTCCCGTGCTCGGCTTCCTCGTGCCGATCCTCCTCATGGCGCTGCTTTCGTGGCTGGTGCTGCGCTGGATGCGCCCCCGCACAGTCACCCGCACCTTCCGATGGCTCCAGATCGGCTCGGCGGCCTTCATGGCCTTTTCGCACGGCGGCAACGACGCGCAAAAGGCGATGGGCATCATGACCTTCGCGCTGAGCGCGTACCTGGGCACCCAGGTCAGCGAGGTGCCGCTGTGGATCATCCTCTCGGCGGCGTTCGCGATGGGCCTGGGCACGTCGGTGGGCGGCTGGCGCATCATCAAGACGATGGGCTTCAAGGTCGTGGACCTCAAACCCGTCGACGGCTTTGTCGCGGAAGCGAGTGCGGCCGCCATCATCGTGGGCGCCACCCACCTGGGCATCCCGGTGAGCACCACCCACACCATCTCCAGTTCGATCATGGGCGTGGGCACCACCAAGGGTTTCCGCAAGGTCAAGTGGCAGGTCGCCGGGCGCATCGTGCAGGCGTGGATTTTCACGATTCCGGTGTGCATCGCGCTGGGCTGGGCCATTCACAAGGTGATGCTGCTGACGCTGGGCATCTAGGGCCTGAAGCGGAAAGAGATGAGGTGGGAGACGCGAGTGACGTCTCCCACCTTCGCTTGTCTCGCGCCCCGCAGCCTCAGGTCAACCCCAGCCGCCGCGCTTCCTCCCACAGGTACGGGCGGGCGTGGGGGTGGGCGGCCTGCTTGAGCAGGGCTGCCGCCTGCGCCTTTTCGTCGTGGCCGAGAATCTCCGCGGCCCCCTGCTCAGGGACCACAGCGGTGGGCTGGAAGGACGTGGTGGGCTTAAAGCATGGGCACGATGGTGGAGACCTGCGCCCTGGGGTGCCATGAGCGCCTGCCCGCCGAACCCCGGGGGGATGCAGGCTCCGAAGCGGCTGCCGTTGGCTTGCCCGAAGAGGCCAATGGCTCAAGACTGGCTGCTGCGCAACTGGGACAGGATCACTGGTGACTTCTCACCACCACTCGGACGTCCGCAGGAAGCCGCGCTTCTTTCACGTGGGCCGAGAGTTGCGCCGCCGTTGGGGTCTTCACGCGACCTTCCGCGACGAGCGGGCCGGAATGCACCAAACAGTTCCGGCAGGTGCAGAACCGGCCTGGCCCTCAAGTGGTCAGCGCCGGAACTTGCCCTACGCGGACACTTTCGCCCGCACTCGCCTCGCCCCGCAGCAGGTCCGCGAGCACCCCGGCACCGCGCATTACCCCCAGGGCCGGGCGACTGAAGAGGGCGTTCGCGTCCACTGCCCACACCTCTCCGTGCTGCACGGCACGCACCTCGCGGTGGCTCAGGACCGCGTCGGCAAACGCCACGTTCTCGGCCAAACCATAGCCGCAGCACATCACCACGATGACGTCGGGATCGAGGGCCGTCACGTCCTCCCAGGTCGTGCGGCCTGAATCGGTCCCTGGTGCGCCCAGCACATTGAGTCCGCCCGCCCGCTCGACCTGCTCGGGAACCCAGTGGCCGCCGTAGAAGGGCGGGTCCACCCACTCCAGGGTGAGGACGCGGGGCGCGTGCGTTGCGGGCCTCACGGCGTCCCACTCGGCCTGGGACTGCCGAATCAGCGCCTCGCCACGTTCCGGGAGGCCAACCGCCGCGGCCAGGGCACGCATGTCGTCCAGAATGCCCGCAACGCTGCGGCCTTCCAGACTCAGGACCTGGGCGGCGGGCAGGCAGCCCGGCAGATACCGGACCGCCGATTCAATGGTGCCGGGAGTCACCGCGCACACCTCGCATACGCCCTGGGTGACCACAAGGTCGGGACCCAGACGGTCGAGCTGCGCCCCGTCCACCTGATACAGGGCGCGGCCCTCGCGCACCGCAGCACTCACCGCCTGGTCGATCTCCGCCTGCGGCGCTCCACTGTCGATAATGGACCGGGTCAGCACCGGGCGTCCGGCTGCAGCGGGGTGGTCGCAGGAATGACTGACCCCCACCAGCCGCTCCCCCACCCCCAGAGCGACCAGCAGGTCGGTGGCGCTGGGAAGCAAACTCACGATGCGGCCGGACGAGGCAGGGGACATACCCAGAGCCTAAGCGCTCGCAGGACGACCCGCCAAGCCGTCCATCACCGGAGAGGAAAGGCGGGCGCCTCGCCCAGGGATGGGCGGCTGGCCCACAGTTCCAGCAGACCGCGCACGGTCAGCGTCTCGTCGTAGTGGTCGATCTCGCGGCAGAGGCCCTCCACCGTGCGCGAGAAGCCGCCCGTGGCGACCGCGACGGCTTCCCCCGGCAACTCGGCGCGGATGCGGCGCAACAGGCCGTCCACCATCTCGGCGTACCCGAAGACGAGGCCGGATTGCAGGGCGTGGGTGGTGTTCTTGCCGATGGCGGTGCGCGGGGCTTCGAGCGTGATGCGCGGCAGCTTGGCCGCCCGCGAGAAGAGGGCGTCGGCGCTGAGCTGCGCTCCCGTCGCCAGCACGCCCCCCAGAAAGCGCCGCCCGCGCCCGATCACGTCGAAGTTGGTGGACGTGCCGAAGTCCACGACGACCGCGTACTCGTGCCCGCCGAGGTACCGCTCGGCCCCGAACAGGTTGGCGAGGCGGTCGGCCCCCACCGCGCCCGGCTGGTCGAGTTCGACCGTCACGTCGGGGAGGTTCTCGGCGCTCACCTCGAAGGCTTCGACCCGGAAATGCCGCCGCAGCGCCAGCGCGTAGTTCTGCCCCAGGGGCGGCGCCACGCTGCTCAGCACGGCCGCGCGGGGCGGCGCGGCCCCCGCCAGCGCGAACAGGCCCTGAAGCTGCAGCGCGAGGTCGTCGGGCAGGTGATCGCGGTTGGTCCGCACCCGCCAGGTGTGCGTGAGGGTCAGCGAGGCGTCCGCGAGGCCCAGCACGGTACTGGTGTTGCCGATATCCACGGCGAGCAGCGGGAAGGAGGAGGGGGAGGCAGGCACGGGGGCATTGTGGCAGAGGCCAAAGGATGGGGGCAGGGGCCGAAGCTGCCCCCTGCCCCCGGTGCCCGACTTACTGGAAGCTGCCCAGGTCCAGCGTCACGCTGTAGGCGCAGTTCGTGTCGGCCTCGGTGCGGATCAGCAGCTCGGCCTTGTCGCTGGCGCCCAGTCCGGCCTTGAGCGGCTCGAAGTAGTAGACCAGCGTGCCCGCCCAAGTGCCCGCGTCCTGCTTCCAGTCATTGACGAAGGAGCGGCGGGCCGGGGCCACCAGCTTGCCGTCCGCGCCGCGCAGCCGCACGAGGTAGGCGTCCCGCGCCTTTTCGGTGGGGAGGCCACGCACCTGAAGGTCCACGCGCAGCAGGCCGTCCGCCAGCCGCTTTCCGGCGAGGTCGGCGCCCAGCGCGTCGGCGGCGCTGAGGTTCTTGAAGCTGTCGCGGGCCTCCACCGCCTGGAAGTAGAGTTGGTCGGCCTGCCCGCTCGCGGTCACGGCCAGCGGACGGCTCCCGGCCTTGAAATCAGTCGGGGCGGTGAGCCAGTCGGCCACGCACTTGTCGCCGCCGTCGAAGGCCTTCACGGCTCCCGCGCCCGAGACGAACTGGCCGTCTTTGACGTTCAGGTCAATCGTCTGGTAGGTGGCAACCGCGTCGCGGCGGCCATACGCACCGTCGATGACGGTCTTGGCGGTCGTCTCCTCCAGCTTGGGCACCCAGGCGAGGGCGGGCGCGGAGAGCAGCACAGCGAGGGAAAGCAGAGCAGTTTTACGCATGGTGAACCTCATAACAAAGGGGAATGACGGGAGGCTGACCCGGAGGGGTGCGTCGGTCAGGCGTCCTTGAGGTAGACGACCCGGCAGGCGGCGCCCGCCTTGCGGAATTGCTCGGCGGCATCGGCACTCAGGACCACGTCGGTCCGGACCGGGGAGTTGGGGGCGATGCGGGGGGCCTGCACGCGCGTGGCCTTGACGCGGGTGATGTTCTGGAAGGCGCCGAGCTGCCCTTCCGAGGTCGCGTAGGTGTGCAGGTTGCCCTCGTTGACGAGCTGGGAGGACACACCCCGCACCAGCGCCGCGTCGGGCCAGAGCTGGGTGCCCGAGGCGTCGTAGACCCGGCTGGTCATGTCGCGGTCGAAGCGGCCCAGCCCGCGCACGTCCACAACGACGGTGCAGGCCAGGGGACGCGTCTCGGTTCCCGCTGCCGCTCCGCCGCCACCGCCGCCCGCACGGGCAATCTCGCCGCCGCCCGCGCCGCCCCCACCACCGGGGGCACCGCTGCCGCCGCGTCCGGGGGCCTCGCCGGTTCCGGTAGAGCCGCCCGCGCCGTTGCCACCCGGACGCCCGCCGGTCGGAGTTGTCCCCTCGCCACCGGGGCCGCTCGCCGCGCCGCCCGACCCGCCGCGCCCGGCGCCGGGGCCGGGGTCGGGGGCCGAACCGGACCCGCTCCCAGACCCTGCGCCGGTGGAAGCGCGGGGAGTCTCGGCGGGTGCAGCCGGAGCGCTCCCTGTGCCCCCACTTCCGGCAGCGGGCGCAGTCGGGGCCGCCGGGGGCGTCGTCGCGGTTCCCGCGCGGGGGGTGGGGCTGCCCGTGCCCTCACCCGTTCCGGCGGGGGTGCCGGGGGTCGGGCCGGGGCGGGCGGTGTCGGCAGCGGGAGCCGGGGAGGTGCCCTGCCCCGCCGCCCCACGGGTGGGGACGCTGGCCTCGCCGGGAGTGGGGGCGGGGGTGGGAGCCGCGCCCCTGCCACCTGCCGATTCTGCTGGAGCGGTCGCTGGGGCCGGGGTTCCGGGCCGTGCCGAGGCCACGGGGTCCGCACTTCCGCCCGACGTGCCCGCCGCCGGACGGGACGCGGCAGGCGCGTCGGGGGCCGTCTCCTGCGGGGTGCGGCTCACAGTGCCTGCACGTCCGGTGACGGCCTCGGGGGTGCCGGGGGCCTGGGTGCCGCGCGGTGCGAGGGGTACGTCGGGCGCGGTGCCCTGGGGGGCGCGGGCGGCGGCGCGGGGGGCTTCGGCCGTCTCCCCCGCCGCTGGAGTGCCCCCGCTGCCGCGTGCCGGGGCGCTCTCGCCGCCCGCCTCGGTGGAGGCGGCCCCGGCGCCACGGGCGGGCGCGGGTTCCTCGGTGGCCGTGGCACTGCCACGAGCGGGCGCGGCCGTTTCCTCCGCAGTCGCCGGGGCTGCGTCCTCGCGGCGGGGCAGGGTGGCGACCGTCTCGGCGGGACTGGGCGTTTCGGACGTTCCTGCGCGGGCCTCGGCCTCTGTCGGTACCTCGTCGAGCGGGGTCGCCTGGCTGGGCGCCTCCGCTTCCGGCACGAAGAGGCCTGATCCGCTCGGCGCACCCGCCGACGCCTCCGGGGCGAGTTCCTGCGGAGTGGCCTCGGGCGCGGATGCCCCCGCCGTCGTGGGGGAGGGGGCAGGAGCGTCCGGGGCCGCGCTCGTGGGACGGGCGGGATCGGGGGTGCTCGCGGTGGCGGGGGCGGGAGCTGCCGTGTTGGGCGTTGGCGCCGGGGCGGGTGTGGTGCGCGTCGCTGGATTCGCGGGGGGCTGAGAGGCGGCCCGCTGCGGGGTCGGTTGCGTCTGGGACGCAGGGGTGGGGTCTGGCTCGGGTGGGGGGGTCCGCTCCGGCGTGGCCCGCGTCTCCGGCGGCAGGGCCGGGGGCGGGGACGGCGGGGCGGGCTCGGGGGCCGGAGTCGCCGGGGGTGGCGGGGCCTCCTCCACCTGCGCCTCGGCCTTTGGCGGCGGAGGCGTTTCAGGCCGGGCGGCGGGCGCCTCCACGCGGGGGGGCGGTGTCAGGGTGGCCGTGGGGGTCGGCGACGGCGCCAGCGTCACCACTTCCAGCGGGGCACGGTCCAGATCGGGCGGACTGGCCGCCGCGAAGCGCACGTCGGGCCGCAGCGCCAGCAGCCCCAGCAGCAGCGCCCCGTGCAGGGCCAGCGTGACTCCCGCCGCGCGGAGTTGGTCGCGGCGCTCGGGGTTGGGCGGGGGTGGCGGGGGGCCGGGCAGGGTGGTCATGGGGTCACTCCTCCGCGTCGCGGGTGCCCAGCGCCAGACGCTCGCCCCCGGCCTTCTTGATCTCGTCCATCACCCGTACGACCGTCCCGTAGTTGCCGCGCTCGTCGGCCCGCAGGCCCACCAGCCCGCCGGACGACTTCACCAGGGGCTCCAACCGCCCGCCCAGCCGGGTGAGCGTCGTTTCCTTGCCATTCAGGAAAATCTTGCCCGAGCGGTCCACGCTCACGATGGGCAGCTCCGGCGTCTCCTGCACGGTCGTGCTGGCGCGGGGCAGGTCGAGGGGCAGGGCGTTTTGCCGCGCCCCGAGGCTGCTCGTCAGGAAGAAGAAGATCAGCAGCAGCAGCACGATGTCCACCATCGGGGCGAAATCGAAGGTCACCCCGCCCTCGCTGCTCTCGCGAAACCGCCGCCTCACCGTGCCGCTCCCGCCGCCGGAACGGAATCAAAGTGCAGGGCCACCTCCGGCATCACGCCCCGGCCCCGGCCCGCCAGCCACGCGGGAACCTCCTCGCGCACCCGCTCGGCCCCGGTGGCGATCCGGTCGGCGCGGGCCTTGAGCGCGTTGCGGGCGACGTAGGCGATCACCGCCACGATCAGCCCGGCTGCCGTGTTGACGAGCGCCTCGCTGATGCCGGTGGCGAGCTGGTCGGGCGTGGGCGCGGCGGTCTGCGAGAACACCAGGAAGGACCGCACCATCCCGATCACGGTCCCTAGCAGCCCCAACAGCGGCGCGATCTGCGCGGCGGTGCCCAGCGCCGAGAGGCCTGCGTACAGCCGGGTGTCTTCCGCAAGCAGGGCCGAGTTCATGGCGGCCTGCGCGGCCTCCGGACCACGGTCGGCGCGGCCCAGTCCGGCCCGCAGCACGTTGACGGCCGAGCCCGGATGGGCGGCGCGGTCCACTTCCGCCAGCGCCGCTGCCGGACCGCTCTCGGCGGTCACGGCCCGCGCCCGCTCGATCAGCGCGTCGGGGTCGCGGCCCAGCCGGGCCAGCGCCTGCGCCCGCACGGCGGCGGTATAGACGACGTACACGGACAGCGCGGCCAGGACCCAGAGCAGGGGGCCAGCGGCCCGCAGAAGTTCCACGACGTTCATGGCCTTCACGGGTAGCACGCGGGGACGTGGCAAGCGTGAAAATGCCTGATCCAACCCTCATCCGGCGCCACTGCGCGAGCTGTCAGACGCGTCCGGCTTGTCCGTTCAATCCGCACCAACTCACTCGACTTTAGGCGGCAGAGTGGGTAGAATGCCACCATAACTAGGAATCATTCTCAAGAAGAGTGACCCAGCCAAAGGAGCTTCCATGACCGATCAGCCGCACCAGCTCGAGATTCGCAACCTCCACGCCTCCGTCGGTGACCAGCCCATTCTCAAGGGAGTCAACCTCGTCGTGCCGCGCGGCGAACTGCACGCGATCATGGGGCCGAACGGCAACGGCAAGAGCACCCTCGCCAAGGTGATCGTGGGCGACCCCGAGTACACCGTGACCGAAGGCGAAGTCCTCGTGGACGGCCAGAACATCCTCGAGATGGAGCCCGACGAGCGTGCCCGCCTCGGCGTCTTCCTGGCCTTCCAGTACCCGGTCGAGATTCCCGGCGTGACCATCGCCAACTTCCTGCGCCTCGCCATGCAGGCCCGCAAGGCCGAGGGCGAGGAGGTCAGCTTCACCGAGTTCTACGGCAAGCTCACGGGTGCCCTGAAGACCCTGGAATGGGACGAGAGCATCGTCGAGCGCTACCTCAACGAGGGCTTTTCCGGCGGCGAGAAGAAGCGCAACGAGATTCTCCAGATGCTGATGCTGGAGCCGAACTACATCATCATGGACGAGACCGACTCCGGCCTCGACGTAGACGCCCTCAAGATCGTCGCCAAGGGCGTGAACAGCCTGCGCGGCCCGAATCTGGGCGGCCTGATCATCACCCACTACCAGCGCCTGCTGAACTACATCACCCCCGACAAGGTGCACATCATCGTGAACGGGCGCGTCGTGCAGTCGGGCGGTCCCGAATTGGCCCAGAAGCTCGACGCCGAGGGCTACGACTGGGTCAAGCAGCTCGCCGTCGCGGGCGCCTGAACCCCTCTCCTTTCAAGGAGCCTCACCATGACGAACCCTGAAGTCGCCAACATCAACAAGGACTACGAGTACGGCTGGAGCAGCCCCGAGCGGTACGCCGTCAAGGCACCCAAGGGCCTGAGCCGCGAGGTCGTCGAGATGATCTCCAAGGCCAAGGACGAGCCGCAGTGGATGCTCGACTTCCGCCTCAAGGCGCTGGAGATCTTCTACTCCAAGCCCATGCCCGAGTGGGGCGCGGACCTCAGCGGGCTCAACCTCGACGAGATCTACTACTACATCAAGCCCGAAGGCTACAACGCCCGCTCCTGGGACGACGTGCCCGACGACGTGAAGCAGACCTTCGAGCGCCTGGGCATCCCAGAAGCCGAGCGCAAGGCGCTGGCGGGCGTCGGCGCCCAGTACGAATCCGAGATGGTGTACCACAACCTCAAGGAGGAGTGGGAGAAGCTCGGCGTCGTGTTCCTCTCCATCGAGGACGGCCTGAAGCAGTACCCCGACCTCTTCCGCGAGTACTTCGCCACCGTCGTGCCGCCCGAGGACAACAAGTTCGCGGCGATCAACTCCGCCGTGTGGTCCGGGGGGTCCTTCGTGTACGTGCCCAAGGGCGTGAAGGTGGACATTCCCCTTCAGACCTACTTCCGCATCAACGCGGAGAGCAGCGGCCAGTTCGAGCGCACGCTGATCATCGTGGACGAGGGCGCCCAGGCCCACTACATCGAGGGCTGCACGGCGCCGACCTACGCCAGCGACTCCTTCCACTCCGGCGTGATCGAGATCATCGTCAAGGAAGGCGCCCGCTTCCGTTACTCCACCATCCAGAACTGGAGCCACAACGTCTACAACCTCGTGACCCAGCGTGCCGCCGTGTACGGCAACGGCGTGATGGAGTGGGTGGACGGCAACCTGGGCTCCAAGGTCACCATGAAGTACCCCGCCTGCTACCTGCTGGAGGAGGGCGCGCGTGGTGAGGTCCTGAGCATCGCTATGGCGGGCCGCGGCCAGCACCAGGACGCGGGGGCGAAGATCGTCCACTTCGCGCCGTACACCAGCGGCACCATCGTCTCCAAGTCGATCTCCAAGGACAGCGGACGCAGCAGCTACCGTGGCCTCGTGAAGATTTACGAGGGCGCCCGCGGCAGCAAGACGAACGTGGAGTGCGACGCCCTGCTGCTCGACGAGGAAGCCCGCACCGACACCTACCCCTACATCGAGATCGAGGAGAAGGACGCCAGCGTGGGCCACGAGGCGACCGTGTCCAAGATCAACGACGAGCAGATCCTGTACCTCCAGAGCCGCGGCCTGAGCGAGGACGAGGCGGCGGGCCTGATCGTGCGCGGCTTTATCGAGCCCATCGCCAAGGAACTCCCGCTGGAATACGCGGTGGAGCTCAACCGCCTGATCGAGCTGGAGATGGAAGGCTCGGTCGGCTGAGCCCCACCCCTTGCCCCCGCGTTCCGGCCCGTCCGGCGTGGGGGCCTCCGTACGCCGCCCACCTACCCCAGGAGCCCGACCCATGAAGCTCAACCACATCAACCTCGGCGTGACCGACGTGCCACAAGCGGTGGACCTCTTTCAGCGCCACTTCGGGCTGGTGCCTGCGGGGGGCGGCATGCCCATGGGCGAGCAGATGGCCTTCCTGCGCGACGACGTGGGGGCGCTGCTCTCGCTGTTCCGGGTCAAGGACCCGCAGTACCCGAAGGTCTTTCACATCGGGTTCTTGCAGGACACGCCTGAGCAGGTGCGGGCCATTCACCGCCAGCTCACCGAGGGCGGCTTCGAAGTTCCGGCGCCCCACGAGAACCACGGGCGGCTGACCTTTTACTTCAACGCGCCCATCGGCGTCGTCATCGAGGTCGAGTCCTTTCTAGGCTGACCCTTTCCTTTTTTTGGAGGCTCCATGACCCAACCCTTCACCGAACAACTCAGCCAGGCGAGCGGCCCCGAGTGGCTGACCGCCAAGCGCCGCGAGTCGCTCGACCTCTTCAACAGGCTCGACGTGCCCAACGAGGGCGTCGAGGCCTGGAAGTACACCCGCGTGGACGTGGACTTCGGCGAGCTGCGCCCCCACCCCAAGCGCGAGCGCGTGACAGACATTTCCGCACTGCCGGGGAGCGTGCAGAAGCGCCTGACGAGCACCGACGTGGGCGCCTACCTCGTGCTGGACGGTCCGGACGTGGTGTACGCGACCGAACTGCCCGCCGAACTGCGCGAGAAGGGCGTGATCTTCACTGACCTGAAGACGGCGGTGGAGCAACACGCGGACAAGGTGCAGCAGTACCTCTACTCGGTGGTCCCGGCGGAAGTGCCCGACGACACGACCATCGCCGCGCCCGGCACCACGCCCAGCAAATCGCCCGATCCCAGCGAGGGCAAGTTCAGCGCCCTGGCGGCGGCCCTGTGGACGAACGGCGCCTTCGTGTACGTGCCGCGCGGCGTGGAAGTGGAATTGCCCCTCGGCTCCTTCCGCGTGATGAGCGAGGCGGGCACCTACACGGCGACCCGCACCCTCGTCGTGGCGGAGGAGAACGCGCAGGTCACCTTCATCGACGAGCAGGACAGCGAGGAACTGCCGGGCACCTACGCCATCGGCGCGGTCGAGCTGGTGGTCAAGTCGGGAGCGCGGCTGCGCTACGTCTCCATCCAGAACTGGGGCAAGGGCGTGACGCACATCCAGCGTCAGCGCGGCGACGTTCACCGGGACGCGACCCTGAACAGCCTCGTCGTGACGATGGGCGGGACCTTGAGCCGCACCGAGATGCAGTCCTACCTGCGCGGGCAGGGCAGCGACTCGGAGATGTTGGCGCTGTACTTCGCCAACGAGGACCAGCACTTCGACCACTACACCTTGCAGCACCACGCCGCGCCGCACGCGCACTCCGACCTGCTGTACAAGGGCGTGAACGCCGATCAGTCGGTGGGCGTGTTCAGCGGCATGATCAAGGTGGACCTGGGCGCCCAGAAGACCGACGCCTATCAGAAGCACCGCACGCTGATGCTGTCGAGCGAGGCACAAAACTTCTCGGTGCCCCAGCTTGAGATCAACGCGAACGACGTGCGCTGCTCGCACGGCTCGACCACCGGCCCCGTCAACCAGGAGGCCCTGTTCTTCCTGCGCTCGCGCGGCATCCACAAGGAACTCGCCGAGAAGATGCTCGTCACCGCCTTCCTGGAGGACGTGCTCTCGCGCGTGCCGCTCCAGAGCGTGGTGAAGTACATCGAGGGCATCATCGCGGAGAAGGTGGGGGCGGCGTAAGGACAAGCGGTTAGCTTTCAGCGGTCAGTCTCGAAGAGGGATTGGCCGCTGGTTTCTGTTGGTGCGGCTTCAAGGGTGAATCAGGCCAGTCCGCTCGGCTTGGGCGATCAGCTCCCGCGCCACCGCCCACAACGTGGGGAAGTCGCGCAGGTATTTTTCCTTCAGGTTCAGCACGCGTTCGGCGGTGAGGGCTGGGTAACGCTCCGCACAACCCAGGCCACCGTCCCCCCAGGTGAGCAGCATAGGCTGAAGGGCGTCCAGCGCACGGGCGAAACGAGCCTCTCCAGTTTCACAGGCCTCAAATTCCTGCCAGAGGGCAAGAAACTCAGCGGCCTGTTCAGCAGGAAGGGTGCCGAACAGCCTTGCAGCGGCAGATTTCTCGGCATCTGCTTGAGCAGCGTGCTGCTCGGCGGTGGCGGTGAAGGGCAAGTCCCCAGCGTGAATCTCCACGAGGTCGTGGATGAGCAGCAGGCGCACAACATGGTTCAGGTCGGTACCCCTAGGAGCATGCTCACCCAGCGTGAGAGCCATCAGTGCCAGGTGCCAGGAGTGCTCGGCACTGTTCTCAGCACGGACGCCAGCATGCAGGAAAGTCGTTCGCTGCACGCTCTTCAGGCGGTCACAAGCCAGCAGAAAGTCAATTTGGGCGGGCAGGCGCTGCATCAGTGAGTTCATCCTACCGGCTCCCTCCCCCACCCCGGCACCCGCTCAATCCTCTCCCGCGCCTCCTCCGCGTCTGTCTCCTCCGGGCGGCACAGGTCCCACTCGCGTCCCCCAGCATAGGCACCGATCACCAGCAGGTCGGCGCTGCTGCCGTCATTCCTGTGTCCGGTTCCAGCGGGCAGGAGCAGCACGTCCCCCTCCCCCACCTGCACCTGCGGGCCGCCCTCGCCGCCGAGGGTGAGGCGGGCCTGACCACGGGCGACCACGAGGACTTCGTGGGCGGTGGAGTGGTAGTGGTGGAAGTCGTAGATGCCATTTCGCCAGGCGTTCGTCCAGCCGCGTTCAGCAAGATGCCCCTCGATCTGGGCAGGCGTGCGGCCCGTCAACGCGGCGCGGTAGATCAGCACGGGACGGGGGTTATTGGGCACATCCCCGTTGGGCGCGAGGGGCAGAGCTTCAGGCACCATGCTCCAGCCTACGCGCCCGCCGCTATGCTGCCTCCCATGAAGGCGTGGGTGGTGGGCGGCGTGCTGATGCTGGCCCTGAGTGGCTGCGGCGAGGTCCGGTATCTGACCCAGGCGGCGGCCGGGCAGCTTGACCTGCTGGTGCGGGCGCGGCCGGTGGCGGACGTGCTGGCGGACCCCGCGACCCCGGCGGAAACCCGGCGCAAGCTGGCGCTGGTACAGGAGGTCCGGACCTTCGCGGTAAATGAGCTGGGCCTGCCCGACCGGGGGGCCTACCGCAAGTATGTGGACGTGGGCCGCCCTTACGTGGTGTGGAACGTGTTCCGGGCACCAGAGTTCGGTCTGGATCTGCTGACCTCCTGCTTTCCGGTGGCCGGGTGCGTGGGCTACCGGGGCTACTTCCGGGAGGCGGACGCGCGGGCCTATGCCGACACGCGGCGGGCGGCGGGCGAGGACGTCCGGGTGGGCGGCGTGACGGCGTACAGCACGCTGGGCTACCTGCGCGACCCGGTACTCTCCACCATGCTGGCCTACCCCGACCCCACGCTGATCCGCACGGTAATTCACGAACTCGCCCACCCCGCCGTGTACGTGCCCGGCGATACCGTCTACAACGAGTCCTTCGCCACCGCTGTCGAGGAGGAAGGCTGGCGGCGCTGGTTCTCGGCGCACGGCACGCCAGAACTGGGAGAGGCCGACCGGGTCGCGCGGGAGCGGGCGCAGGCATTCGAGGCCCTGCTGCTGGGGGCGCGGGCGGAGTTGCAGGCCCTCTACGCGCAGCCCCTCGCGCCGGACGAGCTGCGGACACGCAAGGCAGCGGTGCTGGCCGCCTTGCAGGAACGCTATGCAGCCCTCAAGGCAAGCTGGGGCGGCTACGCGGGCTACGACGGTTGGTTTGCCGCCGGGGTGAACAACGCGGCCCTCGCCTCGGTCGCGGCCTACGCGACGCTGGTGCCCGAGTTTGAGACGGCGCTGGGACGGGTCGGAGGCGAACTTCCCGCTTTCTACGAGCTGGCGCGGCGCTGCGGCGAGCGGCCTGGGGAGGAACGGGTGGCCTGCCTCAGGGGTCAGCGAGAATAGAAGAGGGCCGGGACCCCTGACTGGGAATCCCGGCCCGGACGCGCAGGGGGCTTAGCCCTGGTTGGCCTCGTCGCTGGCCTCGGCGGTCTCGCGCTGGGCTTCGCTGCCCTCGGCGGCCTCGGCCTTGACCTCCTCGATGCTGGCGTCGCCCTCCAGCACGGCGGCGGCAGCCTCCTCGGAGAGTTCGCCCGCAGCGACCAGACCGGCAACCTGGGCGGCCTGGGTCTCGGCTTCCAGCTCCTCGGCGGTGAGGCGGGGCGGCAGCACGCTGATGACCACGAGGTCCTCTTCCACGGCGAGCTTGACGCCCTCGGGCAACTTGATCTGCCCGGCGGTCACGTGGTCGCCGATGTTCAAGGCCGTCACGTCCACGCTGATTTCCTGCGGGATGCGGCGGGGGCCGGGGGCCACGATGTCGAGGTTGTGCACCACGATGTCGACCAGGCCGCCCATGACTTCGCCCTGGCTCTTGCCCGCCGTGTGCACGGGCACGCTGACCTGCACGGGCTCGCCGTAGGTCACCAGGTAGAAGTCGGCGTGGATCGCCTCGCGGCGGCGCTTGTCCATCTGGACCGTCTTGACGAGGGCCGGGAAGGTTTCGCCGCCTTCCAGGGTGATGTCGAACAGGCCCGTGGTGCCCTGCTGACGGAAGGCGCGGTCAAAGGCCTTGCGCTCGATGGCGAAGGAGACGTTCTTCTCCTTGTTGTAGGCGACGGCGGGGATCAGTCCGGGCGCCAGCTTCTGCTGGCCGGTGCGGGGGATGGCTCTCAGTTCCATGTGCGTGTTTCCTCCGGGGTCCGCAGTGGCCGCCTCACCCGCGCCGCGTCCCGGACCCAGTCTCTTGATGCAGGGGGTCACGGAGACATGGGGGCGGGGGCCATGCAACCCTAGCAGTGTAGCAAATCGGGGCGGGCGCGGGAACGGGACGGGCGACTTCGCCTCCGGCTCCCGGCCATGCCGCCGCCTCTGCTAGAATCCGGCCTGTTGCCGAGCGGCGCCCCGGCAAGGGAATGCGCCCCGGTCAATCCCCCCGCCTGCCCACGGGTCGGCACAACCAAGGAGACACACATGATCAGCGTGACGGAACTGCGCAACGGCACCAAGGTGGAGATGGACGGCGGGCTGTGGGAGTGCCTGGAGTACTCCCACCTCAAGATGGGACGCGGCGGCGCGAAGGTGGTCACCAAGTTCCGCAACATGGAGACCGGCTCCATCGTGGACCGCACCTTCAACAGCGGCGAAAAGCTCCAGGACATCTACGTCGAGGGCAAGAAGATGCAGTTCCTGTACAAGGACGGCTCGGACTTCGTGTTCATGGATCTGGAAACCTATGACCAGGTGCACCTGCCCCCCTCGCTGGTGGGCGACGCGGCCAAGTTCATGAAGGAGAACACCGAGATCGAGGTGGCGATGTACGGCGACAAGCCGCTGAGCATCACGCTGCCCAACCAGGTCATCCTCAAGATCACGCAGACCGACCCCGGTGTGCGCGGCGACACCGTCTCGGGCGGCACCAAGCCCGCCACCCTGGAGACGGGTGCGGTCGTGCAGGTGCCCCTCTTCGTCGAGCAGGGCACCGACGTGAAGGTCGACACCCGCACGGGCCAGTACCTCAGCCGCGCCTGATGACCCCCGCCCGAAGCGCCGCCTCCCGACTGTGGGGGCGGCGTTTCGCCATGCCGTTAGACTCGGTCCAGTTCGCCCCTGTTCGGCGGCGAGTGCGACGGAGTGCGTCCGATTCCTTAAGATTCGGGAGAGCACCGAATCCTCGTCCATCTCCCGCAATCCGTGGTCGTTGCTTCTCGCTCTGCTTCGCAGCTTTGCAAATCCGCTCGGGTTGACCCTCACGAGTCGACCGCCATTCGTATGACCACCCGCCCCGCACCGCTTACCCTTCCGGGAGGAATCATGAACCCAGACGACCTGAAGAAGATTCTCGACGCCCTCAGCCACGCCGACGTGCGCGAGTTCAGCCTGACGACCGGCTCCTTCGCCCTCGACCTCAAGCGCGGCCCGCAGGCAGTGGGCATGGCGGCCCCGGCAAGCGCCCCGTCTCCGGCCCCCCACGCGGCGCCCAGCTTCCAGCCGGGAGCGGCCAGCAGCGCGGCGCCCGCTTCGGCCGAGGCTCCCAGCGCTCCGGCGCCCTCGGCTCCCACCACTGCCCCCGCCGCTGAGACGCCCGCCCCCGCGGAGGCCTCCGCCAAGCCCGCTTCCGCCGGGACCCCGGTCAAGGCGCCCATCGTGGGCACCTTCTACGCGGCGAGCAGCCCCGACGCGCCCGCCTACGTCAAGGTGGGCGACACGGTGCAGGCCGGGCAGGTGCTGTGCATCATCGAGGCGATGAAGCTGATGAACGAGATCGAGGCCGAAACCGGCGGCGTGGTGCGCGAGATTTTGGTGAAGAATGCCGAGCCGGTGGAGTACGGCCAGACGCTGTTCATCATCGAGTGAGCCGTCAGCCGTCAGCGGTCAGCCTTCAGCCCCCCGAGCTGAAGCGTCCGCTGAGGACTGAAGGCTGAAAGCTGAGGGCCAAACGCTATGTTCAAGAAAATCCTGATCGCCAACCGCGGCGAGATCGCCCTGCGCGTCATCCGCACCGCGCGGGAGATGGGCATCCAGACGGTCGTGGTGTACTCCACCGCCGATGAGAAGAGCCTGCCCGTGCTCCTCGCCGACGAGTCAGTGTGCGTGGGGCCGCCCGCGAGCAGTGCAAGTTACCTGAATATCCCCAACATCCTCTCGGCCGCGCTGATGACGGGGGCCGAGGCCATTCACCCCGGCTACGGCTTCATGGCCGAGAACCCCGACTTCGCCGAGATGTGCCGCGAGCACGGGCTGGTCTTTATTGGGCCGACGCCCGAATCCATGCGGGCGCTGGGCAGCAAGGCGGGCGGGCGCGACATCGCCGCGCAGAGCCGGGTGCCGGTGGTGCCAGGCACGGGCGTGCTGGAGGACGTGGACGCCGCGCTCCTCGCCGCCAAGCAGATCGGCTACCCGGTGCTGCTCAAGGCCAGCGCGGGCGGCGGCGGGCGCGGCCAGAAGGTGATTCGCACCCAGGACGAACTCGCCAGGGGCTTCGCGCAGGCGCAGGAGGAAGCGCGGCTGTACTTCGGGGACCCGGCCATCATCATGGAGAAGTTCCTGGAGGAGTTCCGGCACGTCGAGGTGCAGGTCATGGGCGACGGCCAGGGCCACGTGATCCACATCGGTGAGCGCGACTGCTCCATCCAGCGCCGCAACCAGAAGCTGATCGAGGAAGCGCCCTCGACCCTGCCCGAGTCGCTGCGGCAGGAGATTCTGGACGCGGGCGTGCGCCTCGCCAAGCACGTGAACTACGCGGGCGCGGGCACGCTGGAATTCATCGTGGATAGAGATGGCAACTACTACTTCATGGAGATGAACACCCGCATTCAGGTCGAGCACTGCGTCAGTGAAATGATCTCGGGCCTCGACTTCGTGCGGCTCCAGATTCAGATCGCGGCGGGCGAGGGCCTACACCTGCGGCAGGAGGACGTAAAGCTCCACGGCCATTCCATCGAGTGCCGCATCAACGCGGAAGACCCGGACAAGGACTTCCGCCCGGCGGCGGGCAAAATCGACGACGTGCATTTCGCGGGCGGCCCCGGCGTGCGGGTGGACAGCCACGCGTACACCGGGTACGTCATTCCGCCGCACTACGACTCGCTGATCGGCAAACTGATCGTTCACCACGACAGCCGCGAGCAGGCCATCGGCCGCATGAAGCGGGCGCTCGAGGAGAGCGTGATCCACGGCCCCAAGACGACCATCCCGCTTTACATCAAGATCATGGACAATCCCTTTTACAAGCGGGGCGCCGTGATGACCAACTTCCTCAAAACGCGCATGGAGATGTGATCCACACGCCAAGAAGGGACGTGGCCTTGCACCACGTCCCTTCTTCTTGGGTCGGCTTACTCGCCAGTCAGGATGTTCTGGTTCTTGTTCTCGCGGTCCTCGATGATCTTGCCGAGGATGAAGAACGTGGGGGGCCAGAAGCCCACGAACAGGCCGCTGCGCTGCTTTTCCTCGCCGCTCTTGTCGCCCGCGCCGCCGTCCGCCTTGCCAGCAGTAAAGCTGGCGGCCGAGGTGATGATCGAAGCGAAGCCGAGGATGTACATGATGTTGGACAGTTTCATCGTTAAACCTGCCTTTCGGAAGAACTCTCGGGGAGGGTGGTCCTGCCCCGAACACGGGTCAACTCTCGCCCGCGCTCCCGGCCCGAAACGTAAAGAGCGCCACGTTGTAAACGTTGTGTGGAGTGTTCACAAGGAGGCTGTAAAAGCCGTGCCAGACTACGCAGGATGACTCCGGGAGGCTGGCAAGAGAGGGACGCGCGGCTGTCGCGGCGGCTGGGTCGGAGTTGGCCGCACGGTCCGCTGCTGACCGCGCTGCCCCTCTCCCCCACTGCCCGTGTCCTCGATGTAGGTGCGGGCGACCGGCAGCTCCTGCAGGCATTGAGGGCACGGGGCCACCCAGGTGGCCTCTTCGGGATAGACCCCGAGCCAGGGGAAGGGGTCCGGCGTGGCGTGGCCGAGCAGCTCCCCTTCCCCGACACCTCGTTCGACACCGTGCTCCTCGTGCGCGTGCTGGCCCACCTTCACGACCCTGCCCGCGCTCTGGCCGAGGCGCGGCGGGTGCTGCGGCCCGGAGGTCAGCTCGTCGTGGCGGCGCAGGGCGAGTGGCACCTCGCCCGGCTGCGGAGTCTGGGTGGGCCGCCGTGGGAGCCTCCTGCCCCACCCACCGAAGCCGACCTTCTGTTTCCGGTTGTGCTGACGCCGGAGGACGTGCGGGCACTGGCGGCCAGCCACGACCTGAGCCTAGGGGAGTGGGACCTGACCTCGCCCCTCACGGACACGCTCCACCTGCGGGTCGAGGTGAAGCGGCGTTAGGGGAGGCTTACTTGTCGAAACGCTCGTACCCGGCGGCGCTGCGTCGCTGGGCACCACGGGCATAGTCGAGCTGCATCTCGACCGTCTCGTGGCGGCCCTCGGTGAAGGTGCTCACGGGGATCCAGTAGTTCAGGCGGTCGTCCCCGAGCTGCACCCACAGCCTGGCCTCGTCCGTGGCGTCGCGCCAGAAGGTGACGTGCGCGAAGCCGTTCCCCTCGGCCCAGGTCCGCACGTCCTCCAGCACGCGGGCGGCGCGGGGGTGGGTCAGCTCGAACTCGCGGCCATCCTGCTCGTTGCGGAACTTGATCTCGACCATGGTGCCCCCAGGGTACCCGACGGCGGGCCGCGCTATCCTCCGCGCCGATGCTCTCCGCGCCCCTGAAGGTCACCACCCTGAATGTCAACGGGCTGCGCAGCGCCCTGCGAAAAGGGCTGGAAGGCTGGGTCGCCCGCGAAGCGCCCGACGTGCTGCTGCTGCAAGAAGTTCGCGCCGACCCCATGCCGGGGCCGTTCGCCGCGCTGGGCTACGGCAGCGCGTGGTTTCCCGCCCGCAAACCCGGCTACAGCGGCGTGGCGGTCCTCAGCCGCTATGGGCTGGAGGACGTGCGCCCCGGCATGGACCACCCCGAGATGGACGCCGAGGGCCGGGTGCTCAGCGCGGTGGTGCGCGGAGTGCGCTTCGCCAGCGTGTACCTGCCCAGCGGCAGCTCCGGTCCCGAGCGGCAGGGGTTCAAGGACCGGGTGCTGGCCGACTACCACGCCTGGACGCTGGGCACGCTCGCGCAGGGCCTGCCCCTGGTGATCGGCGGCGACTACAACGTGGCGCACCGCGAACTCGACCTCAAAAACTGGCGCAGCAACCGGGGCAACAGCGGGTTTCTGCCCCACGAGCGCGAGTGGATGACTGCCCACCTTTCCTGCGGCCTGACCGACGCGCACCGCGCCGCTCTCGGCGAGCGGTCCGAATACACCTGGTGGAGCAACCGGGGCAACGCCTACGCAAACGACGTGGGCTGGCGCATCGACTACCTGCTTGCGGCCGGGGTGGAGGTGCGGAAGGTCGTGGTGGACCGCGCCGCCCGCCTCAGCGACCACGCGCCCGTGACGGGGTGGGTGACTTCCGCGCCAGAAACCGCCTGAGGCACTCCTCAAGGTGCCGTCAGGTCCCGCGTGGTAGACTGACCGCGCTGCCGGGTCATAGGACTGTGCCCCTGCCCCCCGCCTCCGGGCACCGCCCGCACGGGAGGGGGCCGGGCACGACCCGAGACAAGCGCGAAACCCTCTGCCCCTGGGCGAGAGCGTCGTTTCGGCTCAGGGGCCTGCCCACGTTGCGCGGCCGCCCCCCGCCGGAAACGACCTCCACATAGAGTCCCACGGGCACGTCCTGATAGGTGAGGAATGCCCAGAGCGAAAAAGGAGCGCGTGGCGACTGACGAGCTGCGCCGCACCGCCTCCGAAGAACAGACCACTCCCGCCGCCGAGACCCAGGCCCCAGAGACCCAGCCCAGTGAGGCTCAGACCCCGGCCCCCCAGCGGCGCGGACGCCCGGCGAAGGCCGCCGCGACTGCGTCCCCGGAACAGGCGACCCCCCAAGACACCCCTCCCGCAGCGGAGGCCCCCAGGCCCCGGCGCGGCCGGTCCGCGCGGGCCGCGACCGCCTCGGCGGCGCCCACTCCCGAACAACCCGAGCCTGCCGAGCAGGCGGCGACCGAACCTATGCCCACCCCCAAGCCCCGCCGTGGGCGCAAGGCGGTGGCGGCGGCCCCCGAATCCATCCCGGACGTGACGGCCGAGATCCCCGTCGCCGCCCCCGAGCCGTCCGAGCCGGAAGCCCCGGCCCCCGTCAAGCCTGCCCGCCGGGGCCGCCAGCCCAAGGCAGCGTTGGCGGCCCCGGCCGAGCCCACCCCCGACTCCGCGCCCCCGGTGGCCGAGTCGGAAGCCGCCGAGGTCGCCCCACCCGAAGCCCCCGCAGGGCCGCGCCGGGGCCGCAAGGCGAAGACTGCCCCCGTGGCCGAAGCCGCCGCGCCGCAACCCGACGTGCTCCCGCCCGTGGCGAGCCAGCCGACCGACCCCGTGCTGCTGGAGGTGCCCAAGCCCCGGCGCGGCCGCAAGGCCAAGGCCACCCCGACTCCCGAGCCCGCCGAGGCCCCATTGGACGAGGTGCTGGGCGGCGTCGAGTCCGTCGAGGTGGAGGAAGTCGCGGCCCCGGCGACCCCCGAACCCGCCCCGATCCTTGCCCTGACGGGCGACGGGCAATCCGACACGCCCGAACCCCTGATCGACCTTCCGCATGAGACGGAGGACGAAGACGAGGCCCGCGCCGAGGCGGAGCGTGCCTCGTCGGACGACCCTGGCCGCAGCCTCGTGGTGGCGCAGCTCCGCAAGCTGGGGCGGCCCATTCACGTGCGCGATCTGGAACGCACCTTCACCCGGCAGATGCTGGACCGGCTGGGCGACTGGCGCGACCTCGAAGCGCTGCTGGACGACCTGACCCGCACGGGCGAGGTGATCCGCACCCGCAAGCGCACCTACGGGCTGCCCGAGGCGATGAACCTCGTGCGGGGACGCTTCCAGGCGTCGGCGGCGGGCTTCGGCTTCGTGGTGCCGGACAGTGGCGGCGAGGACTTCTATGTCGCGCCCGAGCACACGATGGAAGCCTGGAACGGCGACATCGTGCTGGTGCGGATGGAGGGCCGGGGCGACGGCGGACGGGACGGCGGCAGCCGGGGACCCCGCCGGGGCCAGCGCGGCGACGGCAGCCCCCGTGCGTCGGTGGTCCGCATCGTGCAGCGGGCCTACAAGCAGCTCGTGGGCACGCTGGAATTCAGCAAGGGCCACCCCATCCTCAAGCCCGACGACCACCGCGCCCGGCACCGCATTCTGCTGCTGCCGCAGGGCATCGACGAGCTGCACAGCGGCGCGAGGGTCGTGGCCGAGCTGTTCTGGCCCGAGGGGACCGGCGAGGACGAGGTCTTCGGGCAGGTTACCCGCGTGCTGGGCGAGCAGGACGACCCCGAGACCGAGACCGAGGCCGTCATCGTCAAGTACGGGCTGCGCGGCGACTTCCCCGAGGAGGTGCTGGAGCAGGCGAACGCCATCCCCACCCAGATTCCGCAAGAGGCGCTGGTGGGCCGACTCGACCTGCGCGAGTTCAACATCTTCACGGTGGACGGGCGCGACGCGAAGGACTTCGACGACGCCATTCACATCCAGCCCACGCCGGAAGGCACCTTCGTGGTGGGTGTCCACATCGCGGACGTGAGCCACTACGTGACTGAAGGCTCGCCCCTCGACAAGGAAGCCTACGCCCGCGCGACGAGCGTGTACCTGCCCGGCCGCGTGCTGCCCATGCTGCCCGAGCACCTCTCCAACGGAGTGTGCAGCCTGGTGCCCTACGAGGACCGCCTGACGATGACTGCGCTGGTCGAACTTTCGGCGGAGGGCGACATCCTGAAAGTGCAGCTCGCGCCCTCGGTGATCAACTCCAAGGCCCGGCTGACCTACGACGAGGTGCAGGCCTACTCGGAGGCGACCGCCACCCTGCCCGACCACGCCCGGCACCTGGAGGGTGACCTCCACCTGCTGCTGAAGATCACGACCAAACTGCGCCAGAAGCGCCTGCGTGAAGGCTCGCTGGACTTCAAGCTGCGTGAGGTCAAGGTGGACGTGGGGCCGGACGGCCGCATGGAACTGATCCCCATCCGCGAGGAAACCGCGCGGGGAATGATCGAGGACCTGATGCTGCTCGCCAACAAGGTGGTGGCGCACGAGCTGCTGCAGCGCGAGATTCCGGCCCTTTTCCGCATCCACGAGGAACCCACCCTCCAGAAGTTCCAGGAGGCGACAAACGCCATCGCGCGGCTGGGCCTGTCCTTCCCCGGCGGGGAACCCACCCCGCAGGCGTATCAGGCGGTGCTTAAGGGCGTGCGCGGAACCCCGCGCGAGAGCGTGGTGAACACGCTGCTGCTGCGCTCGATGCAGCAGGCCAAGTACGCGGGCGAGAACCTCGGGCACTTCGGCCTCGCCTTTGACGAGTACCTGCACTTCACCTCGCCCATCCGCCGGTATCCCGACCTGCTGGTCCACCGCGTCCTGAAGGGGATGCTGGCGGGTGAGCTGCGGGCCAACAGCCGGGCGGTGAATGACCTGCGGGCCAAGCTGCCCGGCATGGGCGACCACACCTCCGAGCGCGAGCGGGCAGCGGCCGAGGCCGAGCGCGACCTCACGAAGTACTACCAGGCGAAGTGGGCGCAGGAGCACCTTGGCGAGACCTTCCCCGGCCACGTGTCGGGCGTGGTCGCCAGCGGCCTCTTCGTCGCACTGGAAAACGGCGTGGAGGGCAAGCTGCATATCTCGCACCTCGACGACGACTACTACATCTACCTCGAGGACGCACAGATGCTGCGGGGCCGCTCGAACGGCCGGACGTTCCGCCTCGGGGACCACGTGACCGTAACCATCAGCCAGGTCAACCCCCTGGCCCGGCAAATCGATTTCACCCAGGAGACCGATATGGAAGGCAACCCCATTCGCCCCCGCGCCCGGCGCCGCGAGGACCGCGAGGCCGAGAAGCGCGAGAAGCTGCAAACGGTGAGCACCTCCGCGCCGCGCAAGTTCACCCTGGACGACCCCCAGCCTGCCTCCCCGGCGCCCCGCCCCGCACGGGGACCGCAGCAGGGCCAGGGCGGACGGGACGGCCGCGACCGTGACCGTGGTGGGCGGCTTGCCGGAAACGGCCAGGGCCAACCGAACGGCAGCGGGCGCGGTGGCCGCCGGGTCATCACCCTGGAACGCCCCCGCAACGAGCACCTGCGCCCGGTGAACATCACGGTGCAGCGGATGTACTTCGGGGACTGGACCGTGGAGAACCTCCCCCCCGACGAGGGAGGCCACGGCGAGGGGGGCCGTTCCGGGGGCCGCCGCTTCGGGCAGGACGGGCGCGGCGGGGACCGGGGCAGCCGGGGTCCGGCCTACTCGCGCGGCGCGAACGACCGGGGCGCGGTGCGGGACCTGAACGGCCGCTCGGGCGGCGGCCCGCGTGGTGGGACGCCCCGCTCGGGCCAGCCGCAGCAGGCCGACGCAGGCGGGGACGCCAACCGCCGCCGCCGTCGCCGGGGTCGCCGGGGCGGGAACGGACCGCAGGGCTAAGCCACATCATGGGAGCGGGCCAGGGGGAAGACCTCTGGCCCGCTCTCTTTGACTGGCGGCTGGCTGCTGGCGACTCTCCCTACGTCTCGTACGTCCGCGCCACGCTCGTCAGCACGCTGCGGAACTCGCCCGGCGTGATCAGTCCCATGCTCATCGCGTGGCTGGCGGCGTTGAGGCTGTCGGCGGCGAGCACGAGATCCACCCCCGCCTTGCGAACCTCCCCTCGCAGCTTCAGGACGCCCTCGTCGCGGCTGGCCTCGGTCACGTCGCGGATGTACACCGCGAGCACCCGGTCGGGGTGACGGCGCACGACCTCGGCGTAGATTTCAGGGTCCTTCTCGCCGCTGTCCCCGATCAGCACGAACTTCAGGTCGGGGTACCGCTCGAAGATGCGCTCGATGACCCCGTGCTTGTAGCCGCCGTGCCCGCCCAGCAGGTCGAAGCCCCAGTTGCGCAGGAACATCGGCCCCAGCGGAATGCGGCGGTAGTCGAGGAACTGCCACAGCAGGTCGAAGAAGTTCCAGGGGCTGCTGGAGACATAGAAGATCGGGTTGCGGGCCTCGCCCTCGCGGGTCAGCGCCCGGTAAAGCGCCCCCACGCCGGGGAAGGGCAGGCGGGTGCGGGCGTTGCCGGTCAGGCTGGTCATCAGCATGCGCGGCAGGCTGGTCACGTCCGACTGAATCACGGTGTCGTCGAGGTCGCTGATGATGCCGAAGCGGGCCTGCGCGATGACCTGCACGCGGGCGCGGGTGGTGCCTTCGCGGCCCTCGATCTGGAGTTGCGCCTCGTGCCAGCCGGAGGCGAAGGGCTCGCTGCCCGGCGCTGGGGCAAAGACCAGGGTGAAATAGCCATCGCTGGTGCTCACGTCGCTGGCGGTGACGCCCCCCAGGGTCCCGGTCACGCGCACCCCGCCGACCTCGCGCGAGAGCAGGCGCCGCAGCACGTTGCGGAAGTTACGCCAGCGGGGGTCACCCTTGCGGGCCGGGGCCAGGGTGCGGGGCAGCAGCACGCGGCCGTGCACCTCGACCGACTGCGGGGTGCCCCACCCCACATAGGGCTGCAAGATCAGCTTGCCGCGTGCCCGCCGGGGCTGCACGTAGCCGCTCACCGCGTGGTCGAGCGCCAGCAGTCCCCGCTCCAGCGTGGGTTGAATCGCCTTGAAGGCCGTCTTGGCGGAGATCATCTCGGAGGTCAGTGTACGCAAGCCGCCGCGCCGCTTGTCCTGCGCGGGCCTGAAGGGAAACTTGTGGTGCGTTACCGCTGCTCGTCCCGGTGATCGTACCGCCGCCGGATCAGTCGCGCCGACACCCGGTCCCCCAGCGCGGGGAAGAAGTGGTCGAGGGCAGCGAGCACCGCGTACCCACGCGGCACGATCACCTCGCGGCGGGGGCGCTCCAGCACGTCTGCCACGGCCCCCGCCACGACCTCCGGGCCGGGCATGGGGAGGCGGGCGGAGGCGGTCATCTCGCTCCTGACAAAGCCGGGGGCGATCAGGCTGACCGTGACCCCGGTGCCCTGAAGCTCGCGCCGCAGGCCCAGGGAAAACCCACGCAGGCCGAACTTGCTCGCCGAATACATGCCGTTGGTGGCCGCCCGCCCCGCCACCGAGCCGATATTGACGATGTGGCCCCGGCCCCGCGCCCGCATGGAGGGCAGCACCAGCCGGGTGAGTTCGATGGGGGCTTCCAGATTGACCCGCACGACGCGCAGCGGATCGGGATCGTCCCACCACCAGCCGCGTTCGACGGTCACGCCCGCATTGTTGACGAGCACGTCAACCGGGCCGAACTGCGCTTCGGCCGCCGCCAGCAGCGCCCGGCGGTCCGCGTCCACGCTCACGTCGGTGGGCACGGCGAGCATCCGCGAGCCGGAGGGGTCGAGGCGGCGGGCCAGGGCCGCGAGGGTGTCGGCGCGGCGGGCGGCGAGCACCAGGCGGTGGCCCCGCGCGGCGAGGACCTCGGCGGTGGCGAGGCCGATGCCGCTGGAGGCCCCGGTCAGGAGGACGGTCTGGGGGGTCATGCCCCGCATGGTAGTGCGGTAGTGCGGCCCCGGTTCGGGGAAGCCCTCAGCCGCCCGTCAGCCCCACACGCCAGACTGCCGGGATGAAGCGTGCCCGTGTCCTCCTGCTCTCCCTTGGCCTGCTGGGAGTCTCGGCCCTCGCCGCGCCGCGTCTCGTCCCGCTTCCCACTCCACCCGTGACTGACCTCCCCGAACTCCAGCCCGAGCCGCCACGCCCGCAGCCCCTCGCGCCGCTCCTCCCGCTGGACGTGGCGCCCGCGCCGACTCCCCGGCCCTCCCCCACCCCGGCGGCCACCTACCGCCCGAGTGACCCCCTCTGGCCGCGGCAGTGGAACCTGGCCGCGATCCGGATGCCGGGGGCGTGGGGGCAGCTCGCGGGTACGGGGCGGGGCGCTCCGGTAACCGTGGCGGTGCTGGACACCGGGTACGTCAGCACGCCGGAACTCGCCGGACGGCTGGTGAACGGCTACGACTTCGTGTCGGACGCGGCGCGGGCCGGGGACGGCGACGGGCGCGACCGGGACGCGAGCGGCGTGGGCGAGGCCGCCTACCACGCCGAGGTGATCGGGAACCTGATCGGCGCGGCGCACGACGGGCGCGGCATGGCGGGCATCAACCCCCGTGCCCGCATGGTGCAGGTGCGGGTGGCGGGGCAGGACGGGCTGGTGGACCCGCAGGACCTCGCGGACGGGATTCGGTGGGCGGCGGGCCTGCCGGTGGCGGGGGCGCCCGTGAATCCATACCCGGCACGGGTGCTCAACCTCAGCCTGTATGCCGACTTCATCCCGCTGACCGGGTGTGACGCCCGCATTCAGGCCGCCGTGGACGCGGTGACGGCGCGGGGGGTGCTGGTCGTCGCCGGGGCCGCCAACGACGGGGCCGACGCCGCCGGGTACTCGCCCGCCGGGTGCCAGAACGTCCTGACCGTAACCAGCGTGTCGGAGGGGGGGCAGCGGCCCGGCTACGCCAACTGGGGCCGCACGGTGGCCCTGGCCGCACCCGGCGGCGAGCGGGGGCGAGGCATTCTGGCGAGCAGCGTGACCGGGCCGGGCGGCGAGCGCAGTCCCGACGGCACCAGCCTCGCCGCGCCGCACGTGTCGGGGGTTGCCAGCCTGCTGTTCGGGCTGAAGCCCACGCTGACCCCCGCGCAGGTCTCGGGGCTGCTGACCCGCACGGCCACGCCCTTTCCGGGCGGGCGCTGCGACTCCGACGCCCGCAAGACGTGTGGGGCGGGGACCCTAAATGCGGAGGCGGCGGTGCGGGCTGTGCTGGCCCCCTCCCCCACCGGGACGCTCCGCCCCGCAGGGCTGCGTTAGGCTGAGAGCCATGAAGACCCGGAGGACCCCGTGAACGCTCCCGCGTGGCGCATCTGGCTGGTGGTCGCCCTGATGTGCGGCTGGGGCATCCTGGGGATTCGCTTCGGGCAACGGGGCGACCTGATTTTCGCGCTGCTGTGCGCGGCCCTCTTTCTGAACAACGCCGTGACCCTGTGGCGGCTCACCCGCAACGGCAAGTAGCTGGCGCAGAGTCACGCGGCCCAGTCGCCAGCCCGGCGTGCGCGAGTACGCGATCAACTCCCGCACTGGCAGCACCACCCGAGCGGACCTCCACGTCTGCGAGGGCTTGTGCAGTGCCCAGCCCCCTCCCAGAGTGACGGCGGCATGCTGAACAGCCCCGGCCGCGTCGCGCCACACCAACACCGTTCCCGGCTGGTCGTCGCGGCCACCGGGCTGGGTGCGCTCCGCCAGAAACGCTTCGAAGGGGGTGCGCTGCATCCACTCCCGCTCGGCCCCCGGTACGCCCGCCGCGCCCATCACGGTGCCGAAGCAGTTGGGGCCGCTGGCATGGGGAAAGGTACCCGCCAGTTCACGCGCTCCGGGGAGGATGGTCGCCGCTGCGTCCCAGACGTGTTCCGGCACCTCATCCCGGCGGCACGCCCGCTGATCCTGCGCGACCACCCTTGCCAGTACGGCAGGCGACAGCAGCGACGGCCACCACACGAAGCGCGAGCCGGGGAGGTGGGGCAGGAGGTCGGCGAAGTCCCGGACGTGGGGCACGGCACCCCGCCCATGCCGCACCTGTGCCCGCACCAGGGCACGCTGCGTGGCAGTCGGGAGGGCCAGCCACTCCTCCTCGGTGAGCCAGGCGACGTGATCGGCTCCGGGTGCGACTCCCCAGAGCGCGAAGGTGTCCCGCGCCTCGGGGGTGAGCCTTGCCTCTGCCCGGGGTTCAGCGTGTAGCCCCAGCGCCCGCACCTCCTCCCCCGTCAGGAAGAAAGGCTGACGCTCCAGGGCCAGCCACCCGGCCCACAAGCCCAGCAAGTCCGGCGAGACGAGGATGTTCAGGACGTGCATGTCCCGCACTCTCTCACGCCCGGCGCCGCACCCCATCCGTCAAACGGCCTGCCTCACAGCGGCTCGACGTAGACCTCGCCCGTCTCCAGCACCGTGCGGTAGAGCTTGACGGGCTTGACGGCTGGGAGTGCCTTCGCCTTGCCGGTGGCAAGTTCAAATTTGCCGCCGTGCTTGGCGCAGGTGATGCGCCCGGCGCTCACCTCGCCTCCCAGCAGCGGGTAATCCTTGTGGGTGCAGTTGTTGCGCAGGGCGTAGAACCCGCCCTCGTAGCGGACGACCACCACGCTGAGGCCGTCCACCATGACCTCGGTCTGGCTGCCCTCCGGCAGTTCCGCCTCCAGCCCAACCCGCACCCGCCCGTGTGTCTCGCTCATCGGGGCGAGTCTAGCGGGCGGGTGCGGGTTGGACCGGCGGGGCTTACTGGAACAGCGTGCTGACGCTCTCGCCCGTGTGGATGTTGGCGATGGCGTTGGCGAAGAGGGGCGCCACGTCCAGCACCGCGAGCTTGCCGTTCGACGCGCGGACCTTCTCCTCGGGCACGAGCACCGTGTTCGTGCTGGCGACCTGGGTCACGTCCAGCGCCGCGATGCGTTCGATGGCCGGACCCGTGTACACGCCGTGGGTGACGGCCACGTACACGTCCTTGGCGCCCATGCTGCGGGCCAGATTCACCGTCTCCACCAGGCTCCCGGCAGTGCTGATCTCGTCGTCCACGATAAAGACGGTCTTGCCGTCCACGTCCCCGATCAGGGCGCGGGGCCGGACCTCGGTGTCCGAGAGCCGCTCTTTGTCGATCATGGCGAGGCCGGAGTCGAGGCGGCGGGCGATCTGCGAGGCCCGCTTGATGCTGCCCGCGTCGGGGGCCAGCACCACGCCGTTGTGGGCGTCCGGCACGCAACTCTTGAAATGCTGGCTGAGGACCACGTCGGCCGAGAGGTGATCGACCGGCACCTTGAAAAAGCCGTGGACCTGCGGCGCGTGCAGGGTCATGGTGAGCACCCGGTCGGCGCCCGCCGCCTCCAGCAGATCGGCGACCAGCCGCCCGGCGATGGAGATGCGCGGGCTGTCCTTTTTGTCGCTGCGCGAGTAGGAGTAGTACGGAATGACGGCCGTGACCCGGCCCGCCGAGGCGCTCTTGGCGGCGTCGATCATCAGCATCAGCTCCATGATCGCGTCGCTGACGGGCGTGCTGAACGACTGGACGATGAAGATGTCGCCTTCACGCAGGGACTGCTCGTAATGGACGATCAGGTTGTCGTTGGTGAACTTCTCGGTCTTGCTGTGCCCGAGGGGCACACCGAGGTTGTCGCAGATCGCCTGCGCGAGCGGGCGGTTGCTCTGACCGGCGAACACCAGCAGCGGGTGGCGGCGGCTCTGGGTCAGGCGCTCGGTCATGGGGCTGGGGGAGACGGTCACGGTGGGGTACCTCCGGGAAAGGTGGGGAACAAAGATGTGTCGCCGCAGAGCGGCGGACCGCACAGCAGCATACCCGCCCCGAACACATTCACGCGGGGGGGCGGGGGAGCGGTCCCCCCCTCAGGAACACCGCTCCCCCGCCCACCGTGATGAGGATCAGTCCCCGCGGCCGAACAGCTTGCCCACCTTGCCGAGCAGTCCCTCGCGGTGCTCGTTGGCCTCGTCCCCCACCGCGCGGGCGTAGGCGTACAGGGCCTCCCTCGCCTCGGGGTTGAGGGAAGACGGCTTGGGCACCGTGAGCTGGTACTCCACGATCAGGTCGCCCATGCCCGACCCCTGCAGCCGGGGCATGCCCTGCCCGCGCAGGCGGTGCAGTTCGCCGTGCTGGGTGCCCGCCTTGACCTCGACCGTCTGCGGGCCGTCGAGGGTGGGCACGGTGATCTCGCCCCCCAGGGCGGCCTTGGCAAAGCCGATGGGGGCCGTATAGATCAGGTGTTCCTGCTCGCGGCGCAGCTCGGGGTGGGGCTGCATCTCGATGTGTACGTACAGGTCGCCGTTGCCGCCCGGCCCGTGGTTGCCGCGCCCGGCGACCCGGATGCGGTAGCCCTCGTCGATGCCGCGCGGCAGCTTGACGGGTACCCGCTCGGTCTTCAGGGTGTGGCCGCGCCCCTTGCACACGGTGCAGGGGTCCACGACCGTCTGGCCCTCGCCCCGGCAGGTGGGGCAGGGCTGCTGGGTTTCCACCACCCCGAAGATGGTCCGCGCCTGCGCCCGCACCGCGCCTGCGCCGCCGCAGGTGGGACAGTTCTTGGGCGGCTGCCCGCCGGGTTCGGTGCGGCTGCCCTGGCAGTGGTCGCAGACGGTCAGGCGGTCGACCTCGACCTCGATCTCTTCGCCCGCGCGGGCCTGCTCCAGCGTGATCCGCGCCTCGACCTCGATGTCGTCGCCACGGGCGGGACCCCGGCGACCGCCTCGCCCGGCCATGCCCCCGAACAGTTGCTCGAAGATGTCCATCGGGTCGAAGCCCGCGCCGCCCATGCCGCCGAAGGGGTCGCCGCCCGGCATCCCCGCCCCCGGCGCCGAGCCAAAGCGGTCGTAGTGCGCCCGCTTCTCGGTGTCGGAGAGGACCGCGTAGGCCTCATTGATCTTGGCGAACTGCTCGGCGGCCCCCGGCTCCTTGTTGCGGTCGGGGTGGAACTTCAGGGCCAGCTTGCGGTAACTGCTCTTGATTTCGTCGGCGCTCGCGCCGCGCGACACGCCCAGCAACTCGTAATAGTCCATGATGTCGTTTTGCCGGGCCTGCACCCGACCTCCGGGGTCAGGTTAACACGACCGGACTCAAGAAAAGTAGGTGTGGCCCGACAGATCGGCGTCTGCCGGGCCACGGCCCTGGGGTTCACCCGCCACCTACCGCCCCGCTTCCCAGTCCAGAATCACCTTGCCACTTTGCCCGCTGAGCATCGCGTCGAAGCCCTGCTGGAACTCGTCGATGGGAAAGCGGTGGGTCAGGACCGGGGTGAGGTCGAGGCCCGACTGGATGAGGGCGGTCATCTTGTACCACGTCTCGAACATCTCGCGGCCGTAGATGCCCTTCAGGGTCAGCATCTTGAAAATCACGTCGTTCCAGTCGATGTCCACCCGCCCCGAGGGAATCCCCAGGATGGCGACCTTGCCCCCGTGGTTCATCACCTTCACCATCTGCGCGAAGGCGGCGCCCGACCCGCTCATCTCCAGGCCCACGTCGAACCCCTCGGTCATGCCGAGTTCCGATTGCGCGACCGACCACAGGTCCTCTTTCGCCACGTTCACTGCACGGGTGGCCCCCATCCGGCGGGCGAGGTCCAGCCGGTACTCGTTCACGTCCGTCACGACCACGTTCCGCGCCCCCACGTGCCGGGCGACGGCGGCGGCCATCACGCCGATGGGACCCGCGCCCGTGATCAGCATGTCCTCCCCGACGAGGTCGAAGGAGAGCGCCGTGTGCACCGCGTTGCCGAAGGGGTCGAAGATCGCCGCGACCTCGTCGGGGATGTCATCCGGCAGCTTGAAGGCGTTGAAGGCGGGCAGCACGAGGTACTCGGCAAAGGAGCCTGGGCGGTTGACCCCCACCCCCAGCGTGTTGCGGCAGAGGTGCCGCCGCCCGGCGCGGCAGTTGCGGCAGTGCCCGCAGGTGACGTGCCCCTCACCGCTGACCCGGTCGCCAATGGCGAAGCCGCGCACCTCGGACCCCATCCCGGCCACCACCCCGACGTATTCGTGCCCCACGACCATGGGCACGGGAATCGTCTTCTGTGCCCACTCGTCCCACTTGTAGATGTGGACATCGGTGCCGCAGATGGAGCTGTTCCGGATGCGGATAAGCAGGTCACCCGGGCCGGGGGTGGGCACCGGGGCTTCCACCATCCACAGCCCTTCGCGGGCTTCCCGCTTGCTGAGGGCCTTCATGGTGGTGGGGAGGATGAGGTCAGGGGTGGGGGCGGGGGCAGTCATGGCAGGGGGTCCTCAGGGTGGGGAGTGGGGCGGCGGGCAGCAACCCCCGCAGGATACCGCCCGGCCCCCGGCGGGACGGTCACGGCCTGCCCACGGCGCGCGGCCGCGCTAGCCTGCCCGCATGAGCCAGCCCATGAACCCCCAGCAGCAGTTTCGCAGCACCCAGAGCGGGCGCAATGTCGTGCCCGGTTGGATGAACCTTGTGCCGGGGCAGCCCGACACGGTGGAGATTCAGCTCGACCTCGACCCCGCAGACCACCGCCGCGACCACGCCCTGCTGCTCGTCGAATACTGGGCGACGCCGGAGGACGTGACCCTGCAGAGCATTCTGCCGGTGCGGGCCTTCCGGGAGGCGGCGGACGGCTGGTGCGTGTTCGTGCCGTCGGGGGGGCGGGTGCTGATCCGGGCCATCGACCCGCAGCCCGCGCCCCCGGTGCTGGCGAGCCACTGGCTGAACATCGAGCCGCAGACCCCGGCGGGCACAGAGGTCAGTGTGGCCGTGAAGTTTCCCGGCAGCGCGGAGGGTGCGGCCCCGCTGAGTAGCTGAGCCGTTTGGTCACGTTCGGTCAGCCCGACGCCCCCGCCAGCAGCCCCTCCAGGCCCCGGCGGGTGGCGGCGAGGGCGTCGGGGATGCGCCACGCCGCCCGGTCGCGGGGGCCGACCGGATTGCTCACGCCGCGCACCTCCAGCGCCGGAGTACCCGCCAGCAGGGCGGCGTGGGCCACCCCCGCCCCCTCCATGCCCTCAGTCAGAGCGCCGGGGTAACGGGCGGTGAGCCCCTCTGCCCCCTCGCGGCTGCCCGTCACCGTGCTGAGGGTGAGGGTGGGGCCGTAGGCAGCCCCCAGCCGGGCGGCGAGGGCCTGTGCTTCCTCCCACACATCGAAGACCCCCGCGTGGGCTCCCTCCGGCAGCACCGACAGCCCCAGCGCGTCCAGTTCCAGGAACGCCCCACCGTCCCACGCGCCGAGGTCGGCCTGCACGATCCGCGACGACACCGCGAGGTCACCGGGCACGAGGCCGCTTCCCGGATACGCCCCGCCGATACCCGCACTCACGGCGAGATCGTAGCGCCCCTGGCCCAGCGCCGACGCCGTGGCCAGGGCCGCCGCGACTGGGCCGACCCCACTGACCACCACGTCGGCGGGAAGGTCGGTGAGGCGGGCGGCTTCCCCGGCGGTGGCGACGACGATCAGGACGCGCATGCTCCACAACGTAGCGCCCCAGCCGGAGCCGGGGCGCTGCACGTATTTGGAAGCGGTTACTCCGCGACCTTCAGCCGCACGTCCACATTGCCGCGCGTCGCCACGCTGTAGGGGCAGACCTCGTGGGCGGCGTGCATCAGCGCCTCGCCCTGCTCGCGGGTCAGGCCGGGAAAGCGGCCTTCGAGTTCCACGTCGAGGGCGAAGGCCAGCCCGCTTTTTTGCAGCCCCACGCGGGCGGTGATCGTGCTGTCCTCGCTCAGCTCGATCTTCTGGCGGCGGGCCACCACGCCCAGGGCGCCCTGGAAGCAGGACGCGTACCCAGCGGCGAACAGTTGCTCGGGGTTGGTGCCGGGGCCGCCGTCGCCGCCGATCTCGGCGGGCACGCTGAGGTCGAGGTCCAGGCGGCCGTCCGTACTGCGGGTGTGGCCCCCGCGTCCCCCGGTGGCGCTCGCTTCTGCGGTGTAGAGGTTGCTCATGGGCGGCATGATGACGCGTCCGGCAGACAAAAGAAAGGACGCCTGCCCACGCAAGCGTCCTGGGTGGACTGGGTGGCCCGAAGATTCAGGCGTCGCTCTTGACCGGGACCGGGGACGGCTGCACCGCGCTCGCCCCGTTGCCCTTCGGTCTGCCCCGGTCTTGCAGCAGGCTCAGCAGGTTGACCCCGGTCGCGTTCTCGACCTGCTCGACCATGCCGATGATGTTGGCAGGGAGGGTCTGCATGGCCGTGCGGGTGGCCTGGCCGCTCCCGGAGTCGATCACGGTGAGCTTGTCGATCTGCATGCCCTGGACCGAGGCGGCGAACTGCTCCACGATGCCGGGCAACATGTTCAGCACATAGGCCCGCTCGCCCTCCGGTCCGGCCTGACGGAAGGCGTCCACCATCAGCGCGACGGCCTGGGCCTTGGCGCGGCCTTCCTCGATGATGGGGGCGGCGGCGGCCTGCGCGGCGAGCAGTTCGGCCTCGCGCTTCGCGCGGGCGGGGGCCACCACGTCGGCTTCGAGGCGCTTCTGGTTGAGCAGGACGCGCTCCTGCTCCAATTCCTGCTCGGCGACCACGCGGGCGCGTTCGGCGTTCACCTTCGCCTCGTTCTCGCGGGCGGCAGCGATGGCCTCGAGTTCGGCGCGGCGCACGCGCAGCTCGTTCTCGCGCTCCAGGATGGCCTGCTGCGCGACCGTCTGGGCGACCTGCGAGCGCTGCCGGGCCTGGGCCTCGACCTCGGCGGCCTCGGCATTCTGCTGGGCCTCGATCGTGCGGGCCTGACGCTGGGCCTCGGCGCGGCGCTGGCGCAGGGTGGCTTCGAGGGCCGCCTGCTCCTGCTCGAAGTTCTGGGTGGCCCGCACCTTGGCGAGTTCGGCCTCGACCGCCGCCTCGTTCTGCCGGGCCTGCTGAATGGCGCCGAGTTCGGTGCGCCGGACTTCGAGCTTGTTCTGCTCCTCGATAATCGCCTGCTGGCTGATCGCCTGGGCGACCTGCGAGCGCTGCTGCGCCTGCGCCTCGGCCTGGGTCGCCTCGGCGTTGCGCTCGGCTTCCGCGATGCGGGCCTCCTTCAGGACCTCGGCGGTCTTGCGGCGGCCGATGGAGTCGAGGTAGCCGCCCATGTCGGTCACGTTCTGGATCTTGAGGGTGTCGAGCTTGATGCCGAGGTTGTTCGTGTCGTGCTCAGCCTCCTCGATCAGCGCCTCGGCGAAGCGCAGGCGGTCCTCGTTGATCTCCTCGGGGGTCAGGGTCGCCACGACGCCGCGCAGGTTGCCTTCCAGGGTGTCGCGCACGATGGAGGTGAGGTTCTCGCGCGGCACGTCCAGAAAGCGCTCGATGGCGTTGGAGAGCTGCGGCTCCTGCGCGTTGATCTTCACGTTGGCGACGGCGTGGATCTTGAGGGGAATCCCGCCTTTGGAATAGGCGTTCTCGATGCTGAGGTCGAGGGGAATGGTCGTGAGGTCCATCCAGGACACCTTTTCCAGCACGGGGATACGGAAGGCCCGTCCGCCCCGGATCACCCGGTACCCCACCGTGTCGCCTTCCTCGGTGCGGCGGCTGCGGCCCGAGATCACGAGGACTTTGTTGGGCGGCACCACGATCAGGAAGCTCTTGATCAGCGCCAGCACGATGAAGATGCCCAGCAGGATGAGAAAGGCGGTCACGAGGGTTGCGGTCATGCGAGGCTCCTTGAGGAGAGAAAGGGCGTGAGGGTCAGAGGTCGCGCCCGTCCCAGGCGCCCACGTCGAGGATGCCGCCCTGCACGCCCAGGACAATCACGGCGTCCCCGGTCTTCAGGGCGTCGGTGCTGCGGGCGAGGGCATGTTCGATCTGTCCGGCCACCGTGACGGCCACCTTGCCGGGACGCCCCGGCGCGGGGGGCACGAGCACCTTGCCCGTGCGCCCGGTGAGCCGCCCCGCCCCGCCACTGACCTCGCCGCGCGTGCGGGCCAGCCGGAAGGCGAAGGCCGTAAAGGCCCCGACTGCCAGCCCGGTCACCAGGGCCATGACGAGCCGCCCCACCCCGCCCAGGCCCAGCAGCCCCGCGACGGTCCCCGCCAGCCCGAAAAAGGCCGCGAAGCTCACCACCGAGCGCAGCGAGAACCACGAGGCGAGGTCCCCCGCCTCCGGGTGGTCGTCGGGCGCGGCGTGATCGTGCCCGCCCACCAGCGACAGCACCAGCAGGCCGCCGCCCACGATCAGGCACAGCAGATAGAAATCCATGTCCAGGGTGTCCTCCTCGCCTTAAGGTACGCGGGGAGGGGGGCGGGAGTTGCCTCAAAGCGGCCAGCCGCCAGCTTCCAGCGACCGGCATGAAAAGAGGCGGAGCGCTTATGCCCCAGCGCTCCGCCTCACTCCCGGTGTTGCTGGCGGCTGGCCGCCCCTACGGCATCAACCGCTCCACCCGCCACCCGTCCCCTGCCCGCGCGTACCGGAAGCGGTCGTGCATCCGGTTGCGGCGGCCCTGCCAGAACTCCCACTCGGAGACGACGACGCGGTACCCGCCCCAGAAATCGGGCTTGGGAACGGGCGTGCCCTCCGGGTAACGGGCCTGCAAGTCGGCGAACTTGGCCTCCAGCGCCCCCCGGTTTTCTATGGGCGCACTCTGCGGGTCGCTGGCGTGGGCGGCGAGCTGGCTCTGGTAGGGCCGGGCGTGGAAGTAGGCGGTGCTCTCGTCCTCGGAGACGCGCTCGACCCGGCCGTAGGCCCGCACCTGCCGCTCCAGCTCGGCCCAGTGGAACAGCACCTCGGCCTGCGCGTTGGCGGCGAGGTCTTGGCCCTTGCGCGAGTCGTAGTTGGTGTAGAAGGTCAGGCCATCCTCCTCCGCCCCGCGCAGCAGCACCGTGCGTACCGAGGGCCGCCCGGCGGCGTCGGCGGTGGCGAGACTGAGGGCATACGGCTCGCGCAGGTCGGCGGCGATGGCTTCCTCCAGCCAGGCCCGGAACTGGAGGAGCGGGTCGGGGTTGAGGTCGGCGCGGCGCAACTCGGCGCGGGTGTACGACAGACGCAGGCGGGTGAGGTCGGTCATGCGGGGTCCTCCGTTCGCCGGGGCTGACAGTGGGGGCAGAAGTGGGTGCCGCGCTGCGCGAGCACGATTTTCTGAATGGGCGTGCCGCAACGGGGGCAGGGCTTCCCGGTCTGGCCGTAGACGGCGTGGCGGGTCTGGAAGGCGCCCGGTTCACCGTCGTGCTGGCGGTAATTGCCCAGGCCGTCGCCTAGAGAACTGCCACCTGCCTCGACCGCCTCGTGCATGACTTCGCGGACAGCGTGATAGAGGCGGCTCGCCTCCTCCGGGGTCAGGCGGGTCTGAGCGGGGTGAATGCGGGCACGCCACAGGCTCTCGTCGGCGTAGATGTTGCCCACGCCGCTGACCGGCTTTTGCGAGAGCAGCCAGGGCTTGACGGCTCCGGCAGTCGCGGCCTGCCGCACGAACTCCTCTTCCTGGAAGTCCTCCGAGAGCGGCTCCGGCCCCATCCCCAGCAGGGTGGGCATCCCGGTGTAGACCCCGCGCGGCACGACCGCCATCTTGCCGAAGCGCCGGGGGTCGTGGAAGTAGAGGGTGCCCGCGTCGGTGGTCAGCGTGACGCGGGTGTGCGGCCCTTCCTCCAGCCGGAAGCCGCCGGTCATGCCCAGATGCACGATCAGGTCGTGTTCCTCGCCGTCCGCCTCGGCGGCCGCGAGGTGCAGCATCAGATACTTGCCCCGGCGCGACAGGCCGCTGACCTGCCGCCCATGCGCGAGGTGGGTGTCGCGGTAGCGGTGCGGCGCGTCGTGTGTGACGCTGAGGATGGTGCGCCCGGCGAGCAGCGGCTCAATCTTGCGGCGCGTGGTTTCCACCTCGGGCAGTTCGGGCATGGGGCGAGGATAGCGGCCCCGCCCCCCCGAAACAGAGTGGAGCGCCGCCCTATTCTGCCTGCCATGCCCACGCTGCTGCTGACCGGTTTCGAGCCCTTCCACACCCACCCTGTCAACCCCAGCGCGGAGGCTGTGGGCACGCTGGACGGCCTGGAGGTCGGCGGCCTCCGCGTACAGTCGGCCCTGCTGCCCGTCGAGCCGCACGCGGCGGCGCACACCCTGCGCGGCCTGCTCGCCACCCACCAGCCGGACGCGGTGCTGCTGACCGGCCTCGCGGCGGGCCGCCCGCAGGTCACGCTGGAGCGGGTCGCGGTGAACGTGATGGACTTCGCCATCCCCGACAACGCGGGCCAAATCTACCGCGACGCTCCCGCCTGCACGGACGCCAGCGCACCCGCCGCCTTCCTCTCCACCCTCCCCCTGCGTCCCATCCTTGCCGCGTGGCGGGAGGCCGGGATTCCAGGGCACATCAGCAACACGGCGGGCCTGTACGTCTGTAACGTCGTGATGTACCACGCCCTGCATGCGCTGGCGGCGTCGGGCCGCGCGGGGGTGCCCTGCGGCTTTCTGCACGTGCCCGCGAATGCCGAAGTCGCCCTTGCCGTGCCCGAGGACCGCCCCGCCCTCCCCTACCTGCCCCAGCCCGAGATCACGCGGGCGGTGCGGGTGGCGGTGGAGGTGCTCGCGGGCCGCCTGAATTGAGGGTCTACGGAAAGGGGGCCTTCCCCGCCACCCAGCCGCCTCCCGGCCCCCCCGCCCAGTGCCACTCGCCGGGACCCTCCGGCTTGAGGCGCAGCGCCTCCGCCACCGCCACCAGCGGCACCCGCCGGGCAAAGCGGGTGCGGGCGTGCCACAGCGCCAGGGCGCGGGCCGGGTCGCCGGGCCGCAGGCCGCGCAGGGCCGCGTCTGCCCGGTTCACGGCGAGGTCGAAGAGGGCGGGGGGCACCTCCCCGGCGGGCGCGGCGGCGTCCGCACCAGGCGGGTTCAGGAACGGGCGGTCGTCGGGGGGCATGGGCGCTGCCCCTTAGGGCTGCATGCGGTGCAGTTCCACCACGTAACGGGCGAGTTCCTGCGGGGGCGCGACCTCCCGCGCGATTTCCACGCGGGCCTCCAGCATGGGGAGGTCGTAAGGGTCAATCCGCAGAAACTCATTCGTCAGCAGCAGGGCGCGGCGCAGGTCGCCTTCCTCGCGGGCGTGCGAGGCGCGGGTGCGGACCTCCATCGTGAGCAGCAGGCGCAGTTCCTCGCGGACCTCTTCGGCCCACTCGCTCTCCATCCGCAACCCCGGCAGGAAAGGCCCCCGGTACAGCGCCAGCGCCTGCGCGAGGTCCCCCGCCGCGAGCGCCGCCCGCAGCTCGGTCACATCGAGGTGGACATGCACGTCCGGCCCCAGGCTGTAGCGCGGCTGCTTGGCGCTCCCCTCCATCGTGAGGACCTCGGCCCCCAGCCGCACCCGCAGCTCGCGGAACACGGCCCGGAAGTAGTCCCCGGCGGTCTTGGGATCGCGGTCGGGGTAGAGGGTCGCCTCCAGTTCGCGGCGGGTGCGCCCCGGATTCAGGGCGAGGTAGACCAGCGTGAGCACGCCGCCTTCCAGACTCAGCGTGATCGTCTCGCCCCCACGTTCGATCTCCGAGCGGCCCAGGGTGTGCACGCGCAGGTGCAGCGCCCCGGAGACGGGCGTCTCGCTGCCGGGCACGTTGAGCTTTTCCAGCACGAGTTGCGTGTCGGGCGCGAGGTCGGGGTCGAGCAGCGCCCGCTGCACGAGGTTGGCGAGTTCGTGCAAGTCGGGGCGGTAGAGCATCCGGTCGCGGGCGGCGATCAGGGCGGTGAGCGCCTCGCGGAAGGTCCGCAGGCTTTCCTCGGTCTGCCCCAGTCCCGACTGTGCCTCGGCCAGATGCAGCAGCGCCCGCACCCGTTGACCCTCGCCCAAAGTCTGCGATTCCAGCGCCCGCGTCAGGTGCTCAGCGGCCTGAGCGTGATGCTGCCGCCGCCGCAGCAGGATGCCGCGCGTCATGGTCACCGCCGGGTGCGTCGCGTCCGGCGCGAGGTCGAGCAGCACCTCCAGCGCCCGCGCATGCTGCCCCTGGCGGCTGTACAGGTCGGCCATCCGGGTCGCCGTCCACGTCAGCAGCTCGAAGTCGCGGGTGGATTCGACGATGGCCCGCAACTCTTCGAGCGCCTGAAGATGCGCAGCGTGGTCGCCGGTGAGGCGGTGGAGATCGGCTTCGACAGCGAGGAGGTAGGCACGAGGCCTCATGGCGTCTGTCTGCGTCAACACCTCCTGAGCTTGGGCAATAGTGCTCCTAGCACCCCGAAAATCCCCGGTGAGCACTTGGACATTGGCTAGACCGGTCAACGCCGACAATCGAGCGACTGGAGTCCGGTCCTTGGGCAGCAGCCGTATGGCTTCTTGATAGAGGTGCTGAGCGCGTGTCACCTCGCCTGTTTGCACGAGCATCTGCGCCACTGTCTGGGTGATACGGCCAATGCGCTCGTCATCACCCAATGCCATATAACCGCGCCAGGCTTGCTCGCAGCGTTCCAGCCCCTCGACCATCTGCCCTGACTGAAACTCAGCCGTTCCCTGCCACCGCTGTGCCCTTAACGCGAGTTCTCCAGTCAAACCGGGGCTAATTCGCTCGAAGTGTCGGATCGCCTCGGAAAAACGGCCCTGGAGACGCAAAACATTACCGTACTCGACGCGTGCCTCGTCGTCACCCAGCTCCGCAGCACGCATTAGCGGCAACTCTGCCTGCTGGACCTGCCCGCTCACCATGTGGGCCATGCCCAGCAACCGCCACCCGCCTGGGGTCGCCGGGGGGATGTCGGTCAGGTACGCGATGACGGCGTCGTAACGCCCGGCATCGAAGTGTGCCTGGAGGTCTGAGAAGTGCTCCACATCTAGGGTCATCGTTTGTGGTTACAATACCGCCATGTCCCTGAAAAAAATCGTGAAGGTCCTGGCGGTTCTGGCAGCTCTCGGCGTCTCGGTCGCCCAGGCGGGGGCGAACGATTACGGCGTTTTGAAGCAGCCGGTCAAAGTTCAGGGTGCTAACGACTACGGCGTCCTCTAATTGGTAACGTCTCACATCTCTCAAAACTCTTACGGACGCCCCCACCCCGGCGGCGTCCGTTTCCCTTTTCCCTACCTCACCCCGAGTGCCGCGCTTCCGCGAAGGTTCGCTGGGCGCTGAAGTCGCCCGGCAGCTTCTCATACGCGCCCTCCACGTTCAGTTCCCAGGAGCCGCGCCGGTCGGCCCACTCGGTCGCCAGAATGCGCAGGAACTGGTCGCGGTGGGCGGGGTCGAGGACCGGGGCGATCACCTCGACGCGGCGGTCGAGGTTGCGGCTCATCCAGTCGGCGCTGCCGAAGTAGACCTCGGGATTTCCGGCGCCCGCGAAGGCGAAGATGCGGGCGTGCTCCAAGAAGCGCCCCAGCAGGCTGCGCACCCGGATATTTTCCGAGAGGCCGGGCACGCCGGGGCGCAGGCAGCACACCCCCCGGACGATCAGCTCGACGCGCACGCCCGCCGCCGAGGCCCGGTACAGCGCCTCGATCATGCCAGGGTCGGTGAGCGAATTGACCTTGACCCGCACCCAGGCGTCGTGCCCGGCGCCCGCGTGGGCGATCTCGCGGTCGATCAGGGCCACCAGGCCGGAACGGGCGGTGTCCGGCGCGACGAGGAGGTGGGCGTAGGTGGCCTCCGCGTACCCGGTGAGGTGGTTGAACAGTTCCGACACGTCAGCCCCCAGGCCCGCGTGGGCCGTGAGCAGGCTGAGGTCGGTGTACAGCCGGGCGGTCTTGGGGTTGTAGTTCCCGGTGCCGATGTGGACGTAGCGGCGCAGGCCGCCCTCCTCCCGGCGCACGACCAGTGTGACCTTGCCGTGGGTCTTGAGTCCGGCCACCCCGTAGACCACGTGTGCCCCCGCCCGCTCCAGCTTCCTGGCCCACGAGATATTGCGCTGCTCGTCGAAGCGGGCCTTGAGTTCGATCAGGGCGACGACCTGCTTGCCGTTCTCGGCCGCCTTGCGCAGCGCCCCCAGCAGCCGGGGGTCGTCCCCGGTGCGGTAGAGGGTCTGCTTGATCGCCAGCACCTGCGGGTCGGCGGCGGCCTCCTCCAGGAAGGCCAGCACCCCCTCGAAGCCGTCGTAGGGGTGGTGCAGCAGCACGTCGCCCCGCCCCAGCGCCTCGAAGACCTCCCCCTCCTCCTCGTCTCCGAGGTCGGGCACGGCGGGCACGTGGGGCGGAAAGGCGAGGTCGGGGCGGTCCACCGGCAGGCCCATCAGGTCGGCGGTGCCCAGCGGCCCCTCCAGCCGGAAGATGTCCTCGGGGGCCAGCCGCAGCCGCTCTTGCAAGAAGGTGATCAGGGGGGCGGGCATCCCCTGCCCCACCTCCAGCCGCACCGCCGAGCCGAAGCGCCGCCGCCGCAACCCGTCCTCGATGGTGGCGAGCAGGTCCTCGGCTTCCTCCTCCTCGAACTCGTAGTCGGTGTTGCGGGTGACCCGAAAGGGGTGCGCGGCGAGCACCGTGCGGCCCTTGAACAGCTCGCCGAGGTGCGCGGCGATCACGTCCTCCAGCAGCACGAGGCGGCCTTCGACCGCCACCACGCGCGGCAGCACGCCCACCGGCACCTTGACCCGCGCGAAGTCGGGGTCCTCGCCTTCCCCCGCGTCCAGCAGCACGGCGAGGTTGAGGCTGAGGTTGCTGAGGTATGGAAAGGGGTGGCTGGGGTCCACCACCAGGGGCGTCAGCACCGGCTGAATCTCGGCGAGGTAGCGCCCCCGCAGGGTCGCCCGCGCCCGCTTGCCCAGGTCCGCGATGCGCGAGAAGCGCACCCCCTCGCGGGCGAGGTCGTCGAGGGTTCGCCGGGCCGCCTGCTCGATCTGGCGCAGCATGTCGTGGGTCCGCTCGCGCACGAGATCCAGCGTCTGCCGGGGCAGCAGCCCGTCGGGGCCAGGGGTCTGCACCCCCGCCGCGATCTGGCGGTGCACCCCCGCCACGCGCACCATGAAGAACTCGTCGAGGTTGCTGCCGCAGATCGCCGCGTACCGCAGCCGCTCCAGCGGTGGATTGCGCTCGTCCCGCGCCTCGGCCAGCACCCGCGCGTTGAAGGCCAGCCACGACAACTCGCGGTTGAGAAAGGCGCTCTCCGGGTTGGCGACCGTGCTGAAGGTCCGCCCGGCCTCCTCCGTCTCCCGGCGGGCGGGGCGGCGGCGGGCGCGGGGCGGGGCGGGGTCAGCGGGGACGGGGCGAGAAGCGGACACAGCGGGCAACCTCGGGCGGGTGGGAAGCGGGAGAAAGCGGACGACCCGGCGCGGGGCCGGGTCACCATTGTCTCAGATGGGAGGCGGAATTGGCGCCCAGGCGTGCTTAGACCGCGTTTACGCCCGCTTGAACAGCAGCGCCGCGTTCTGCCCGCCGAAGGCGAAGGAGTTGCTCAGCGCGTACTCGACCTTCTGTTCCCGCGCCCCTTCCGGGATGTAATCGAGGTCGAGCAGGGGGTCGGGGTCGGTCAGGTTGAGGGTGGGCGGCAGGATGCCGTCGTACAGCGCCTGCGCCACCGCGATGGCCTCCACCGCGCCCGCCGCGCCCAACAGGTGCCCGGTCATGGACTTGGTAGAACTGACGGCCAGCTCGTGGGAGTGGGCGCCGAAGACATGCTTGATCCCCTGCGTCTCGTGCAGGTCATTGAAGTGAGTGCTGGTGCCGTGCGCGTTGATGTACCCCACCTGCTCGGGGTTCACGCCCGCCGTCGCCAGCGCCATCCGCATGGCGACCTGGGCGCCGCGTCCCTCGGGGGCCGGGAGGGTGATGTGGTGCGCGTCGGCGCTGGTGCCGTAGCCCACGATCTCGGCGTAGATGGTCGCGCCCCGCGCCTTGGCCTTCTCGTAGTCCTCCAGCACGACCACGCCCGCGCCCTCGCCCAGCACGAAGCCGTCGCGGGAGGCGGAAAAGGGACGGCTGGCCTCCTGCGGGGCGTCGTTGCGGGTCGAGAGGGCCTTCATGTTGGAAAAGCCGCCGACCGCGATGGGCGTGACGGCCGCCTCGGTGCCGCCCGCGAGCATCACGTCCGCGAGCCCGAGCTGGATATAGCGGGCCGCGTCGCCCACCGACCCCGTGCCGGTCGCGCAGGCGGTGACCACCGTGCTGCTGGGGCCGGTCGCGCCGTAGCGCATGGCGACGTGCCCGGTCGCCATATTGGCGATCATCATCGGGATGAACATCGGGCTGATGCGCCCCGGCCCGCGCGTCCGCAAGACATTGGCCTGCTCCTCGAAGGTCTTGACCCCGCCGATGCCCGAACCGATCACGGCGCCCGTGCGCTCGCCACGCAGCTCCTCTTCAGAAAGCCCGCTGTCGCGCACGGCGAGTTCGGCTGCCGCGAGCGCGAGCTGCACGTAGCGGTCAAGCTTGCGGGCCTCGCGGGGGTCCACGAAGGCGGAAAGGTCGTCCTTGACCTCGCCCGCGATCTTGCTGGCCACGTCCGCGGGGTCAAAGTGGGTGATGGGGCCGATGCCGCTTTTGCCCGCCCGCTGCGCCTCGGCGAAGGCCTGCGCCCCCGTCCCGATGGGTGTCACGGGGCCGAGCCCGGTGACTGCCACGCGCCTGAGTCCTGTCACGCTCATGCTGCCTCCTCTCCCCTGGGGGTCAAGGGAGGAGCCGGGCAGGGCCACGGTTTCCCGCAACCTCCCCCGGCCCCCGGTGTCTTGAAGGGTTACTGCTGAGAGCCGATGTAATCCACGGCCGCCTGCACCGTGCGGATCTTCTCGGCGTCCTCGTCGCTGATGGAGATGCCAAAGCGGTCTTCCAGCCCCATGATCAGCTCGACCGTTTCCAGGCTGTCGGCGCCGAGATCCTCGACGAACCGGGCTTCGGGGGTCACCTTGTCCGCGTCCACGCCGAGTTTCTCGACGATCACGTCCTTCACGTCTTCAAATGTCGCCATGCTCTGTTCCTCCTTGAACCTGAAGTCTCGCGCCAGTGTACACGCGCCGCCCAGGGCTGCCACCGAGACTAAACAGGGTTCAGAAATACAAAACCCCCGGTTTGCTGGGGGGTGCCCAGCGCGGCGCGAGTGGCATGGAGGGACGAGAGGGCTTCCTTCAGGGCTTGAATCAGGTGCGCCAGAGCGGTGATCAGGCCCGCGAGCGCACCGAGGATCGTGACGATCTCAGCAGCTTTGACAGGCCTTGTTTTCCGCTTCCCGCGTGTGGTAGGACGCTGCCTGCGTGACAGACGCATAGCACCCACCCCCTTTCCGCACCCGGAGTGGCCGCTCCGGGCACTTTCGTGTCGAATACGGCCCCGCTCGCTTGTTCCCCTGTCATGCAGCCCGTCCGTGCTGGACAGCGCGAGTTGACCTCAGTGCGGGTACAGTCCCCCGTCCACCCCGATGACCTGCCCCGTGACATACCCGGCGGCGTCCGAGGCGAGAAAGGCGACGAGGGCGGCCACTTCTTCCGGCTGACCGAAGCGGCCCAGGGGAATGCCGCCCAGGTACGTCTTTTGCACGTCTTCCGGTAATTGCGCCGTCATGTCCGACTCAATGAAGCCCGGCGCGACGGCATTCACGGTGATGCCGCGTCCGCCGTATTCCTTGGCGAGCGCCTTGGTCAGCCCGATCAGGCCCGCCTTGCTGGCGACGTAGTTGGCCTGGCCGGGGTTGCCCATCAGCCCGACGACGGAGGCAATGTTGATGATTCGCCCGGCCCGCGCCCGCATCATGTGCTTGATGGCGGCGCGGCTGGCGGCAAAGGCGCTGCCCAGGTTGGTGTCCAGCACGGCCTGCCAGTCCTCGTCCTTCATGCGGATGGCGAGGGTGTCGCGGGTGATGCCCGCGTTGTTGACGAGCACGTCGAGGCGGCCCATCGCCCCGATCACGTCTTCGACGAGGGCTCCGGCGTGGGCAGGCGTGGAGAGGTCGGCGCCGAAGACCTGCGCGGGCACGCCGAGGCCGCGAATCTCGTCGGCGACCCTCTCGGCTTCTGCCTGGTTGCGGCCGTAGTGGACGGCCACGCCGAAGCCCGCGCGGGCGAGCGAGAGGGCCATCGCGCGGCCCAAGCCCCGGCTGGAGCCGGTCACGAGCGCGATTTTATGGGCTTGGAGTTCAGATTGGGTCATGGAAGTCCTTGCAGGAAAGCGGCCAGCCGCCAGCGTCCGGCGGCCAGCCGGGAAGATTCAAAGCTGGGGGCTAAGCGCTGGAAGCTGAAAGCCGCGCACCTGCTCGGCGGTGCCGACGTTCAGGGTCCGGGCGTCCGGCAGGATGCGCTTCACCAGCCCGGTGAGGACCGTGCCGGGGCCGAACTCCACGAAGACCTCGGTCCCAGCGTCGGCCAGCGCCCGAATCGTCTCGACCCAGCGCACGCTCCCGGTGATCTGGCGGGCGAGGAGGTCGGGGAGGGCGGCAGGATCGGTGTTCGCCCCGGCGGTCACGTTGGCGTACACCGGGAAGGCGAGCGGCCCGAAGGCGGTGGCGTGCAGGCCCGGCGTCAGCCCCTCCCGCGCCGGGGCCATCAAGTCGCAGTGGAAGGGCGCACTGACCTTGAGGGGAATGGCCTTGAGGCCCCGCGTCTTCAGCTCGGCGGCAGCGGCGTCCACGGCAGCCTTCTCGCCGGAAATCACCGTCTGGGTGGGCGCATTGTAGTTGGCGGGCTGGACGATACCGGGCATGGCCGCGCAGACCTCGCGCACCACCTCCGGGTCGCCCATCACGGCGCTCATGGCCCCGGCGCCCACGGGTACGGCCGCCTGCATCAGCTCGCCCCGCTGGCGGGTCAGGCGCAGGGCGTCCGCGAGGCCCAGCGTTCTGGCCGCCACCAGCGCCGAGTACTCGCCCAGCGAGTGCCCCGCCGCGAAAGCCGGAGTCAGCCCCGTCTGCGCCTGCCACACCCGGAAAGCCGCCACGGACGCCGCGACGAGGGCGGGCTGCTGGTTGGCGGTCAGGGTGAGGTTTTCGAGCGGCCCCGTCTCGATCAGGCCGCGCAGGCCGGGCAGGGTCGCCTCGGCCTCGGCGTAGACGGCCCCGGCTTCGGGAAAGGCGGCGGCGAGGTCCGCGCCCATACCGACCGCGTGCGAGCCCTGTCCCGGAAAGAGAGCCGCGATCTTCATGCGGACACCTCGGCGGGGGCGGCGGCGCGGGCTTGCAGGCTGGGCGCCCCGGCCCACCAGCGCATCGTCCCGGCAGCCCAGCTCAGTCCGCCCCCGAAGGCGACGAGGAGGAGCTGCTGGCCGTCCTGAATGCGCCCGTCATCCAGCGCCTCGCGCAGGGCCAGCGGCACGGTCGCGCTCGACGTGTTGCCGTAGCGGTCCACGTTCACGACCGTCCTCGACATGGGTACCCCGAAGCGCTCGTTGGCGGCCTCGATGATACGGATGTTGGCCTGGTGCGGAATCACCCAGTCCACGTCGCTGCTCTTCAGGCCCGTCTTGGCGAGCACCTCGTTGCCGCTGTCGCCCAGCACGCGCACGGCGAACTTGAAGACCTCGCGGCCGTTCATGCCGACGCCGGGGGCCATTTCAAAGCCGCCGGGCAGACGGGGCGCGGCGCAGCGCAGGTAGAGGCTCGATCCCCCGGCTCCGTCGGCCCCCAGCACGAATTGCTGAAAGCCGTAGCCCACAGGCACCGGCCCCACGACCGCCGCGCCCGCCCCGTCCCCAAAAAGGATGGCGGTGTTGCGGTCGTCCTGGTCCACGATCTTGGAGAGGGCCTCGGCGCCGACCACGAGCACCCGCCGCGCCGTTCCCGCCAGGATCAGCCCCTGCGCCACGCTCAGGCCGTACACGAAGCCGCTGCACGCCGTCGAGAGGTCGAAGGCGGCGGCCCCGGTCAGGCCCACCTGCATGGCGATCAATGCCGCTGTGGAGGGCATCAGCGCGTCGGGGCTGACGGTCGCGCAGATCACGGCGTCCACCTCGCGCAGGGCGTCGGGGTCACGCGAGAGCAGGTCCCGTACGGCGGCTACCCCCACGTCGGAGGTGAACTCGTCCTCGGCCGCGAACCGGCGCTCGCGGATGCCGGTGCGGCTCTCGATCCACTCGGCGTTGGTGTCCAGCCGCGCCTCGAAGTCGGCGTTGCTGACCACCTGCGCGGGGGCGTAGGCGCCCAGCGCCGTGATGCCCAGGCTGGGGCGGTGGGGATTGGCCCCGGAATTGGTCGTCATGGGCCGACGCTAGCATTCTTTGAACAGCCGTTCAATGAATCGAGTTCAGTGTTGAGGCTGGGGGTAAAGGCGAGGGGCACGCCCCTGTGGACGTGCCCCCCCGCGAGAGTGGTGTTACTCTGACTTCTCGGCCTGGTCCTCGGCCGCGCCGGTCCCGTCCTGCTGGACCGCGCCTTCCTCGGTGCCGCCCTCGCCGTCGGTCTGGGTGCCCTCGGTCGCCTCAGGGTTGCTCTCGGCCTGGGCCGACTCGCCCGCCGTCAGTCCGGCGAGCGCCTGCTGGAGACCGCGCTCGCGCACCATGCTGATGTAGTAGGCGTTCAGGCCGTTCGGCCCGAGCTGGCTCTGAAGCTGCTGGGGGGTGAGGTTGTTGGCCTGCGCCAGCGCGGTCATGGTCTGGCTGAACTCGGCATCGCTGACCTGCACGTTCAGGTCCTCGGCGAGGCGCTCCAGGGCCAGGTCGCGGCGCACACGGCTCTCGGCGTTCTTGGCGAGGTCCGCCATGAACTCGTCGAGCTTGCCCTGCTCCTGCATGAAGGTCTCGTACTCGCCCCACTTCACGCCCTGGCGGCCGAGGTCGTCCTTGATCTCTTCCAGCATCGCGTCGCGGCGGCGGTCGAGCAGCGCCTGGGGAATCTCAGCCTGCATCCCGGAGACGAGGTGCTCAATGAACTCCTCGCGGCGGGCGGCGTCGCCCTCCTGGCGGGCGCGGCGCTCCAGCTCGCCCTTCAGGTCGGTGCGCAGGCGGTCGAGCGACTCGAAGTTCAGCGACTTGGCGAACTCGTCGCCCAGCTCCTGAAGCTGCTTGGTCTGCACGCCCTGCACCCGCACGCGGACGGTGTGCTCGGGGTGCTCGTGGTCACCGTGTTGGTGGGCGGGCACAGTGATCTCGACCTCGTCGCCGACGTTCTTGCCGATCAATGCGTCGCGCACGTGCGGCTCGGCCACGTCGAGGTAGACGGGGTAGGACCCGCCCTCGCCCTCGCCGAGTTCCTCGATGGTGACTTGGTCGGTCGCCTCGATGGGGCGCTCCACGGTCTGGAAGGTCGCGTTGCGCTCCTGCAGGTCGGAGAGGGTGCGCTCCAGCACCTCGTCGGTGATCTCGGGGGCCGCCGCCGTGAGCTGCGCCGAGCGCCAGTCACCCAGCGTGACGTCGGGGTACGTTTCCCCGCGCACCGTGAAGGTGAAGCTCTGGCCGCTCTGGAGGGCGCCGGGGTCGATCTGCGCGTCGACGAGGTTGAGCTTCAGCTCGCGGGCGGCCTGCGGGTAGTGGGCCTGCAGCAGACGGTCGCGCACTTCCTGCTCGACGTAGCCCTTGCCCACGCGGCCTTCGAGCACCTTGCGGGGCGCCTTGCCGGGACGGAAGCCGGGCACGCGCACGTCGCGCGCGAGGCCCGCCCACACCTGTTCGTAGGCGCGGTTGACCTCGGCGGCGGGCACCGCCACCTGAAACTGCACCTTGTTGCCTTCCTTGCTGATCAGCTCTGCCATAGCTCTCCTCTGTTTGGCCACCTCGCTCCCGGCTCCGCGCGGGCTGACCCGCGTGTGCCCTGGAGGGGGCGGCTCCATCCTCGTGTGTGCCTGCGTCCGCTCCGCGTTCCGCTGAAACTGGGACGCGGCGGCGGGCACGCGACATGCCGCCGCGCATCATAGAGCCTCGCGCACCTTTCGCGCGAGGGGAGCCGACCGCCAGCGCCAGGGGGCCAGGCCAAAGCGAAATCCCCCGCCAAGGCAGGGGAACTCACCTGTTGGTGCGAGGAAAGGGACTTGAACCCTCACTCCCTACGGGAACCAGATCCTAAGTCTGGTGCGTCTACCAGTTCCGCCATCCCCGCACGCACGTTAAAAAAGGCCCCGAACCTCGCCACTGGGCAGGGTCCGGGGGAAAGTGGGGTGGATTATGGGATTTGAACCCACGGCCTCCGCTTCCACAGAGCGGCGCTCTAACCAACTGAGCTAAACCCACCGCACGCGCCGCTTTCGCAGGCCCACACATCTTAGACGGGCCAGGCCGGGGTGTCAATCTGGGCGTGCCCCACCCTCCCCACGCGCTAGCCTGTTGCCCACCTATGAACTTCACCCTGCCCGAGGACCTGCGGGACATGCAGGCGGCCGTGCGCGACTTCATGCTGGAGGTGGTCGAGCCGCGTGCCCGCGAGATCGAGGACACCAACCGCGTCCCGCCCGAGCTGATGCGCGGGGCCGCCGAGCTGGGGCTGTTCGGCCTGAGTATCCCTGAGGAATACGGCGGGGTCGGCCTGGGTGCCCTGGGCCGCTGCGCCGTGTACGAGGCGATGGGGCAAGGGCACATGGGCTTCGGCGGGGTGATCAGCGCCCACGCGAGCATCGGCACAAGCGGGCTGGTCCGGCTGGGCACCGAGGAGCAGAAACGGCGCTTCCTGCCGCGCATGGCGAGCGGCGAGTGCATCGCGGGATTCGCCATCACCGAACCGTCGAGCGGGTCGGACGCCGCCAATATCCGCACACGGGCCGAGCGGCGGGGCGACGTATACGTGCTGAACGGCACCAAGCACTACATCTCCAACGCTCCCATCGCGGGGCTGCTCACCGTCATCGCGGTGACGGACCCGGCGCGGGGCACGCGCGGCATGAGCGCTTTTCTGATTGAGCCGCAGAGCACGCCCGGCGTGACCATCGGCAAGATCGACGAGAAGATGGGGCAGAAGGGTGCCCTCTCCGCCGAGGTCATCTTCGAGGACGCCGAGGTGCCTGCCGAGAACCTCCTCGGCCCCGAGCACCTGGGCTACCGCGAGGCTCTGGGCATCCTGACGAACGGGCGGGTGGGCATCGCCGCGCGGTCCACGGGCGCCATGCAGCGGCTGCTGGACCTCTCGGTGGCGCACGCCAAGACCCGCGAGCAGTTCGGGCAGCCCATCGCGGAGTTTCAGGCGGTGCAGTTCATGCTCGCCGAGATGGAGGTCGCCATTCAGACCAGCCGCCTGCTGTGGCAGAAGGTCGCCTGGATGGTGGACGCGGGGCAGGACGTGCGCCGGATGGCGTCCGTCGCCAAGCTGCACGCGACCGAAATGCTCTCGCAGGTGGCGGACAAGGCCGTGCAGGTCGCCGGGGGCATGGGCTACATGAAGGACTCGCCCGTGGAGCGGTACTACCGTGACCAGCGGCTGCTGCGGATTTACGAGGGCACCAGCGAGATTCAGAAGCTGATCATCGCTCGGGACCTGCTGGCCTAGGCCTCCAACCCCATCAGCCACCACCGCACAAACTCCGGCAGCCGCGCCCGCCACGCCTCCTCGTCGTGCCAGTGGCCCTCGCCGATGGTGAGGTGGACCTCGGCCACTTTCGGGCGTAAGCGGGCGGCAAGGTCGCGGGTCAGCTCCACGATCTCGTCGGCTCCCTTCAGGCTGTCACCCTCGTGGTCGCCCATGTCGAGCCACACGCGGGCCTGGGGGTCGGCGCGGCCTTCCAGCCAGCGCAGGAAGGCGAAGTCGGCGGGCCAGATCGCGGGGCTGAACACGCCGAGGGTGCCGTAGGTGCCGGGGTCGCGCAGCCCCGCGTAGGCGGTGATCAGGCCGCCGAAGGAGGACCCGGCGAGCGCCGTACGACTCGCAGGGGTGTCCCCAAACCGCCCGCGCAGATGCGGCAGCAACGTCTCCCGCAGCCAGTCGGCGTACTCGTCCGCACCGGACTCGAACCCGTTCAGCTCGAAGGCGAAGGGCACGTAGCGGCGGCTCCGGTCCTCGTTCACGGGGAGGGCGGCGATGCGGCAGGGGAAGCCCGCGTCGGCCAGCGCCTGAGCGGCCCCCGCCGCGTCCCAGCTCTCGCCCGCAAAAGAGGGTCCCTCGTCGAACACGTTCTGGCCGTCGTGCAGGATCAGCAGCGGCAGGTCGCCCTTTGCGTCCTGAGGCCACCACAACCGCACGGGTTGCTCGCCCCAGGGGGACGCGAGCGCGACCGTCTCGCGCGGGGGGGCGCTGCGGGCGGGGCGGTCCCGGCCCCCCTGCCCGTCCTGCCAACCCGCCACCGGGAGGTCGAGGGTGGTGTCCCCATGCACCACGAGCCGGTGGGCCGGGGCGCGGCCTCCCCAGGCGTCCCCCTCCTCGGTGACGGTGCCGTCCGGAGACAGCGCCCGCACCTTCACGTTCAGCAGCGTCCCCTGGGGCAGCTCGGCGGCGAGCGTCCCGTCCGGGGCAAAGGTCCAACCTTCCGCCTCATCGCTCCAGCCCCGGTGCGTGCCAGTCAGAAAGCAGACGGCCCCCGGCATGGGGGGTGGGGTGTGCAGCCGGAACAGGACGCGGGGCATGACCCCCAGTATGCCCACACTTCCCATGAAGGCCGCTTCAGCTCTCCGTGAGGCCGCTGTCAGGCGTGCGAGCGTAGGATTTCAGCGTGGTAGACGGGCTCCGACTCCTCTCTGCCCCGACGGTCCAGGGCTTGCCCCCTCCCCGGAAAGTTGATATAGTTGCACTCAAGTTTCCTGGCAACACCCTCGCCAGAGACCCCTTCTCCAGAGTCATCTCGGGCGTTACAAAGGAGCCTTCATGCCCACTGCCAATCAACCCACCCCGCTGCCCGCCAACGTGCCTGTGTGCCCGGTGCGCGGCAGCGTCATCTACCCGACGATGGTGCAGCACATCGACGCCAGCCGTGCCCTCTCGATCAATGCCATTGAGGCGGCGATGGCGGGCGACAAGGTCATCCTGATCGTGTCGCAGCGCGACAAGGACGTGGACGACCCGCAGGGCACCGACCTGTACGACGTGGGCACCGCCTGCAACGTGCTGCGCGTGCGCAAGAACCCCGACGGCACCGTGCAGATGCTGGTCGCCGCCGTGTCGCGTGCCCGCGTGACCGCGTACCAGCGCGGCGACTACCTCACCGCCGACGTCGAAGAGCTGCCCACCGAGACGGGCGACCCCGTCGAGCTTCAGGCGCTGGCCCGCGAGCTGCGCGAGAAGTTCGAGACGGTGGCCCAGGGAGGCCGCATCGGGGCCGAGAGTGTCCAGACCATTCAGGGCAAGGACGACCCCGGCGAGATGGCCGACCACATCGCCTTCAACCTCGACTTCAAGCTGGAAGACAAGCAGGCGGTGCTGGAAGCCGCCCGCCTGACCGACCGCGTGCGCCGGGTGCTCACGCTGCTCGACACCGAGCAGGAGGTGCAGGCGGTGCAGGCCCGCATCCGCGCCCAGGTCAAGGAAGAGATCGACAAGAACCAGCGCGAGTACTACCTGCGCGAGCAGATGAAGGTCATCCAGAAGGAGTTGCAGGGCGGCGACGACGGCGAAGAAGGCGACGAGGCCGAAGCCTTCCGCGCCAAGATTGACGCGCTGGGCCTGTCGCCCGAGGTCAAGAAGGAGATCGACCGCGAGGTGAACCGCCTCGCCCGGATGCATCCTGACGCGGCCGAGGCGTCCGTGATCCGCACCTACCTGACCTGGGTCACCGAACTGCCCTGGAACGTCCGCAGCGACGACCGCCTCGACGTGGGCGAGGCCGCCGGGATTCTGGACGAGGACCACTACGGACTGGAAAAGGTCAAGGATCGGGTGCTGGAGTTCCTGGCCGTGCGCCGCCTGCGCCGCGAGCGGGCCGAGCGCGGCGAGCTGGACGCCGCCGAGGTCAACAAGGGGCCGATTCTGGTCTTCACCGGCCCTCCCGGTGTGGGCAAGACGAGCATCGCGCAGTCCATCGCCAAGTCGCTGGGGCGCAAGTACGTGCGCATCGCGCTGGGTGGCGCCCGCGACGAGTCCGACATCCGGGGCCACCGCCGCACCTACATCGGGGCGATGCCGGGCCGCATCATCCAGGGCATCCGCACGGCGGGCACCAAGAACCCGGTGATCCTGCTCGACGAGGTGGACAAGCTCGGCAGCAGCTACCAGGGTGACCCCTCGGCGGCGCTGCTGGAGGTCCTGGACCCCGCGCAGAACCAGCACTTCACCGACCACTACATGGGCGTGCCCTTCGACCTCTCGGAAGTCATGTTCATTGCCACCGCGAATTACCCCGAGCAGATTCCGGCGGCCCTGATGGACCGCATGGAGGTCATCGAGTTCTCCTCCTACATAGAGCAGGAGAAGCTGGAGATCGCCAAGCGCTACCTGCTGCCCCGGCAGCTCACCGCCAACGGCCTGAAGCCCAACCAGATCAGTTTCACGGACGCGGCGCTGGAACGGCTGATCAGCCACTACACGCGCGAGGCGGGCGTGCGCAACCTCGAGCGCGAGATCGGCACCGTGGCCCGCAAGGTCGCCCGCCGCATCGCCACGGGCGAGGTCAAGCGCGTCAAGGTGACCGACAAGGAACTCGACCGTTACCTCGGCCAGGCCCGCCACGTGCCCGAGACCGAGGGGCAGGAGGACAAGGTGGGCGTCTCGACTGGGATGTTCTACACGCCGGTGGGCGGCGACATCCTGTTCGTGGAGACCAGCGTGATGCCTGGCAAGGGCTTGGTGCTGACCGGGCAGCTCGGCGACGTGATGAAGGAATCGGCCCGCGCCGCGCTGACCTACATCAAGACCAACGCCGAACGCTTCCACATCGACCGCGAGCGCATCGAGAACTCCGAGATCCACATCCACGTTCCGGCGGGCGCGATTCCCAAGGAAGGTCCCTCGGCGGGCGGCGCGATGGTCACCTCCCTGATCTCGGCCCTGAGCGGCATCCCCGCCCGGCACGACGTGGCGATGACGGGCGAGATGACGCTGACCGGGCGCTACCTGCCCATCGGCGGGCTGAAGGAGAAGGTGCTGGGTGCCCGCCGCGCCGGAATTAAGCACATCATCATGCCCAAGGCGAACGAGGGCGACCTGCGTGACATCCCGGTGCACCTGCGCTCCTCCATGCGCTTCCACCCCTGCGAGACGGTGGACCAGGTGCTCGACGTGGCCCTGGTGGGTGGCCTGAAGGCCCTGGAAACCCCGCGCGGCGAGGCGGCCGAGGTCGCTGCCCCGCCCGCCAAGCGCCGGGCGACCCGCCGCAGCACAGGCGCGAGCGCGTAAAGCTCTCTCCCCTTCCTAGCCTCCTGCCCACCTCCCCGGTGGCGGGAGGTTTTTCTGTCATGGCCCGCTGCGCCTGCGACCCCACTATCCTGAACCCATGACCGTCCCGCTGACGTTCCTGGTGGCGAGCCCCCATCTGCGCGGCAGCGCCTTCGAGGGCGCCGTGATCCTGCTGCTGGAACACGACGGGTCGGGCGCGATGGGCCTGCTCGTCAATGCGCCCCTGACCCAGAGCGTGGCTGAGCTGCTGCCCGATGCCCCCACCACCGGGGCGGGCACCGCCTGGGCGGGCGGCCCGGTCGAGCCGGGCGTGGGCTGGTGCCTGTACCGGGAAGCGCTGAACCTGCCGGGCGAGGTGCGGCTGGCCCCCGGCCTGTACGTGACGAGCAGCCTGGACGTGCTGCACGCGGTGATGGCCTCGGACCAGCCTTACATGCTGCTGCTGGGCTACTCGGGCTGGAGCGCGGGCCAGCTCACCGAGGAAGCCCGCGAGGGCACCTGGCTGTGGGTCGAGCAGGACATGCCGGAGCTGATCTGGGACGTGCCCGTGGGGGAGCGCTGGCAGGCGGCCCTCGACCGCCTGGGCGTGAATCCGGGGACGATCATGCCGGGCGGGGCGCAGGCCTGAGCGGTTGGGGCATCCGCGGCCCTTCTCTTGCAAAACGTCGGGACCCGTGTTACTCTCCCTCTCGCGCCGGAAACGGCACGCGCCACGGTATTCGGCAGTAGCTCAGTGGCAGAGCATCCGACTGTTAATCGGACGGTCGTTGGTTCGACCCCAACCTGCCGAGCCAGCCCAAGCCCCGCCCCCCTCTGGGACGGGGTTTTCCTTTTGTCATTGTGGCTCGTGGGTGTCTCCACCGGTTCCAGTGTCCATCCGATTCCGAGCCGGACACAGAAGGCTCGGCGGACCTCTGCGCTAGCCTGTCCCGGTCTGCCCCCGTCTCCCCCGCCCCCGGAGGCCCGATGAGCGCCCACTCCCACCACCACGATCACCCGCATGACCACGAGCACGCCGGGCACGGCCACAGCCACGGGCACGGGGCCGACGCGCGGCGGCTGGGCACCGCACTGGTGGTCACGGCGACGTTCATGGTGGTGGAGATCATCGGGGGGCTGGTGTCGGGGAGTCTGGCCCTGCTCTCCGACGCGGGGCACATGGCGTCCGACGTGGCGGCGCTGGCGCTGAGCCTCTTTGCGGTGCGCTTCGCCCGCCGCCCGGCAACTCCGGAACGGACCTACGGCTTCTACCGGGTGGAGATTCTGGCGGCCTTTGTGAACGCGGCGGCGCTGCTGCTGCTCACGCTCTGGATTCTGTGGGAGGCCTACGGGCGCCTCTCTGACCCCCCCGAGGTGCAGGGCGGGGTCATGCTGGCGGTCGCGGTGGCCGGGCTGATCGCCAACCTCGTGAGCGCGGCGGTCCTGCACGGGGGGCAGCGGGACAGCCTAAACGTGCGCGGGGCCTTTCTGCACGTGCTGGGCGACCTGCTGGGGTCGGTGGGGGCGATCATCGCCTCGCTGCTGGTGCTGGGAACGGGGTGGACGGTGGCCGATCCCATCGTGAGCGCCCTGATCGGCCTGCTGATCCTGCGCAGCGCGTGGGGCCTGCTCCTGGACAGCCTGAATGTGCTGCTGGAGGGAGCCCCCAAGGGGCTGGACGTACGGGCGGTGCGGGCCACGCTGGGCGGCGTGCCGGGGGTGCGGGGTGTGCACGACCTGCACGTGTGGGCGATCACGGCAGGGCAGCCGGTCCTGACGGCTCATGTGGAGGTGGCAGGGGGGGCGGACCACGCCGAGGTGCTCGTCCATGCTCGGCGAGTTCTGCGCGAGCGACACGGCCTCCGGCACGTGACCCTGCAACCCGAGGCCGAGGGGCAGCTCTGCGAGGACCGCGAAGACCTGCACGCCTAGCCCGCGCCCGATGTCGCAGTTCTGTCAGAGGGGCGCGGCTAGACTCGCCCCCATGACGCGCGTGCCCACCGCTCCCTCCCCCCCCACCAGTGCGGCGGCGGTGACCCGTGCGCTGGCGCAACTGGACGGGGTGATTCTGGGCAAGCCGGGGCAGGTGCGCCTCTCGCTGGCCTGCCTGCTGGCGGGGGGTCACCTCCTGATCGAGGACCAGCCCGGCGTCGGCAAGACTACGCTGGCGCACGCGCTCTCGCGTACGCTGGGCCTGAGCTTCCGGCGGGTGCAGTTCACGGCGGACCTGCTGCCCGCCGACCTGCTGGGCGTGAGCGTCTGGGACGGGCGCGAGGGGGTCTTTCGGTACCAGCCGGGGCCGATCTTCTCGGAGGTGCTGCTCGCCGACGAGATCAACCGCGCCACCCCGCGCACCCAGAGCGCGCTGCTGGAGGCGATGGAGGAGCGGCAGGTCAGCGAAGGCGGCGTGACGCGGCCCCTGCCCGACCCCTTCTTCGTGATCGCCACGCAGAACCCGGCGGCTTACACAGGCACGTCGCCGCTGCCCGAAGCGCAGCTCGACCGCTTCCTGATGTCGGTCACGCTGGGCTACCCCGACGCCCGCGCCGAGCGCACCCTGCTGGAGACGGGCGGTCGGGGCGACGTGGTGCGCGACCTGCCCGCCGTGCTGGACGCGGAGACCCTGCGCTCGGCCCGGCGGGAGGTGGACGCCGTGTACGTGGCGGGGCCGCTGCTGGACTACCTGCAAGTGCTCGCCCGCGCGACCCGCGAACACCCGGCGCTGGACTCGGGCCTGAGTCCCCGCGCCCTGCTGGGGCTGCTGGCGGCGGCGCGGGCGTGGGCCTACCTCGCCGGGCGCACGATGGTGCTGCCGGAGGACGTGCAGGCGGTCTTCCCCAGCGTCGCGGGCCACCGGCTCCCGGTGCGCGGGGGAACCGGGCCGGACGTGTTGGCCCGCCTGATCGCCGAGACGCCCATTCCTTGACCCGTTCGCCTCGCCCGATGGCCTCTGCCCCGCCCACCTCCGGCACCCTGCGGCCCACCCGGTTGGGCGTGGCCTTCCTGGGGCTGATCGTGGTCACGCTGGTGGGCTGCATCAACTACGCGCTGGGGCTGGGGTATGCGGTGACCTTCCTGCTGGGGGGCGTGTGGGTGGCGGCGGCAGCGCAGGCGACGCGGGCGGGGCGGGCACTGTCCGGGCGGGTGACGCCTCCGGCCTCGGCGGTCGCGGGCGGCACGGCCCCCTTCGCAGTGCGGATGGAAAGCCGGGGACCAGGGTTGACCGTCCTCGTGCGGCTGGGGCCGGGGGCCGAGGGGATGGGGCGCGTTCTGGCCGGGGGCACGGCCGAGGTGACCGTCCCAGTCCCCACCCCAGCCCGTGGCCTGCTCCACCTGACCCGGCCCGCCGTCGCCGCGCTGGACCCGCTGGGGCTGTGGGCGGTGTGGCAGCCCCTCCCGACCCCGGCCCCCCTCCCAGTCGCCCCGGTGCTGGAGGAGGGAGCACCCCCGCCCCCACCGGCCCCCGGCGCGGGCGAGGAGGCCGAGCGGCGCGGTCCCGGCCCGGACGACTTCAGCGGGCTGCGGCCCTACCAGCCCGGCGACTCGCCCCGGCAGGTGTCGTGGCGGCACGCGGCCCGCACCGGGTCGCTGGTGGTGCGCGAGACGGACGCGCCCGCCGGAACGATCCTCGCGCTGGACTGGGCACAGACGGCCTCCCTGACAGGCACCGAAGCCCGGCTCTCGCGGCTGGCCGCCTGGGTGGAGGAGGCGCGGCGCATGGGAGCGCCTTTTCGCCTGACGCTGCCCGGCCGCGCCCTGCCCCCCGGCGTGGGGGAGGCGCACGCGGCGGCGGCCCGCGCGGCGCTGGCCGAGGTGCAGCCCTGGCCCGCCCCGGCGACCGCCCCCCGGCGCCCCGCCCCAGCCCCGCTGCCAGGTGCTCCGCTGCGCTTCACCCTGCTCGCGCTGGCCTTCGCGCTGGCCCCCGCCGCCCTGCGGCAACCCGCGTGGCTCACCGGGCTAGAGGCCGTACTGCTGGGCTACGCCGCCCTGCGGACCCGTCGCCCGCTGCCCGCCCCGCCAAGTTGGGCGCTGGGGCTGCTCGCGGGGCTGGGATTCGTCGTGCTGAACGCCGTCTACGGCACCCTGCTGGGCCGGGAGGCAGGGACGGCGCTGCTGGGGCTGCTGGTGTGCCTCAAGGCCGCCGAGACGCGCACCCGGCGGGACGGGCGGCTGCTCGCGCTGCTGGGGGTGTTCGTGCTGCTCACGCATCTCTTCTTCGGGCAGGGACCACTCGCGGCGGCGCATGTCGCGCTGGGGCTGGTGGGCCTGCTCGCCGCGCTGGGGCGCTGGACTGGGCCGGGGCCAGAATCGGGGCTGGCCGCTGTGGGCCAGGCTGGCCGCCTCAGCCTGCAAGCCGCGCCGCTGATGGCCGTGCTGTTCGTGCTGTTCCCCCGCCCCGACGGACCGCTGTGGCAACTCCCCGTGCAGGCCGCGCAGACCGGACTGGCCGACGAGATCACGGCAGGGGAATACAGCACCCTGGCCCAGAGCCGGGACGTGGCCTTCCGCGCCGAGTTCGGCGGCCCCCTGCCCACCCCGGAGGAACGCTACTGGCGCGGTCCCGTCTACGAGCGTTACGACGGGGTTCGCTGGGGGCAGGTGCGCGAGCGCTTCGGGTCCCCGACGGTGGAGTTTTATGGGCCGACGCTGGCCTACCGCCTGACCCTGGAACCCGGCAACCCGCCCTGGATTCCGGTGCTGGACACGCCGACCACCCTGCCGCCGGGAGCGTTCCTGACGACCGCGTTTCAGGCCGTCTCCTTCAGCGTAGGGGGCAGCCGCACCCGCCACGCCGTGCAGGGCCGCGCCGCCCGGCTGGGGGCGCGGGAGGCGCCCGAGCGCCTGACCCTCAACCTCGGGCTGCCGTCCGGGGAGAGTCCGCAGGCGCGGGCACTGGCGGCGTCGTGGGCGGGACTGCCCGCGCCGGAGCGGGTAGAGGCGGCACTTGAGTGGCTGCGGGCCGGGGACTTCCGCTACACCCTCACGCCGCCCACGCTGCCAGAACGGGATCGGGTGGACGCCTTCCTGTTCGGCTCCCGCGCCGGATTCTGCGAGCACTACGCGTCCTCCTTCGCCTTCCTGATGCGGGCGGCGGGAGTGCCTGCCCGCGTGGTGGGCGGCTACCTCGGTGGGGAGCTGAACCCCAGCGGCGGCTACCTGATCGTGCGCCAGCAGGACGCCCACGCCTGGGTCGAAGTCTGGCTGGAGGGCCGGGGCTGGGTGCGGGTGGACCCCACCGCGCAGGTCGCGCCCGGCCGGGTGACCGCCGGGCTGCCCAGCGCCCTCGCCCGGCCCAGGGCGGAGGCGGCCCCACCCCCCGCCGCCCTGGACCGGGTCGCCCTGCGCTTCGACGCCTGGCAGACCCGCTGGAACAACTGGGTCGCGGGCTACGACGGCCCGCGCCAGCGCGACCTGCTGGGGCGGGTGGAGGCGGGAGTGGGCGGGCGAACAGGCCTGCTCGCGTTAGGGATCGCCGGGGTGCTGCTCGCGGCGCTCCCGCTGCTGCTCGTGGCCCGGCGCCGCTCCCCCGCCCTGGACCCCGCTGTGCGGCAGCTGAACGACTTTGCCCGGCGGCTGCGCCTGCCCCGCGCTCCCGGCGAGACGGCGGCGGCCTACGGGGAGCGGGCCATAGAACGCCACCCCGAGCAGGCCGACGCCATCCGCGCGGCGGTGGGGGCTTACCACCGCGCCCGTTACGGTGGGGAGGAGAGGGCGGTGGCGGAGTTGCGGGCGGCGGTGCGGAAGGTCAGGGGGCGCTAGGCGGGGTCCCTTACTCCCCACCCCCCTCCTCCCCCAGCAGCGCGGCCCGTTCCCCCGGCGTCAGGGCATCCATCACCCGGCGCAGTACCACGTCCACCGCCTGCTCGGCGCTCTCGTCGAGGGTCAGGCCGTCGAGCAGGGGCACATCCTCGCGGCGGGCGAGTTCTTCGAGGTAGTCCTGCATGGTGCGGATCTCGTCGAAGTAGGCCATATAGCGGTGCAGGGGGCGGCTGGCCGCCGTCTCGCGGTCGCGTGACTCGAAGTGGCGGCGGTGTTCGCCCTCGTCGGGCAGGGTCACCAGCATGGGCACCACCAGCGCCCCCGCGTAGTCGGCCGCCCGCAGGTAGCCGGGGACGAGGTGCACCCCCTCCAGCACCAGGCTGGTGCCCTCCTCAATGGCGCGGCGCACCACCGCCCCCAGTCCCACGCTGACCTGCTGGACCTGATCGCGCAGCCCGGCGAGCAGCTCGGCGGGGGTGGGCTTGTCGGGGCGCGGCACGCCGGGGGGCAGCAGCGCTTCCCAGGCGTTGAAGGTGCTCGCATGCAGGCCCGGCACGAGTTCGCGCGACACCATCGCCCGCATGACCTCGCGCACCGCGTCGGTGCCGATCACGCGGGTGATCCCCAGGCGGTAGGCGACCTCGGCGGCGAGGTAGCTTTTTCCCGTGCCGCTCACGCCCCCCAGCAGCACGACCAGGGGACGCGGCGGGCGGCGAATCACCCGCAGCAGGCGGTAGCGGGCACTCACGTCGGGGCCGACCTCGTCGCGCAGCAGGGCTTCGACCTTCTCGCGGATGGCCTGGCGGGTCACGAGTCGGTCCTCGCTGCCGCGCAGGTCGCGCTGGGTCACGCGGGCCACCTTGCGGGCCACGTCGGGCGCGACCCCCGCTGCCAGCAGCGACTGCACCAGCAGCCCCTTGCTGAAGGGGGTCGGCGTGCCCCCGTCCCCGCTCACCACCCCCAGGCGGCCCCGGTTGCCCTTCAGGAAGCGGTAGGTGCGGCGCAGGTGCTCGCCGTAGCGCTCCGCCAGCACGTCCTCGGTCACCTCGTCGAGTTCGGGCACCGTGACCTCGCGCCGCCCGGATTGCCGCAGCCGCACGTCCACCGCGCTCGCCGTGCCGTAGGCGTCGCGCGGCGAGAGCCCGGTGTCCTCCAGCGTGCGGGCCAGTACCCCCCGGCTAAAGGGCAGGGTGCCCTTCTTGGCCCGCACGGGGATGTCCACGAAGGCGGGGGTCTGCCGGGCGGCGGCCTGCGCGACCTCCTCCCCCAGTGCGTCCCGCGCGAGGTCCACCATCAGCGCCTGCAACTCGGCTGGAGTGACGGGCGTCCGCCGGGCGTGCCGCAGCGCCTGCTCCACCCGCCGGGCGACGGTGGCCGCCGCCGGGGCACTCGCTCCTGCGTTGACGAGCGACTCCACGACCAGCCCCCGGCTGAAGGGCCAACTGTGCCGGGAGGTGCCGATGCTGAGTTCAGGCTGGGTCACGCCGTGTCCGCCCCCTTCAGGACGGTCGGGCCGGGGCGTCGGGCCGCAGCGCCCCTTCCAGCAGCAGGTTCAGCGCCAGCCGCGTTTCCTCCTGCAGGGTGCGGTCGGTGCCGTAGGCGCTCCAGCGCAGGGCGACGAGCAGGTAGGTGTCCGCGATCAGGTTGCTGATGCGCTGAAGGCTCAGGTCGGTGCGAATCTGCCCGGCCTGATGCAGCGGTTTCAAGATCAGCTCAATGACCTTGCTCAGCGGCAGGGCCTGGTAGGCGGTCCTGGCCCGCTCGGGGTTGGGGTTCATCACCTCGTAGGCGAGCGGCGGGAAGAGGTCGCGCTCGCGGCCATTTTCCTCGGCGAGGTCGTCCCAGACTTCATACAGGACGGTCAGGGGCGCGGCCCCCTCCGCGAGCCGGGCTTCGGCCTTGTCGCGCAGGCGCTCCATGACTTCACTGCCGTAGTCGAGCAGCACCGCTTCCTTGTAGGGGTAGTAGTTGAAAAAGGTTCCCCGCGAGACGTTGCTGGCCCGCGCGATGTCGGTGGCGGTGGTCGCCTGGAAGCCGCCCCGCTTGAACAGGTCGAGGGCCACGCTATAGATCCGCGCGCGGCGGCGTTCTTTCTGACGCTCCCGGAGCGACGACGAATCCATGATGTTCCACATATAGCGCCTGCGGTCCAAATTTGCACCCCGTTCAAGTGAAGGCGCGGCTTCCCCAACGCTCAAGGCCGACTTAGGGCTGCCCTCTCCCCCGGCACCCGGCGACCCCCCATGCTGAGCCCATGAAACCGCTGACGCCCCGCCTGCACGGCCTTGTCGACTACGCCGCCTGCGGCCTGATGGCCGCCGCTCCCGCTCTGCTGGGGCTCAGCCCGCAGGCCCGCACCGCCTCCCACGCGCTGGCGGGGTCGTACCTGGGCGTCAGCGCCCTGACCGATTACCCGCCTGCCATCAGCCGGATGATTCCCTTCCCCCTGCACGGCAAGATCGAACTGGGCACCGTGCCCGTGCTGCTGCTGCTGGGTGCCCGCATGGAGGGCCGCGACCGGGCCTACTTCTTGGGGCTGGCCGCGATGGTGTCCGGGGCCTACGCCCTGACGGACTGGGAAGCCGACCCCGACGCCTGAGCCAGAACACGGGGGAGGGCCGCGCTTCCGGGGAGTTCCCGAAGGCGCGGCCCTCTTCCTGCTTTCAGTCGTCCGAGGGGGTCGCCGTGACGGTCGTCCCCATCTCCCCATCCGCACCCATCATCTGCTGGGTTTCGGCAAAGGCGAGGGGGTCGGGCGGCCCCAGCGTGGGCTCGTCCCCGAACGGCTTGGCGGCCTCGAGCTTGAACTGGCCCATGCCGTCGAGGGACGGTCCCTGGGTCCACCGGCCCTGCGGGGGCTGGGTGCCCTCGATGCCGGGGGCGAAGTAGGTATAGCTCACCTCGCGCAGCTCCTCCTCGACCGGGAAGGAGTTGGGAATGGGCAGGGTGCCCTGGTGCCCGCCGAGTTCCTCGATCACGGCGAGCCACTGCTGCTGGTGCATGGTGTCCCGCGCGATCAGGAAGCGCAGCATGTCCTTCATGCCGGGGTCGTCGGTGAGGGTAAACAGGCGGCAGGCCAGCGCCCGCCCGGTCGCCTCGGCGGTCACGTTGGAATACATGTCGGCAGCGAGGTTGCCGCTGGCGTAGATGTGCGAGCCGTCGAAGGGCACCCCGTTGGCGTCGGCCGCCAGCGCCGCGAGGCCCGCCGAGAGGTACTGCCGGGGGTCCCCACCCATCACCGCGCCCACGATGGGGTTGCTGCGGGCGGCCTCCTCCTGCACGCTGGCCGGGCTGCTCTCCAGGTTCAGGGCCACCGCCGTCGCCAGCATCTCGATGTGGGCGATCTCCTCGGTGCCGGTCGCCAGCAGCATGTCGCGGTACTTCTTGGGGCCACGGGCGCCGAACGCCTGAAAGAGGTACTGGAGGCACACCCGCATCTCGCCCTCCACGCCGCCGATGGCCTGCTGAAGCAGCCGCGCGAAGCGGGGATCGGGCGTCTCGACACGGACCGGGTACTGCAATTTGCCGTCGTAATAGAACATGGAGCCTCCCTGCTGCCGCGCGGAGCGGTCAGTCGGGGGCTATTCCATCAGCCCGGAGCTGTCCGGGCGGTGAGGTTGCCGTAGGGACATCTCTACCTGAAGCGAGTGCCAGGTGGGGTACGGATAGGGGCGTCTTGGGGCGATCCTCACGCGGGGAGGGCGCGGAGTCTGGGGCGTTCAGTGGAAAGGACCCCCTCAGCCCTCGTTGCGCGAGGCTCTCTCCCTTGGGGAGAGTGCGCAGCAGCGGGGTGAGGGGTCTTCCCCCCGCCGCCCCGCCCTACGGCTCGAAGCTGTCCTGAAAAGCGTAGCGGTCGCCGCGCACCCAGTAGTTGACGTAGGACACGCGCTGCGGCCCGCTGTAGGTCGTGCGCCGCAGCAGGAAGGCGGCGGTGCCCAGCGGCACGCGCAGCAGCTCGGCTTCCTCCTGGCGCAGGTTGACGGCCTCCAGATTCTGCTCGACGCGGGTGATGGGCACCCCCAGCCCGATCATCACCTCGTGGATGCTCTCGGACCCCAGGTCGTGGTCGAGCAGCGAGGGGGCCAGTGCCGAGTTGATGTAGCGCTTCTCGATCACCAGCGCCTCGTCCCCTGCCGTGCGCAGGCGGTGGACATACAGCACCGGGTCCCCGGCGTTCAGGTGGAGCACGGCGGCGATTTCCGGTGTGGCGCCCACCGTCAGCGCCCGCAGGACGTGGGTGCGGTGGTCGGGGTGCCGCGCCCATTCCTTGAAGGGCCGCACCCGGAACATGCCCTGGCGGAAGCGCTTCCCTGTGGGGAAGGTGCCCGCCCCCTGCACCCGGTAAACGTAGCCTTCGCGCTCCAGCTCGTCGATGGCGCGGCGGGCGGTCATGCGCGAGACCTCGAACTCGCGGGCGAGCTGCGGTTCGCTGGGGAGGGGCAGGCCCTCGGCGTAGTGGCCGCCCAGCAGGCGGTCTTTGAGGGTGGTCTTGATCAGCGGATATTTCGCCATGCTCGCCTCCCAGCCCGGCTGCGGGCGCAGGGGCTCTCCGGGATGCATCTTAAGGATTGGTGTTCGGCGGACACAAGGTCACGCGCCGGGTACGCGCCGGGGAACAGCCTCTGCCAGAGGGGATCAGCCCCCGATGTGCGACATCTCGACCTTGCTCACCGCCCGCCCGGAGGTGGCCTCGCCGCGCTCCTCGCTGTAGCGGTCCTGGCGGGCTTGCCAGACGGCGGCGATGCGCCCCCGCACTTCGTCGTCCGAAGCGCCCGCCCGCAGCGGCGCCCGCAGGTCAGTGCCCGGCCCCGCGAAGAGGCAGGTGTACAGCACCCCCACCGCCGAGAGCCGCGCCCGCGAGCAGTCGCCGCAGAAGGGGGCCGTGACCGAGGAGATCAGGCCGACCTCGTGGCCCTCGCCGTCGTGGTAGCGGGCGGCGACCTCGCCCCGGTAGGCGGGATTCACGGGGGAGAAACCTAGACCCGGTTCCGCGTCCGCGAGGCGGGCCAGCACCTCGCGCGAGGGCACCACCGAGTCCAGATTCCAGCCGTTGTGGTTGCCCACATCCATGAACTCGATAAAGCGCACGGTCGCCCGGTCGCGCAGCGCCCGCCACAGCTCGGGCAGCCCGGCGTCGTTCACCCCGCGCTGCACCACCGTGTTCACCTTGACCCGCAGGCCCGCCCGCAGCGCTGCCTCGATGCCGTCGAGCACGCGCTCGGGGGCCACGTTCAAGCCGTTCATTCGCCCGAAGACCTCCGGGTCGAGGCTGTCGAGGCTGACCGTCACGCGGCGCAGGCCCGCCGCCTTCAGGTCGGCCGCGAGCCGGGGCAGCAGTAGGCCATTGGTCGTCAGGGCCACGTCCTCCACGCCTTCCAGGGCAGCGAGGCGGCCCACCAGCTCCGGCAGGTCGCGCCTCAGCAGCGGCTCGCCCCCGGTCAGACGCAGCTTGCGGACCCCCAGCGCGACGAAGGCGCGGGTCAGGCGCTCGATTTCCTCGAAGGAGAGGAGGTCCTCGCGCGGCAAGAAGGCGTAGTCCGGCCCGAACACGTCGGCGGGCATGCAGTACGTGCAGCGCAGGTTGCAGCGGTCGGTCACGCTGACGCGCAGGTCACGCAGGGGCCGGTTCAGCCGGTCGAGGAGCACAGCCCTCACCATACGCCCCCCTCGCGGAACAATTGGCGAACCGGGCACCCTCGCCCCGCCGGGCTGTCCCCGGGTCAGAAACGCAAACGTTACACCCGGTTCATTGATTTCACGTTAAGAGGCTCCTAATCTGCGAGGTGCCCTTCCAATTCAGCCGCGTGGTCCCTGGGCCGCGCTCCCTTTCCGCCTTCCCGTGCCCCAGGAGGCCCCCATGACCGTTTCCCGTCTGCCCTCCGCCGCCGCGCCCACGCGCAACCCGGCCTACGCCCGGCTGGTCGCGGAGCGCAACCGCTTCACGGTGATCATGACCGTGACGTTTCTGGTGCTGTATTTCCTGCTGCCCATCCTGGCGGGCTACAACAAGCCGCTGATGGCGACCAAGGTCTTTGGGAACGTGACCTTCGGGTACGTGTTCGCCTTCGCGGAGTTTGCGATGGGCTGGATCATGGCGGCGATCTACGTGGTGAAGGCCCGGACCTTCGACCGACTCGCGCGGGAGGCGGCGCAATGACCTTTCTGCTCGCGGCCGTGATCGTGGCGATCACGCTGGGGATCACCTTCTGGGCCTCGCGGCGCAACACCAGCGCTTCGGACTTCTACGTGGCGGGCGGGCGCATCAGCGCGGGGCAAAACGGCATCGCCATCGCCGGGGACTACATGAGCGCGGCCTCCTTCCTGGGGATTACCGGGCTGATCGCGCTGAACGGCTATGACGGCTTCATGTACTCGGTGGGGTGGTTTATCGCCTACCTGACCGTGCTGTTCATCGTCGCTGAGCCGCTGCGGAACCTGGGCAAGTACACCCTGGCCGACATGCTGGTCTACCGCCTGAAAGACCCCCGCGTGCGGACCTACGCGGCCATCAGCACCATCGTGGTCAGCGCCTTTTACATGATCGCGCAGGTCGTGGGGGCCGGGTCCCTGATCAGCCTGCTGTCGGGCGGGGTGCTCACGCCGGGCATCGCCATTCCGCTCGTCGGCGTGCTGATGATCATCTACGTGGTGGTGGGCGGAATGCTCGCCACGACCTGGGTGCAGATCATCAAGGCCGTCTTGCTGATGTTCGCCACTATCGTGATGACGGTGCTGATCCTGAACGCTTTCGGCTGGAGCTTTTCTAACCTGCTCGCGCAGGTCGAGGCCCGCAACGGCGCCGAATTTCTGGGTGCGGGCGTCCTGTACAAGAACCCCATCGACCTGATCAGCCTCAGCCTCGCGCTGGTGCTGGGGACTGCCGGGCTGCCGCACATCCTGGTGCGCTTCTACACGGTGCCCACCGCGCAGGACGCCCGCAAGAGCGTGGTCTGGGCGATGGTGCTGATCGGGGCGTTCTATGTCATGACCGCCTTTATGGGCAACGCCGCCAACGTGCTGGTGGGCCGCGAGGACATCGCTGCGGCGAACGCGGCGGGCAACATGGCCGCGCCCCTGCTGGCCCAGGAGCTGTTCGGCGGTGCCGGAACCGTGGGCGGCGAGTTCGGACTGGCCTTCGTGACCGCCGTGGCCTTCGCGACCATCCTCGCGGTGGTGGCGGGCCTGACCATCGCGGCGAGCACCTCCTTTACCCATGACATCTACAAGGGTGTGATTCGCAAGGGACAGGCGACCGAGCGCGAGGAATTCCGGGTGGCCCGACTCGCCACGGTCGCGGTGGGGGTGATCGCCATCCTGCTGGGGTTGTTGGCGCAGTCGCAGAACGTGGCCTTCCTGGTCGCGCTGGCCTTTGCCATCGCCGCGAGTTCCAACCTGCCGGTGATCCTCTTTACCCTGTTCTGGCGCAAGTTCAACGCGACCGGGGCGATCTGGGGCATCGTGGGCGGCATCCTGACCTGCCTCGCGCTGATCGCGGTCGGCCCCAACATCATGGGCGTGGACCCGCCCGAGAAGACTACCGCCCGTCACCCCATCCAGGCCGCGCCCCTCTTCCCGCTGGGGAATCCCGGCATCGTCTCCATCCCCGCGGGCTTCGCCTTCGCCGCGCTGGGCACCCTGATCGGCGCCCGCCGCCGCCGCGACGAGGAAGACCAGGCCTTCGAGGAGATGCAGTTCCGCGCCTACACCGGGGCGGGCGTGGACGGCACCGTCGCGGCGCACGACTGAGCCTCCCGACCGCTGACTCCCAGCCCCCGGCCCCCCGCCGGGGGTTTCCTGCTCCTCCCAGTTCCTTGAACCGGGTCCAGTACCCCCCGCGTGACGGCGGGCGCGTTCCTCACGCCGCCGCACTACAGTGAAGGCCTCCACAACCCGCTTCTGCCCCCTGCCCGCCGCCCTTCCCCGGAGGTTTGCCCATGACCCATCAGGCCACGAACGACCATATCGACAACCTGCTGCACGAGAACCGGGTCATCGCGCCGCCCGCCGACTTCGTGGCCCGCGCCCGGCTCTCGCGCGAGGAGTACGACCGCCTCTACCGCCGCAGCCTCGACGACCCGGACGGCTTCTGGAGCGACGTGGCCGGGGAACTGCATTGGATGCGGCGCTGGGACCGGGTGCTGGACTGGCAGGAACCGCACGCGCAGTGGTTCGTGGGTGGGCAGACGAATGTGGCCTACAACGCGCTCGACCGCCATGTGGCGGCGGGCCGGGGCGAGAAGACGGCCATCATCTGGGAGGCCGAGGACGGCGAGGTGCGGCGCTTCACCTACGCCGAGCTGCTGCGCGAGGTGAAGCGGGCCGCCAACGCCCTGACCGTGCTGGGAGTCGAGCAGGGCGACCGGGTGACCCTCTATCTGCCGCTGATTCCGGAAGCCGCTATTGCCATGCTCGCCTGTGCCCGCATCGGGGCGATTCACAGCGTGGTGTTCGGGGGCTTCTCGGTCTCGGCGCTCTCGGACCGCATCAACGACGCGGGGAGCAAGCTGCTCATCACCGCCGACGCGGGGCAGCGCCGGGGCGGCCTCGTGAACCTCAAGGCGAACGCGGACGAGGCGGCGCGGAACACCCCCAGCCTGGAGCACATGCTGGTGGTCTGCCGGGCGAACTGCGACGCCCCCATGCAGCCGGGCCGCGACCTCTGGTGGCACGAGGCGCTGGCGGGGGTAAGCGATGAGCACGAGGCCGCCCCCGTGGACAGCGAGCATCCCCTCTTCGTGCTGTACACCTCCGGCAGCACGGGCAAGCCCAAGGGCGTGCTGCACACGACGGGCGGGTACATGGTGGGCACGTACCTGACCACGGGGACAGTTTTCGACCTGCGCGACGACGACGTGTACTGGTGCACCGCCGACGTGGGCTGGGTGACCGGACACTCCTACAGCGTGTACGGGCCGCTGCTGAACGGCGCGACCGTGCTGATGTACGAGGGGGCGCCGAACCACCCCGACTGGGGCCGCTTCTGGCAGATCGTGGAGCGGCACCGGGTCAGCATCCTGTACACCGCGCCGACCGCCATCCGCTCCTTTATGCGGCAGGGTGACGAACTGCCGGGCCGCTGCGACCTGAGCAGCCTGCGCCTGCTGGGGTCGGTGGGCGAGCCGATCAACCCGGAAGCGTGGATGTGGTACTACCGCGTGATCGGCGGCGAGCGCTGCCCGGTGGTGGATACCTGGTGGCAGACCGAGACGGGCGCGATCATGCTGACCACCCTGCCCGGTGCCCACCCCAGCAAGCCCGGCAGCGCGGGATTGCCGATGTTCGGCATCGAACCCGCCATCATGACCCACGACGGCGAGGAGCTCGGCCCCGACGACGGCGGCCTGCTGGTCATCAAGCGGCCCTGGCCCTCCATGCTGCGGACCGTCTACGGCGACGACGAGCGCTACCGCAAGTCCTACTGGGGCGAGATTCCCCACGTGTACTTCGCGGGAGACGGCGCCCGGCGCGACGCTGACGGCTACGTCACCGTGATGGGCCGGGTGGACGACGTGCTCAACGTCTCCGGGCACCGCCTGGGCACGATGGAAATCGAGTCGGCGCTGGTGGCCCATCCTGCCGTGGCCGAGGCCGCCGTGGTGGGCCGCCCGGACGAGGTGAAGGGCGAGGGCGTGGTCGCTTTCGTGCTGCCGCAGGCGGGCTTCACGGTAAACGCGCAGGAGTTGCGGGCGCACGTCAGCCGCGAGATCGGGGCGCTGGCCCGCCCGGACGCGATCATCGTGGCGGACGCCCTGCCCAAGACCCGCAGTGGCAAGATCATGCGCCGCTTCCTGCGCCAGATCGCGGCGGGCAAGGCAATCGAGGGCGACACGAGCACCCTAGAAGACCCCAGCGTGCTGGAACGGCTGGCGGCGACCCCGGTGGTGTGAGGGCAGTGTTCATCCCCCGGCCCCAACCACGACTCGGCTGGGGCCGGGGGGGTTGGTCAGGGTTCCCCGTCGGTGAACTCCGGCGTTTCCGTCCGCACGGCCCTTCGCCCCAGCGCCAGCCACGCCCCCACCGCCGCCCCGGCGAGGCCGAACAGCCAGTCGCTCAGGCCCGCGTCGCGCCCCGGCACGAAGGCCTGATGCACCTCGTCGGTGGCGCCGAACCAGGCGGCGAGGACCACGGCGAGGCCCCGGCGTCCGGTCGCCCGCGCGAGGGTAAAGGCCAGGGCGAGATAGGCCAGGAAGTGCGCCGCCCAGTCGAGGGGGTGACGCAGCGGCGGGCCGGGTGTGTCGCTGCCCGAACTCAGCCACCAGATCGTCCCCATGATCAGCAGGGCCGGAAGCCACCAGCCGGGCCGGGCGGGGCGGCTCAATGGGCCGGGGCTCCCACCGGGTGCTCCACGAGTTCGATCAGGGTGCCCGCGCCCCACTTCGGGTGGAGGAAGGCGACGCGGGTTCCGGCCCGGCCCGGCGTGGGCGTCCCGGAAAGGAAGCGGGCACCCTCGCCGCGCAGCCGGGCCATCTCGGCGTCCAGGTCCGCGACCCGGTAGGCGGTGTGGTGCAGGCCGGGGCCGCGCTTTTCCAGAAAGGCGGCGATGGGGCTGTCCGGCCGGGTGGGGGCCAGCAGCTCGATCAGGGTCGCGCCCACCACGAAGGCGCGGACGCGGACACCCTGCGAAGGCACCTCCTCGTCGGGTCCCTCGGGGGCGAGGCCCAGGGCGACGTAGGGAGCACTCCCGGCGCCCAGGTCAGGGGTGGCGATGGCGACGTGATCGAGCAGCGTGACCGTCATGTCTCCCAGGCTAGCGGGTGTTCGGCGGGTTCGTCCCGGCGGGTGCCGCGCCCGGTGCCGCGCTCGCGTTTGTCCTCGTACATCCGCGCATCGGCGCGGCGCAGCGCCCCGGTCGCCCCCGGCGCGTCGCCCGGCACGGCGGCCACTCCCAGCGAGGCGTCCGCCGGGTAGCCCTGCGCCTGCACCCGCGCCACCGCCTCCCGGACCTGGCGGCGGAGCCGTTCGGCCCAGCGGGTGGGGTCGTCGCCGGGGGCGACCGGGCCGAGCAGCGCGTACTCGTCCCCGCCCAGACGGTAGGCGTGGAGGCCAGGGGCGGGCAGCCCACGTCCGAACTCACGCAGCAGGTCGTCGCCGCTGGCGTGTCCGCGCTCGTCGTTGACCCGCTTCATGCCGTCGAGGTCCACCACGCCCAGCACGTAGCCCTCGCCGGTGGCCGCGAGCCGGGTGTCGGCCTCATCGAGGGCGTCGTCGAGCGCCCGGCGGTTGCCCAGCCCGGTCAGGGCATCGGTCAGGGCCGCGTGTTCCAGCGCCTGCAGGTACTCGGCCCGCTCCAGCGCCACGCCCACGCTGCGGGCGGCGGCTTCCAGCAGCAGCCGCTCCTCCTCCGACCACGCGGCGGGTTCGCCCAGCCGCGCGAGCAGCAGCACGTAGGCCCCGCCCGGCATGTGGCGCTCCTCCTCGACCTGCACGTGCAGCCACGCGGCGCTCGCCAGCCCGGCGGTCAGCAGTTCGGGGCAGCGCCCCGCGACGGCTGCCGCGTCGTCCAGAAAGACGCGCTCCCAGCCCAGCAGGGTGGGCCGCAGCTCGCCTGCCGGGTCGAGCAGGCGCCAGCGCACCTCGGCCCCGAACCCGTCGGCGGGGGCGGAGGCGTGGTCGCTCAGGACCTCCGACGCCTGCGCGGAGAGGTGCAGCAGCCCGGCCCAGTCCAGCCGCATCGCGCCCCCCAGCAGCCGCAGCGCCCGCCGCGCCATCTCGCCGGGACTCAGCGGCTCGCCCATCAGCTCCGCGAGGTCGCGCAGGGTGTGGGCGTGGTCGCGGGCGCGGGTGAGTTCCTCGGTGCGCAGCCGCAGCTCGAGTTCGTCCACGACCATCCCGGCGAGCAGTTCCAGCGTCTCCTGCTCGGCGGGGGTGAAGTCGCGCGGCCGGGGCGCGGTCACGCACAGGGTGCCAATGCGGTGGCCGTCCGGGGTCACGAGGGGGGCACCCGCGTAGGCGACGACCGCGCCCGACCGCACCGCCGCATAGTCGCGGAAGCGGGGGTCCTGCCGGGCGTCGGGGACCACCAGCACCGCTCCCTCCTGCCGCACGGTCCAGACGCAAAAGGACTCGCCCAGGGCTGTCTCGGTCGCCTCCCCACCCAGGCAGGCCTTGGTCCACTGGTGGTCCTCGCCAACCAGATTGACAGCGGCCAGCGGCACCCCCAGCACCTGCGCGGCCAGCCGGGTGATGCGGTCAAAGGACGCCTCGGGCGGCGTGCCCAGCACGCGGTAGCGGGCCAGCGCGGCCAGACGCGCGGGCTCGGAGGGGGAGGGGGGCGGCACGGACGACACGCCCCGCACCCTAGCGGCTGGCTCCCGCGCCTGCGTGAAGACGCCGCCCGTCAAGGTGACGTGGCCTTGAGACTCGCGGCCCCGCCCCGGGGGAGGGGCTGCCCCCGAACGGGTGTCCCAGGAAGGTCGCCCCGTAGAATCGGGGGGTGATCTGCCCGTGAATCTGCTGCTCCTCGTGCCCCTCCTCGCCCTGTCCTACCTGCTGGGGTCCATTCCGGCCGCCGCCTGGGTCGCCCGTGCGCGGGGCGTGGACATCCGCCGGGTGGGCAGCGGCAACAGCGGCGCCACCAACGTGCTGCGCTCGGTCGGCAAGGGACCGGCGGTCGCTGTCGCCGTCTTCGACATCGTCAAGGGGGCGCTCGCCGTCTTGATCGCGCGGGCGGCGGGCCTGGACGACCCGCAGGCGGCCCTGTGCGGGGCAGCCGCCGTGATCGGGCACAACTTCAGTCCCTTTCTGGGGTTCCGGGGCGGCAAGGGGGTGGCGACCACCTTCGGCACGCTGGTGGTCCTCTCGCCCGCCGCTGGGCTGGGGATGGCCGTGATCGGGCTCCTGACCGTCGCCCTGACCCGGCTGGTCTCGGCCGGAAGCATCCTGGGGGGCGTGACGGCGGCGCTGATCGCCTGGATCACGGGGCAGCCGCTGTGGCTGGCCCTCCTCGTGACGGCCCTCGTCGCCCTGATGGTCTGGCAACACCGCGACAACGTCAGCCGCTTGCAGGCGGGCAACGAGCGGCGGCTGGGAGACGAGGGCTGAAGCCCGCGCTAACGGCGTTTGCGCAGGAACGACAGCCACCCGGCGGCCTGCGGGCGGCCCGGCGGGGCGAAGTCCTCCATGCGGATCTCAGGGTCGGGGAGGGGGGCCGCCTCCCAGGTGTCCCCGACGGCGACCTGCCCGCCGAAGCGGCCTGCGGCGTAGCGGGCGTGCCTGAGCTCGGCGTCCAGACTGGTGGCGCGGGGGTCGGCGAGGGCTTGCAACATGGCCTGCAAGGTTTCGTCGGCGCATTCCCAGCAGCCCTGGGCGAAGGTGGCTTCCTGACCGTAGATACGAATCCTGGCGGGCATACCGGGGCTCCCGTCTCCGGGCGGGACCTCTCCTGGGCACCCGCGCCCGGCCTTGATCTTGGCGATGCGGGCAGCATAGCGCAGCCGTGCGTCAGGCAGGTGTCCTGCCCGCGCCCCACCCTACCCTTGACCCCCCGCCCCCCGGCGGGTACCTTGCCCCCATGCGCCGCCTGACGACCCGGACTCCGTCAGGGCGGCCCCCGCGTTCCCGGCCGCCCGCGCCCCCCGCGAGGCGGAGTTTTTCTTTTAAGGAGGACCTATGCGCGTCGCCATTGTGGGAGCCACCGGAGCGGTCGGCCACGAACTTCTGCGGGTGCTGGAAAAAAGCACGCTGAACTTGGACGAATTGCAGCTCTACGCCAGCCCGCGCTCGGCGGGCAGCACCCTCTCCTTCGCGGGGCGCGAGATCACCGTGCAGGCGACCCCGGAAGGGGCCATCGACGCCGACGTGATCCTGGCCTCGGCGGGCGGCTCGATCAGCCAGGCCCTGGCCCCGGCGTGGGTGGCGGGGGGCGCGGTCGTGATCGACAACTCCAGCGCCTTCCGATACGACCCGGAGGTGCCCCTCGTGGTCCCCGAGGTCAACGGGGAGGCGGCCCTGCGGCACAAAGGCATCATCGCCAACCCCAACTGCACCACGGCCATCGCGGCGGTGGCGGTCGCGCCGCTGCACCGGGCGTTCGGCGTGCGCCGGATGATCGTCTCGACCTATCAGGCCACGAGCGGGGCCGGGCAGAAGGGCATGGAGGAACTGCTGAGCCAGACCCACAGGGTCCTGCATGACCAGACCCCGCAGGCCGAGGTCTTCGCCCATCCCATCCCCTTCAACGTCATCCCGCACATCGACAGCTTTCAGGACAACGGCTACACCCGCGAGGAGATGAAGGTGGTCTGGGAGACGCGCAAGATCATCGGGGACGAGTCGCTCCAGATCAGTTGCACCGCCGTCCGCATTCCGACGCTCCGCACCCACGCCGAGGCGATCACGCTGGAACTGGAGCGCCCGGCGACCCCCGAACAGGCCCGCGAGATTCTCCGGGCGGCGGCGGGCGTGGAGGTCCGCGACGACCCGGCGGGCAAGCTCTACCCCATGCCCCTGACCGCGACGGGCAAGTACGACGTGGAGGTCGGGCGCATCCGCTCCAGCCTCGTCTTCGAGGGCGGACTGGACCTCTTCGTGGCGGGCGACCAACTGCTCAAGGGCGCGGCCCTCAACGCCGTGCAGATCGCGGAATACCTGCAAGCGCAGGGGGCGCTGCGGGGGCGGGTCACGGGCTAAGCTCTAAGCTCGGCCCCTCCAACCCCTCACCTCCCTGCGGCAGACTGGAGCCATGCGCTCCCCTTCCCTGCCCCCGCACCGTCCCCGCTCCCTGGTGGGGGCGGCCCTGCTGCTGACGGCGCTGCTGGTCGGCGGCGTGTGGGTGCAGGAGGTCGTGGACCAGTTTGCGTTCGGGGGACGGTTGGACCTGTACGGCATCGTCCCGCGTGACCCTGCCCGGCTGGAGAACGTGCTGGCCGCGCCGTTCCTGCATGGCGGCTTCGGGCATCTGATCGCCAACACCGGGCCACTGGCGGTGCTGGCCTTTATGGGAGCGCTACGCGGAGTGGGGCGCTTCCTGGCGGCGAATGCTGTGATCATCGTGCTGGGTGGCGGGCTGGTGTGGCTGCTGGGGCGGGGCGGGAGCCTGCACCTGGGGGCCAGCCTGCTGGTCTTCGGGTATCTCGCCTACCTGCTGGGCGTGGGCTGGTGGGAGCGGACGCCGGGGGCGATCCTGGCGGCGCTGCTGGCCCTCTTCCTGTACGGCGGGGTGCTGTGGGGCGTGCTGCCCACCAATCCGCTCGTGTCGTGGGAGGCGCACCTGTTCGGCTTCGTGGCGGGGCTGGTCGCGGCGGCGTGGCTGCATGGGCGGCGGCCTCCGCGTCAGGCCAGCTCATATTCCCCACCTACGAGGTTCTGACGCACCCGCTCGACCAACTGCCCCTGCTCCGGCCAGAAGAGGGGCGGCACCGCGTCCAGAGGGCGCCATTCCAGCCGGAAACCAGGTTCCAGCGGCGTCACGCCGACTTCCTCGGTCACCCCCAGGAAAGAGCGCGTCACCTGCCAGCGCGTCCGGGCATAGTTCTGCCGCTCCAGCACGCCGAGGTCGGCCACGAGGCGCACCACCGTCAGCCCCGCCTCCTCGCGCAGTTCGCGGTACAGGGCTTCCTCGTGCGTCTCGCCGGATTCCAGCCCGCCTTTGGGAAGCTGGAAATACTCGCCCGGCTCCACGACGACGGCCACGTGCCACTCCCCACCCTCGCGCCGCAAGACCACCGCGCCCACGCTGGCCCGCTCGGGGAGGTCCGGGGGCCGGACATACCACGACCCGTCGGGCGGCGGAAGGCTCACAGGGTGACCATGCCCCCCGGCGTCTCCAGCATCGCGGACAACTCCGGCTGCGGAGCTTCGTACACCTCCACGTCGCCCGCGAGGGGCAGGGCGTCCAGCCGGGCGCGGAGGGCGTCGGGGTCGGGGGTGCCCAGGCGCAGGGTCAGCAGGCGGACCCCGGCGTCGGGCAGGCGCGTGGGCGGGGGGGGCGTGTGCCACTCGATCAGGCTGGGGACGACCCCACCCCCCGGCAGCGAGCCGTCCGCCGGAACGGTGAGCGTCCAGCGGTGCTCGCCGCGCGACAGTTCCAGCGCCTCCCCATGGTGGGAAAGGTGGACCCCCGGCAGGTCCGGCACGCGGGCGACCCAGTGAATCAGGACCGGGCCGTCCTCCAGCCGCTCCTGGAGGTCCGGCGTGTCCAGCCCGAACCAGCGCGCGCGGGTCGGAGCTGGGGCCGCCGGATTGACCGCGATGACCTCCAGGTAGAGGTCCGGCCCCAGCGACAGCAGCGCGTTGTGGGTGCCGAACCGGGCGTGCTCGCCGCCGGGCTGCGTGGGCACCCCCAGGCGGCCTTCCAGCCACGCCCGGCCTTCGTCCAGCGTGCGGGCGGCGACGACGAGGTGGTCGGGAATGGCGGCGGACATGGGACGAGCATACCGGCCCGCTGTTCCCGTTACCCTAGGCCCCGCGCGGACGGCTCATGCCCACCGGGTCGCCGAGCAAGATCGCTGCCGCCTTCTCGCCGCTTTCCATCGCGCCCTGGATGCTGCTCATGGAGGTGACCTCGGATGCGAGGAGCACGCCGGGCAGCCCGGTCGCGTGCCCTGCCAGGGTCGCGGCGTACTCGGGCGGCTGGGGGAACTGGGCGAAAGGAATGCGCTCAATGTGCAAGGTTCGCAGCCCGGCAGCCCCTCCCCCGTACCAGCGGCTCAGCTCGCCGCGCACGCGGGCGTCGAGGGCGTCGTCATCGAGGTTGGGGACTCCCAACACCGTCACCGTCAGGAGGTGGCCCCCGGCGGGCGCCCGCTCTGGAATCGCCTCGCTGACCCACTGGGCGTTGTTGATAAAACCCTCCTCGGCGTTCAGGAGCAGCCGGGGCTGGGGGTCCAGCCGGGTCTCCGAGGCGTAGTGCAGGTAGGTGCTTCCCAGCCGCCCGCGCGAGAGCGGCTCGCCGGTCAGGGCGGCGGCGGTGTCCGCGTCGGTCGCCACGAGAACGTTGGAAGCGTCCAGTTCTCCGGCGCTCGTCACCAGGGTCACGCCGCCCGGCCGGGGCCGCAGCGCGGTCACCCGCACCCCGGTCGTCACCTCCAGCCCCGCCGCGAGCTGCCGGGGCAACTCGCCCACGCCCGCGCGGGGCAGCGCCGCGCCGCCGTCCAGCAGCATCCGGAAGTAGTAGCGAAACAGCCGCGCACTCGTGTGCAGGTCCCGCCGCAGGAAGATACCCCCGAAAAAGGGCCGGAAGAAGTTCGTCAGTGCCGCCTCACTGAAGCCCTGGCGCCGCAGGTAGCTTTCGGTCGTCTCGTCCGGGCCAACGAGCAGGGTGTGGGGGGCGGGCAGCGCCAGCCGCGCGGCGAGGCGGGCCACCCGCACCTTGTCCGCCAGGGTCAGGGCCTTCGTCGTCAGGGTGGAGGGCAGGCTGGCAAGGTCCCGGCGGGGGTCCCCCACCACGTCCGCCCGCTCGCCGCGCCGCACCACGCCCGCCGGGGCGACCGGCACGAGGTCCAGCGCCGCGAGGTCCACATTCCGCCGCAGCGCCGGATACGCCGGAAAGAGCACTTGATACCCCGCGTCCAGCGTGTAGCCGTCCACCACCCGGCTCGCCACCCGGCCGCCGACATGCCCCGCCGCCTCCAGCACCCGCACCCGCCGCCCTGCCCGCGTCAACACCCGCGCCGCCGTCAGCCCGGCGAGGCCCGCGCCCACCACCACGATGTCACCCATGCAGGGGAGGCTATCAGCCGTCCCGTCCGCTCTCAGCCGCTTCCCCCAGCTCCAGCCCGTAGCACAGGCTCTCCTCCATCCCCACGTAGTACCCGTAATTGGGAATGCGCCGGAAGCCCGCCGACTCGTAAAGGTGCAGGGCCTCGGCCTGACGGTCGCCGGTTTCCAGCACCAGCCGCGTGTAGCCCAGCGCCCGCCCCCGCTCAATCAGACCAGCCAGAATTTGCCGCCCCAGCCCCCTACCCCGCGCTGCCGGGACAGTGTACATGCGCTTGACTTCGGCGCTCTCCGGGTCCAGGCGCTTGAGGGCACCGCAGGCCAGCAGCTCGCCGTCCTCCTCCACCCCCAGCAGCACGCTGCCCTCGCCCGCGAGCACGGCGGGGTCGAAGGGCTCGGTGCGCTCGTCGGTGTCGCCGTAGAGGGTCCGCAACTCGCGCTGCTGCGCGGTCATCAGGCGGGCGGCGCTGGAGTCGTTGAAGGCCAGGGGGACGAGGGGCATGGGCCAGCCTACTCCCCCGCCCCCGACGCCAGCGCCTGCCCGGACCCGTCCAGCACGCGGAAGGCGTAGCTCTGCGGCGTGAGGCGCTCCCAGGTCACCCGGAACTCCTGACACGACCCCGGCACCGCGAGCGCGGATTCGGCAGGGTAACCGCCCCGTTCCTGCCGGGTCAGTTCCAGCGTGCGCGAGAGGTCGTTGGCGCAGTGGGTCGCGGCGGCCTGCTGCACGGTGGCGGCAGCTTCTGCCGGGACGGAGGGAGCGGCGGCCAGGGCCTCCACCCGCGCTTCGAGGTCGGTCACGCGGGCCTTTAGATGGGCCACCTCGGCGCGGGCCTCGCGGTCCTGGCAGGCGGTCAGGGAGAGGGACAGGAGGAGCAGGAAGGCGCGGGGCACGGCCTCTACCGCTCCAGCACGCTTACGACTTCCACGTGGCTGGTCTGGGGGTAGAAGTCGTGGGGGGTCACGGACCCCAGCTTCCAGCCCCGGCGCACGAAGTCGCCCACGTCCCGCGCCCAGGTCGCGGGGTCGCAGCTCACGTACACCAGACGGTCGGCAGTGCTGGCCTGGATGTGCTCGCGGGCCTCCGGCTCCAGCCCGGCGCGGGGCGGGTCCACCACGATCACGTCCACGCCGAGCTCGCTGAAGCGGGCCGCGTCGCCGCTGCGGTAGGTCACGTTGCGCTCGCCGCTCAGGGCCGCCGCCTGCCGCCCCCGCGCCAGCGCTTCGGGCGCCGAGTCCAGCACGGTCACGCGGGTGAAGCGGGGCGAGAGATGCCGCCCGATGGCCCCCGAGCCGCCGTAGAGGTCCACGGCGTGCGTGCCCTGCCCGGCCAGCTCCGCCGCACGGAGGTAGGCCAGCCCCGCCGCCTCCGGGTTCACCTGCGCGAAGCCGGTCGCGGTCACGCCGACCTGCACCCGCCCAAACTGCTCCTGCACCTCGGACTCGCCCGCGATCAGGCGCACGCCCGCCCCAAAGCGCCGCCCGGCGGGTTCCGCGAGACTGACGCCGACCACGCCCGCGTCCATCAGGTGATCGGAGGCCCGCAGGAACACGCGCGGCTCGCCCGCCCCGATCAGCGCCGCGACCACTTCCCCCGTCAGGCGGCTGGCGCGGAAGGCAACCTCGGTGGCGGGGTCGAGCAGCTCGGGGTCAATGCGGTCCATCACGGCCTGAATCGCCTCCATGACGAGGGGGTCCTGGCCCACCGGCTGCGGGTCCCGGCCCCGGCGCTCGCGGTAGGCGAGGCCCGCCGGGGTCACGAGGTACTGCGCCGTGTTGCGGTAGCGCCACTCGCGCGGGCTGGGCACCGTCTCCGCGACCGGGTGCCGCAGCTTGGCGATCCGGGTCAGCGCCTCTTCCACGAAGCCGCGCTTGTACCGGAGCTGGGCGGGGTACGCCGCGTGCGCGAGGTCCACGGTGGGCAGGTCGGGGGCGTCCACCCGGTCGGGGCTGGGGGTCAGCACCCGGCGGGTCACGCCCTGGCGCACACCCCGGCCCGCGCGGACCTCGGCCTCCACCCGTTCGCCGGGCAGGGCGCCGCGCACCAGCACCACGCCGGACTCGTCGCGGGACAGGCCCAGCCCTCCGGCGACCAGTTTTTCGATTTCCAGCGTGAGCAGAGCGTCAGACATATGGGGGACAGGGTAGCGCGGGCGGGGGGTCAGGACGGCCCGAGCGTCTCCCCCACCACCCGCGCCCACTGCTCCCCGTCCGGCACGTGGGCCAGGCCCGGCACCTCCAGCAGCCGCGCCCCCGCCCGCGCCGCCAGCGTGCGCCCCAGCTCCGGCGGGCAGATGCGGTCCTCGGGGCCGATCACCACCCAGGTCGGCCCGCCGATACGCTCCGCGTGCGTGAGGGGCGAGCCGTCCACCCACTGCGCCGGGGTCAGCACCGCGTCGTAATAGCGACGCAGGATGCCCGAAGTCGTGCCCGCGTACACCCCACGCAGGTCGGCGGGCGGATTGACGGCCACGGTGCGCCCCGCCCGGTGGCCCTGCGCCGCCGCCAACAGCGCGACGAGGCCCCCCAGCGAGAGGCCCACCACGGCCGTCTGGGTCACCCACGGCTGAGCCTCTAGCCACGCCAGCGCCCGCCCGAGGTCGCCCGGCCCGCTGCGCCCGTAGTCGTCGCACCCGCCCGACCCGCGCCAACCGCGCAGCGAGAGGCTGACCCCGTGCCAGCCTGCCGCGTGGAGCAGCCGGGCTGGGGTTGCCATGTCGGACGCGTCCTGCCCCCAGCCGTGCAGCAGCAGGGCGGCGGGGGCCGGTCGGGGCTGGCGCCACAGGTAGCCGCCCAGCGTCACGTCCCCCGGTGTGTCTTCTCGTGGGGGAAGCGTGAGTCGGGCGGCGCCGGGCAGATCGGGCAGCGAGAGGCCGGGGACCTCCACCGCGCTCAGCCCTCCTCGTACTCCAGATACGTGTAGCCCAGCAGCTCCTCGCCGTAGTCCTCCAGCAGCTCCTGTTCCTGGCCGGGGGGCAGGGTGCCCACCTTGAGGGCCGCGTCGGCCTGATCCTCGATGGAGTCGCGCAGCATGACTTCCTCGTAGCCCATCGACTCGATCATGCGCCGCGCCTTCTGCCCGCGCACAAAGAGGTCGATGTGGTACTTGCCGCCGGGCCGCACCGTCACGTGCGCCTCGCTGACCTTGCCGAAAAGGTTGTGGGCACTCCCCAGCACGTCCTGATACGCGCCCATCAGGAACACACCGAGGTAGTAGGGCCGCCCGCCGGGTTCGTGCAGGGGCAGGGTGGCCTTCACATCGCGCAGGTCGATAAACTTCTCGATCTTGCCGTCCGAGTCGCAGGTGATGTCCACCAGGGTGCCCTGCCGGGTAGGACGTTCATTCAGCCGGTCCAGCGGCACGATGGGGAACAGTGCCTGAATCGCCCAGTTATCCGGCAGGCTCTGGAACAGCGAGAAGTTGCAGATGTACTTGTCGGCCAGCACCTTCTGGAGGTCTTCCAGCTCGTCGGGGACGTACTTCTCGCCCTGAATGAGCTTGGCGATCTTGCGGAGGATCGCGTTGAAGAGGGCTTCGCCGCGTGCCCGGTCGTCGAGCGTCACGTAGCCGAGGTCGAAGAGGTTGTGCAGCGTCTGCTTGTCGCCCACCGCGTCGTTGTACATCTCGCGGTAGTTGCGAGCCGAGATGTTCACCAGAATCTCCTCGAGGTCCTTGATGATCTGGTGGCTGTCCTCATTGGGGGCGGCGAGTTCTTCCAGGTCGCGGGTGGGGCCAGTCACGTCCACGACGGGCATCACCAGGACCGCGTGGTGGGCGGTCAAGGCCCGGCCCGACTCCGAGATGATGGTGGGTTCGGGCACCTCGCGGGCCTTGCAGACCTCCTGCACGGTGTACACCACGTCGGCGGCGTACTCGCCCACGGTGTAGTTCATGGAGGCGTAGAAGGTCGTCTTGGAGCCGTCGTAGTCCACGCCCAGGCCGCCGCCCACGTTGAGGTACTTGAGCTGTGCCCCGGCGGCGATCAGGCCCGCGTAGGTCTGGGTGGCCTCGCGCACGGCGACCTTGACCCGCCGGATGTCGGTGATCTGACTGCCGATGTGGGTGTGCAGCATCACGAGAGAATCGAGCATGTCCTCCTCGCGCAGCCGCTCGACCACCCGCAGCAGCTCGTAGGCGTTCAGGCCGAACTTGGCCTGGTCGCCGCCCGACTCCTCCCACTGCCCCGAACCCCGCGCGTGCAGCTTGAAGCGCACCCCGATGGCGGGCTTGACGCCCAGCGCCTTGGCCTGCTTGAGCACCCGCTCCAGCTCGGAGAACTTTTCCAGCGTGATGACCACGTTCTTGCCCAGAGTCCGGCCCCACAGCGCGAGCTTGATGAAGCCGTCGTCCTTGAAGCCGTTGCAGCACAGCAGCGCGTCAGGGTGCAGGCGCTGGGCGAGGCACAGGGCGAGTTCGGCCTTACTTCCGGCCTCCAGGCCATGCGCGTACTCGTAGCCTGCGGCGGCCACCGACTCGACGACCATGCGGCGCTGGTTCACCTTGATGGGAAAGACGCCCTGGTAGTGGCCCTCGTAGCCGTACTCGGTGATCGCCTTGCGGAACGCCTCGTTGAGGTGCCGCACGCGCCCGGCGACGACCTGCGGAAAGCGCAGGATGACCGGCAGGCTCTCGCCGCGCTCGACGATCTCGTCCACGATGGCGCGGAGGGGCGCGTGCAGGCCCGGCGAGGGGGTCACTTCCATCTGGCCCCGGTCGGAGACGCGAAACCAGCCGCCGCTCCAGTTGGGAACCTGGTACAGCTCGGCGGCGTCGGCGGTGGAAAAAGGATTGGCAGCAGTCAAGTCAGGCGTCCTCCGTGGGTAAGGTAGGCTCGCCGTGCGCGGGGTTCGGAGTCCGGACTGCGGGCTCAACGGACGCCGTGCGAAACCGGGGCGCATGATACGGCGAAATGCCCGGAGGGGTAGGGGTCCAGACGGCAATTGGAGACGCGGTCAGCGGTCAGCCGCCAGCTTCCGGCCATAGGCGTCCCGGGTGGCGGCTGACCCCCGGGTGCTGGCCGCTCAACAAGGAGGGGAGCGAGGCCCCTAATGGCACCTCGCTCCCCCCTTCTTCTGGCGGTCCGGACGGGATTTGAACCCGCGACCTACTGCGTGACAGGCAGTTATGCTAACCGCTACACTACCGGACCAGCGGAAAGAAGAGTACGGGGCGCAGGGCGGGAAGTCAAGCCGCGCTAGCCTGGGCGCCATGACAGCAGCGCAGGCCGGGCAGGTCGTCTTCACGCGTGGGGGCGTTGACGAGAGCATCCACACGGTTCACGTCGCGGTGGTGGACGGGGCAGGTGAGGTGGTTGCGGCGTGCGGGGCTGCGGGGTTGGTGACCTTTCCCCGGTCGAGTTCCAAGCCGGTGCAGGCGCTGCCCCTCGCGCTCGCGGTGCCGGAGTTGCCAGACGACGAGCTGGCGATCGCGTGTGCCAGCCACACCGGAACCCCGGAGCATCTGGCGGTCGTGGAGCGGCTGCTGGCGCGGTCGGGCAGCACGGTGGCCGACCTGCGCTGCGGCACGCACCCGCCCTTCGATCCGGGCGCGGCGGCCGACCTGATTCGCCGGAACGAGAAGCCCACCCCGCTGCACCACAACTGCTCGGGCAAACACGCGGGGATGCTGCTGGCGTGCGTCCGGCACGGCTGGCCGCGCGAGGGGTATGCGGAGCACGGGCACCCGCTTCAGGTGCGGATTCGGGAACTGCACGCCGAACTGGGCGGAGTGGCGTTGGAGGCCGTGCAGGCGGGGACCGACGGGTGCAGCGTCCCGGCCTTCGCGCTGCCGCTGGACGCCACCGCGCGGATGTTCGCCCGGCTCGCGGCGCCGCAGGGAGAACTGACCCCGGCGCTGGAACGCATCTTCGCCGCCATGACCGCCTGGCCCTTCCTGATCGCCGGACCCGGACGGCTCGATACGACGCTGATGCCCCTGGTGCCCGGCCTCGCCGCGAAGATGGGCGCGGAGGCGTTCTACGGGATGGCGCTGCGGGAGACTCCGCGCGGCCCGCTGGGCGTGGCCTTCAAGGTCGCGGACGGCGGCGAGCGGGCGCGGCCCCACGTCGCCCTCGCGGTGCTGGAGGCGCTGGGCGTGTCCGTCACCCCAGAGATGCGGACGCTCGCCCCCGCCACGCTGAGCAACTGGGCCGGGCGCGGAGTGGGCACGGTGGAAGCCCACGTCGGGCTGACCTGGGCGTGAGTCAGCGCCGCGTGGCCGTGAAACTCAGCTTGTAGGAGGTGCAGTCGTCGGCCTCCACCAGAAAGGTGCCCTGCGCCTGGGTGGCCGACACGAATCGCCCAGCGAACTCCCAGGCGAGGTAGGGGGCGGTGGCGCGGCGGTTGAAGGCGCCCGCCTGCACGGGCACGTTGCCGGGCATCTCGCCCAGTTCACCGATCAACCGGGCGTTGAGCTTGGCGCCGCTGCTGCTCAGCGAGTCGCGGCAACGCCAGTAGCCCGTCATGCGGACGTTGGTGATCGTGCGCCCGTCGGCCGCCACCTGAAAGCTGATGCTGGTGCCCTTGAAGTCCCCGGTCAGGTCGCCCGTGTAGGTGCCGGGCCGGGGCGTCACCCCGGCAGCGGCGGCGGGGGTGGGCGAGGCCGGACGGGCAGCGGGGGCCGCCTGCGCCTGGGCGGCCCGCAGTTGGCACCAGCCCAGCACCACGCTCTCGTCGTCGAGGTAGAGCAGGCCCACGTAACGGTTCGCCTTCTCGGTCAGGCGAAAGGAAAGGGCGGTGGTGCCGTCCTCCTCGACCTCGTCCAGCGTCTCGAACACGAGGCCCCGCTTGCCGAACTGTGTGCCCAGATCGTCCACGATCCGGTCCGCGAGCTCTGGATCGTTCCAGACGAGGTATTCGCTCGCCTGACAGGTGCTTCCTTCTTCCCGCGCCAGCCCACTCAGATAGCTCCCGAACTCGCGGGTGGCGGCGGCGTCGGTGACCCGAATGGCCCCCGGCGTCACGGGCAGACGCAGGAGGGTGGAGGAGGGCGCCGGTCCCTGCTGCGCCGGAGCGAGAGTCACAAGGGTCAGGCCAAGGGTGAGGGCGAGGGTCAGCCGCAGCGTGGTCATGGGTCCCTTCCTTTCCGTGGCCGCACCTGCGGGCCACGCCCGCACCTGTCCCGGCGGGTGGCCCGCTGGCATTGTGACGGTGGCCTCACTTTAAGGCCACTCGCTGTCCTGAATTCCCTCCCCCGGCGGCCCATTACGGGGGGGGGCCGTCCGCAAAGTCCCCACATAGTCCTCCAGCGGCCCCAGTCCCACCCCGGCCCCCCGCGCGTCCACGTCACCCGGTTCCAGCGGGAAGGGCTGACCGTCCGGCCCCACTTAGGTCCCGTAGCGCTGCGGCCTGCCCTCACGGATGCAGATGCGGTCGTACAGGGAAGCGGCGTGGGCGGGGTCCACCTCGCCGGGGGGCTGGGAGCGCCACAGCGCCAGCACCTCCTTTTGAAAGGCCAAGTCGGGCGAATGTGGCGCGAGCAGCCAGACCGCCGTCGCTCCGTCCTCCCCCACCCGCGAGCGGCCCGGCCAGTCTTCCCGCGCCACAGCCTCCCGCAGTACGTGGATCGAAGGCGAGCCACGCCGCCGCGTCCACCGGACCGGAGCGCAGTTGCTGGTCCTCAGTCATCCGCCAGAGAAGCCATTTGCGGAGGTTGGCGAAATTCGACTCGCATACCTTGACCCCCGGTGCATTCCGCGCTATCTTCTGTCCATCACCGCCCGAAGTGGCGGCTTTTTTATTGCCCGCCCTTCCCGGCGTCCAGGGTGCCCCCCACCGCCGCGAGCGCGAAGGCGAATTCCTCGGCCATTTCGTTGAGCGCGTCGTAACGGCTGCTGGAGCCGCCGTGCCCGGCGCCCAGGTTGGTCTTGAGCACCAGCACGCCGCTGCCGGGCTGGCGCAGGTCGCGCAGGCGGGCCACGTACTTCGCGGGTTCCCAGTAGGCGACGCGGGGGTCGTTCAGGCCCGTCGAGACGAAGAGGTGGGGGTAGGCGGCAGGCTTCAGGTTGTCGTAAGGGCTGTACTCGCGCATGGTGGCGTAGGCGTCCGGCTCATTCGGGTTGCCCCACTCGTCGTATTCGCCCGTGGTGAGGGGAATGGAGTCGTCGAGCATGGTGGAGAGCACGTCCACGAAGGGCACCCCGACGAACGCGGCCTTCCACAGGTCGGGCCGCAGGTTGACCACGGCGCCCATCAGCAGGCCGCCCGCGCTGCGGCCCATCGCCACGAGGTCGCCCGCGATCCCCGCCGCCCGCAGGCCCTCGCCCGCCGCGATGAAGTCGGTGAAGGTATTCATCTTGTGGGCGAGGCGTCCGGCGTCGTACCAGCGCCGCCCCAGTTCCGAACCGCCCCGGATGTGCGCGACCGCCCACACCCAGCCCCGGTCGAGCAGCGGGAGCCGCCCCAGGCTGAAGGCCGGGTCCATGGACGCCCCGTAGGAGCCGTACCCGTACAGCAGCGTGGGCGCGGGTAGGGCCGTGTCGCGGCGGCGCACCAGGCTGACGGGCACCCGCTCGCCATCCGGGGCATCCACCCAGACCTGCTCGGCCACATACTCGGCCGGGTCGTAGTTCGGCACGGGCGTGGCTTTCACCAGCGTGGTTTCCAGCGTGTTCAGATCGAGGTCGAGGTGCTCGGTGGGGCGGGTCAGGCTCGTGTAGAGGATGCGGGCCGTCGTGGCCTCAAAAATGCGGTTGGCGCCGATGCGGACAGTGTAGCTCGCCTCGGGAAACTCGACGCGGCGGGCCTCGCCGTAGCCCTCCCCGGTGCGCGGCAGCACCCACAGGCGGGTGAAGCCCCCCTCGCGCCCGGAGACGAGCAGGCGCCCGGCGAACAGGTGCATGCCGGTGAGGTAGCGCTGGGGGTCGTGGGGCAGCACGTCCTGCGCGTCGGCCCAGGTCACCCCTTCCCCCTTGGGCAGGCGCACCAGCCGGAACTCAGACGCGCCGCCCTGGTTCGTCAGCGCGAGCCAGTGGTCGCCGCCGTCGGTCAGGCTGACCTCCACGCCGCGTTCGCGGGGCAGCAGAACCTGGGGCCGGGCGGTGGGGTCGCGGGTGTCAAGCACCGCCACCTCGTCGGCCATGTTCGCGGAACTGCCCAGCAGCAGCGTCTCGCCGTTCTCGGCCACACGCGCCCAGGCGCGGAAGGTGGGGTCGGTCTCGTGCCACAACTCCTCGTCGGCGGTCTGGGGCTGGCCCAGGGTGTGCCAGTGAATGCGGGCCGGGCGCTGGGTGGCGTCCTCGGTGGCGTAGAAGAGGGTACGGCCGTCCGCGCTCCAGTCCAGGGTCCAGCCGCTCACGCCGGTCAGGGGCGGCTCGGCGAGTTCGCCCGTCGCCGTGTCCAGCACGCGCAGTTCCCACAGCTCCTGCCCGGTCGTGTCCAGCAGGTAGGCCCAGTGACGTCCGTCCGGGCTGGGGCGGGTCACGTACACCCAGACGTTGGCGTGGCCCTCGCGCTCCTTCAGCGCGTTGAGGTCCAGCAGAAGCTGCGCCTCTCCCCCAGCACGTGGGCGCCGCAGGAAGAGGGGGTGCGCCTTGCCCTCCTCGGTGCGGGTGTAGTACTCCCAGTCGCCCTCGGGCACGGGGGGCTGGTCGTCTTCCTCCTGCACGTGGGAGAGGAGTTCCCCATAGATGAGCTGCTGCGTCTCCCGCAGGGGCGCCATGACTGCGTCCAGGTGGACGTTTTCAGCTTCCAGGTAGCCCAGCACTTCCGGGTCGGCCTTGCCCTGGGTCCTCAGCCAGTGGTAGTCGTCGGGGCGGGATTCGCCGTGGAGGTCGTGGGTGAGGGGCTTCTTGGCGGCGCGGGGCAGGGACATGCCTGAGCGTAGCAAGGCCCAGCCAGGAAGGGTGGGGCGCTAGGCTGAGCCCATGTTTCGCCGCGACCCCCTCCAGACGGCCCGGCGCGAGTTGGAGGCCGTGCTGGAGCGCGACCTGCGCCCGGCGCTGCCCCTGCTGCGGGCCGCCCTGCGCCGGGGCGGGGTGGTGGGCGCGGCGCGGGACGGCCAGTCGGCGGTGGTCGGGGGAGGCGACGTTCCCAGGGACGGCGTATTCGAGCTGGCAAGCGTGACCAAGCCCTTCACGGCGGCGCTGGCCGGAGCGCTGGTGCGGGAGGGTCGGCTGGGCTGGGACGCACCCCTCTCGCGGCTGGGTGGTCCCTTCCGGTCCTTTCCCGACTTCGTGACCGCCCGTGCCCTCGCCACCCACACGGCGGGCCTGCCCGCCCACCCCGCGCGGGTGGCCGTGACCACCTTCACCCGCTTTCAGGACCCCTACGGCAGCATGGACGCCCCGGCCGCCCTGGCGAGCGCCCGGCGCTGGGCGAGTCGGAGGGGGGCGGGACGGTTCGGGTACTCGAACCTGGGGGCGGGGGTGCTCGCGCTGGCCCTGGCGCACGCGGCGGGCGAGGACGTGAGTGCGGCGGGCTACGGGCGGGCGCTGGCCCGATACGTGACCGGACCGCTGGGGCTGCCGGGCGTGGGCCTCACCCCCCCGGCACGCGGGCTGGTCGCTCCCACCGCCACGCTGTTGGGCGAAGGGGTCACGGGGTTCGGGCCGCTGGCGGGCGCGGGCGGGCTGTTCGGAACGGCGGGGGACCTGCTGACCTTCGGGACGGCGCATCTGGAGGGCAGGCTGGGCCAGGACTGGCGCGAAGTTCTGCGGCCCCCTGCCCTCCCCCCCCATCTGGACGGCGTGGCCCCCGGCTGGTTCCGGCGCGGGGGCGTATGGTGGCACGACGGGGTGGCGCGGGGCACCCGCACGGCGCTCGCCCTCGTGCCCGCGTCCGGCACGGTGGTCACGTTGCTGGTGCGCGGCGGGGTGCCGCTGGTGGGGCTGCGGGGGGTGGTGGGGGCGGCGGCGCTGGCGCTGGCAGAGCCTTCAGCGCTTGGCGGTCCACCGTCCGCAAACAGTTTTCCTCGCTGAGAGCGGACGGCGGGCCACCCTCACGGGACCAGCCACGTCACCCCCCGCGCGTCGTTCAGGCCGCTCAGCAGGGTCACCGGGCGCCAGTTTACCGTGCCCCCGGTGTTGCCCGACCCCAGGCCGATCACGGTGTCGTACCCGCTGAGGGTGGTCGAGCTCAGGGCGTACAGGAAGCCGTCGGGGGCGAAGGTCACGTCGCGCAGGTCGGCGAAGGCGTTCACGGTCAGGGCCTCGTTCCGCGTGCCCGAGGCGTCCCACAACCGCAGCGGCTCGGTGCCCAGGCCACTCACGCGCGGGTCACGCCACGCGGCGATCAGATTTCGCCCGGCCACGCCGCTGCCCGCCGAGGTCCACAGGCGGTCCACCCGCCCTGTCCCAAAGGCGTCCAGTGCGTCCTCCGCGACGGGCACCCCGTTCGTGCCCAGCGGCTGCACTCCGGTGTCGGTCGCCGCGTAGACGGTGGTGCCGTTCGGCGCCGGGGCGAGGTCGCGGATGGCGGGCGTGGGCACCGGGAGGTCGGCCTCGGCGCGGTCGGCGCCGGGGGTGGTCACGGCCACCCGCACCACCTCGCTGCCGCCGCCCAGCGCGGGGCGGGCGACCACCCCCACGTCCACCCCATCCGCCCGGCGCACCAGCGCCACCCGCACCGGGGGCACGTCGGTGCCCGTCACCACGGCGGCCCCGCCCACGGCGGCCCGCCACACCAGCGTCCCGTCGGTGCGGTAGAGGGCGAGCTGCTGGGTGCCGTTCAGCACGCCCCCCGTGTCACACTGGCTGAGGCTCAGAATCCGGTCGCGCCCGGCGTTCAGCGCGGTCGTCACAAAGCAGGGCGGCACGAAGCCCGGCGCGTCGAAGGCGGGGGCGAAGGGCCGCACGTCCCCTAGATTCGCGTCGCGGCTCTCCAGCCCCCCCCGTCGGGTGAGCAGCAGCCGTGCCCCGCCGCCGGGCAGGGTATCCACGGCCACGCCGTCCGTGACCGTCACGCTGGGGCCGACCACCGGGGTGGAGGGAAGCGTGCCTCCCCCCCCGCCCGTCGTGACCGTCCGCAGGGTCGCGCCCGCATCCGCCAGCACGGCGAGCCGCAGCGCGGGCAAGGTTTCCACCGTCCCCGTGCAGGCGGAGAGCAGCAGGGCGGTCAGGGGCAGCAGGGCGAGTCGTTTCACGGATGGGACCTCCGGTGGGCGGGGGGCTGGAAGCTGGTGGCTTGCTGCTCTCACCGGTTCCCCGGATTCAGCGTCCCCGGCAGCAGCGGAATATTCAGTCCCCCCACCCCGTAGTCGAAGAGGGGGTAGCTGGAGCTGCCCGGCAGGCTGACGCCCAGGCGGTAGCGGCGCAGGCTCATGTCGATCTCGGCCTGCAAGGCCCAGCAGCAGCGGTCGATGGTCAACCCGATCACGGGCGCGAGGGGCGCGGGATTCAGGCGCTCCCCATCCACCCAGGTGAACGTCTGCCGCAGCGCCGCCGTCACGTAGGCGCCGGGGCGCGGCCCGTCCCCGATGGCGATGCCCACGCGCACGGGGTCCAGAATCAGGGTGTCGGTGGCGATGTCCTCGGGGAAGGTGCCCGTGCGGGTGCGGCTGTAAGCGGCGCGGCCCGACAGGGCAAAGCGGGTGCCGAACTGCCAGTCGGCGTTCAGGTCGGCCCGCGCGAGTTCGGTGCGCGGCTGTTCCAACCCCGGCGTGTTCACGGTGGCCGACAGCGCCAGCGACTGCCCCGGCCGGGTGGCCCGCACGCTCCCGGTCAGCGTGGGGCGGGTGTAGCCCCAGCGCTCCACGTCGAAGGGACCGCCGTAGGTCAGTTGCCAGTTCGTCGCCCGCCCCGCCGCCGTCCCCACGCTGAAAAAGGCCGTCCCGTTGGGCCGCTCGTCGCCGGGGGCCTGCACCTGAAGCTCGTGGGTGTGCGCGGCAGTGTACTCGCCCCGCCACGTCGCGCTGTAGCGCCCCGAGAAGCGGTTGTCGATCAGATTCCACGTCTCGCTGCCGGAAAAGGACACTGGGTTGATCACCGTGTCCGTCCGCGTTGCCCCGGCAAACTCGGCACTCAGCGACCGCAGACGGGGCGTCTCGATGTCGTGGCTGGCCGACACGCTGAAGTAGTTGGAGCGGATGTCGCCGGTCACGGTCGCCTTCACCGTGAAGGGCTGGTACCCGGTCGCCCGGTTGTAGCCCCCGGTCACGGTGAGGGTCAGGTCGGGCACGGGCCACTCGCTGCTGCGCGTCACCGTCGCTGGCCGGGCGGGGACGGCGGCCGCCGTCTCGGTCGCGGGCTGCGCGGGGCGGGCGGGCACCACCGTGACCTGATCGGCGGTGGGGTCGCTCAGGGTGAGGGTAAAGGACGTGCTCTCCAGTTCCCCGGTGGAGAAGTTGTGCCGCAACCCGAAGTTCAGGTTGACCGGCTTGCGGTTCACCGTCACCCCGAAGGCGGTCGCGGGCTGCTGGTCTTCGGGCAGGAAGAGGTCACGGCTGTAGCCCACCGTGAAGGTCGTGTCCCTGACGGGGACCGTGTAGAGGTCCAGCCCGATGGGAGCGCTGAGGCGCTGGCCCGGCAGTGCGTCGAAGGCGAAAGGACTGGTCCCCTCCACCCGGATGTAGCTCGCGCGGGCGGTCAGGGTGTTCGTCGCGTTGAAGCGCTGGGTGAGCCGCCCGGAGATGTCGAGGTTCACCGTCCGCGCCCCGGTGCCGTAGTAGCGCCCGGTAAAGGTGTTCGACACCGAGAAGTCGGCATTCGTCCACGGCTGGGCGCTGTAGGTGATCGCGTGCTGTTCCTCCAGCCGGGTGGTCGTGATGTTCACGCCCTGCGCGGTCGCCGAGCGCGACAGCGGATTGCTCGCGGCGGTGTAGCGCCCGGCGGTCAGGCGGGTGTCCACCGAGAAAGTGCCCCGCGAGTACGGCTTGGGGTCAATCACGAGTTCGGGCTCGCGCAGCGGCGCATACAGCGCCGTCTTCGGCTCCGGCCCGAAGCGGTCGAGGTAGGTGAGCTGGGCCGAGAACAGCGGATATTCCACCGCCGCCCGGAAGTCCACCGTGGTCACGTCCCGGTCGGGGTCCGTTTGCGAGCGCCCGATGTCCCGGCGCCGCACGTTCAGGCTGTAGTCGAGGTCGCGCACGGCCAGCGAGAGCGGCACCCGTCCCCGCACCGAGAAGTCGAGGTCGACGTCGTAGCCGGGCTGCCGGGTGCCGTCCGCCGCGAAGGGCTTGGGATTCGCCAGCGCGTAGAGGTCGACCCGGTCCACGTAGGGCAGCGGGGCCATCGAGCGCAGGTCCACCCCCAGGCCGATCGAGGGCTCGCGGTTCTCGTAGTAGCGCAGCAGGGTGGTGCCCAGCGTGTTCGTGCCGATGGAAAAGGGCAGGTCGGCCAGCACGGTCAGGCCGTCCGGGTCGCCGCTGCCCACCGCGAAGCGCGGCTGGCGCTCGGGTTCGTTCAGCGGCAGCACCACGACCGGCAGGTACAGCACCGGCACGTCCACGATCAGGAACTGGGCACGGTAGGCGATCAGGCGGTCGCCGGGGTACACGATCAGGCGCTCGGCGCGGAAGGCGTAGTCGTTGGGCGTGCGCCCGCACTTCGCGCAGGGGGTGAAGTAGCCCCCGGTGGCCCGCAACTGACCCGGAATGCGCTCGACCTGCTGCCCGCGAATCTCGATGTCCCCGTCGCTGATGAGCACGTCCTCGCCCGTCAGCTCCTCGGACCCCAGGTCCACCACGAGGTTCTCGCCGCGCAGGTCCTGCCCGTCGCGGGCGGTGCGGTAGGTCGCCTGCCCCACCAGCGTCAGCGTGCGGCGGGTGCGGTTGTACTCCACGCGGGCGGCCCGCACCACGTCGTCGTCCACCCGCAGCTCGACCAGCCCGCCCTCCGGCCCGCCGCTGATAATCACGATCTCCTGCTCGTCGATGCGCCGCAGTTCGAGCGACTGCGCCTGCACGATGCGGACGGTCCGGGCCGCCGCCTCCCCCACCGCGAGCATCGCCGCGAGCGCCCCGGCGAGGAGGGGGCCGCGTTTCAGGGAGCGGCGAAAGAGCCGCCCGATCGTCTTACTCGGCATGGCCCACCCCCGCCGCCGCGAGCACCGGGCGGCCCCGTTCGCCGGGCGCATCCGCCAGCAGTTCCAGCGTGGTGCCGGGGTAGTAGAAGCCCAGGATGCGGCGGTGGTCGGCCTTTGCTCGGGCCATCCCCAGCGCCCCGTACTGCGAGAGGCCCACCCCGTGCCCGGACCCCGACCCCTCCAGCACCAGCGGCCGCCCCGGCCCCACGCTCCCGCCGAGGCGGACGCGGGTGCTGTGCGCTCCCAGCGCCCGCACGAAGTCGCCCGCTTGCAGGCCGCTCAGCCGCCCGGTGCCCGAACTGCCCGTCAGCGTGACCTCCAGCACCCGGCCCGACGCGGAGGTCAGCGTCACCCCCACCGAGCGCACGGTGCCCACCCGCACCCGGAAGCGTTCGGCGGCGGCCTGCACCTTCGCGGCACTGGCCTCCACCCGCCACTTGGCGCGGGGACTGTCCGCCGAGTGCGGGTCCGGCTGCGCGACGAGGTAGGGGATGCCGCGCCCCCACACCTCCTCGCTCGACGCCGTGTGTCCGCCCGAATCACTGGAGAAATACGTCTGCGCGGGCTTGTCCCCATACGCGAGGACCTGCCCGGCGGTCGCCTGGATCGCCGTGTCCGTTCCGACCTTTTCCGCCGGGACGCCCCGGTAGACCTGACAGCTTTCGGTGGCACAGGTGTCGTAGGGGAGCGCCGGGTTGATGCGGGCCGAGACGTAGGTGCGGGCGATCACCGCCTGCGCGGCGAGCGCGGCGGCGGGCCAGCTCGCGGGCATTTCGGCGGGGACCACTCCGCGCAGGTAGTCCTCCACGTCCACCACGTTGATGCCCTGCACGCCGCCGCTCACCGCCCGCAGCAGCACGCCGCCCCGGTAGGTCTGGCCCGCGATCTCCACCAGGCTGCCCGGCGACGGCGGCACGTACAGCACGTCGCTCCCCGCGTCCTGCCCGCCCAGCGTGAGCTTGCCGCCCCGGTTGCCCACCGTCCAGGGCACCGAGGGCGCGGCGGGAGCGGGGGGGGCCGCCAGGGGTGCCGTCAGCCCCGGTCCCGGCGGGGGCGGCAGCCGCACGGTGAGCTGCGGGCCGCTCGCCACCAGCACCCGCACGTCCAGCGCCCCGGCCGCGCCGGGAGCCGCCAGCGCCAAGAGAAAGGTCAGCACGCGCATGAATGACGCGAGTATACGCACCCCCTCCTGTGCCCCGACTGACAGGGACGTGAGAGCATGCGGCCATGACAGGCGGGCCAGGGCAGGCGGGACGGGTGTGGGCGCACGTGGGGCAACCTTTCGGGGAGCACGAGTACGACGTGGTCGTCCTGGGAGCCGGGCGGATGGGCACGGCCTGCGCCCTGTATCTGCGGCGGCTGGCCCCTCATCTGCGCCTGCTGCTCGTCGAGCGCGGCGGCCTCCCCAACGAGGAGGGGGCGACCATCCTCGCGCCGGGGGTGTGGACCGCCTTCGACGTGCCGCCGGGCCGGGAGGCGGAAGCCCAGTGGACCCACGCCAACCTGTTCGGGGACCCGACCGCCAAACCTCGCCCCCTCCTGCGCCTGCACGCGGAGGAAGGCCCCGGCCGCGTGCCCACCCGGCCGATGCTCGCCCGCTTCCCGGAGGCCGCGCCCCTCCTCGACCCGGATACGCTCCCCTGGGCCGAGGTGGACGAGGACGCCTCCACCTATCGCCCCGGCGCGGTGGCGCTGGCCTGCGGGCAGACGGCGGTGCGAGAGGGAGCCGACCTGCTGCTGAACACGCACGCATGCCTGACGCCTGGCGGCGTGCGCCTCGACCGCCTGACCGTCACGAACACCCACGAGGTCGTCACCCACGAGACGCATGACCTCCGCGCCGGGGTCGTGATCGTGGCGATGGGCGCGGATGGCCCAGCCGCCGCCGAGCAGGACCTGGGGATTCACACGGCGCACGGCCGGGCTTACCGCCAGTTTCCGCGCCTGAACACCCCCAGCGACGACTGGACCCCGGCGCTGCGGGCGGGCGGCCTGACCCTGCGCCCGCAGCACGGCGGCTTCACGGTGGTCCCGCCCCTGCACCACCGCGATCCCTCCGGCTACGTGCCGCAGGGCGGGCGGCTGACCGGGGTGCCGGTGGGCGTGCGCCGCGAGACCCTGGAAGACCTCACCCGCCTGATGGACGCCCTGCCCCCCCTGGCGACCGGGGCGCTGGAGATCGGCCGCAGCCTCGCGGACGTGCCCGGCGCGTGGGTGGCCCTGCCGGACGGCCGGGTGGACGCCCCACCCCGCCACGAGGCGCTGGGCGAAGGGGTCCACCTCCTCCTCGGCGGTCCCCTCGCGGACACGCTGGGGCTGGCGGTGGCCTATGACCTCGCGGCGCGGGTGACGGGGGTGAGGGAGCGGCCGTGGGCATCCTGACCCTTTCGCCCCCTCTCCCGGGGTCCTGTCTACCCCGGCCCGCCTGCGCCGAGGCCGTCCCTCTCTATCCTGGAGGCATGTGGGAAGCACGAATTCCGGGAGACGGCGGAGCGTAACGCCCCCGGCTTCCGCCGCGCCGTCCCCACCCGTCCGCGGTGGGGGCGCCCCGTTTCGGCCCCGCAGTCCATGCCGCCCCAGTTCCCCACGTTCCCGGAGGTGCCATGACTGCCACGCCGGAATTCAGCCCCGCCACCCTGACTGAGCACGACGTGCTGCGCCTCGCCCTGACGGGCCGAGTCTACGGGGCAGCCGTGCAGACGCCGCTGAGCCCGGCGCCCCGGCTGAGCGCACGCATGGGGAGCATGGTGTGGCTCAAGCGCGAGGACCAGCAGCCCATCTTCTCGTTCAAGCTGCGCGGGGCCTACAACAAGGTGAGCGCCCTGAGCGCCGCCGAGCGGGCACGCGGCGTGATCTGCGCCTCGGCGGGCAACCACGCGCAGGGGGTGGCCTACGCCGCGCAGCACCTCGGGGTGCGGGCGGTCATCGTGATGCCGGTGACCACCCCCGAGATCAAGGTGCGGGCCTGCCAGGCACGCGGCGCCGAGGTGCTGCTGCGCGGCGACTCCTTCAGCGACGCCGAGGCGTATGCGGCGTCGCTCGGGCACGAGCGCGGCCTGACCCCGGTCCACCCCTACGACGACCCGCACGTGATCGCGGGGCAGGCCACGGTCGCCCTGGAGCTGCTGCGGCAACTCGATGACCCCTCGGGGGCCAGCGTCTTCGTGCCGGTGGGCGGCGGCGGGCTGATCGCGGGGGTGGCGGCGGTGCTGAAGGTGCTGCGGCCGGACGTGCGGGTGGTGGGCGTCGAACCCGACGACTCCGACGCGATGGCCCGCAGCGTGCGGGCGGGGCGGCGGGTCAGGCTCGATCAGGTGGGCCTCTTCGTGGACGGGGTGGCGGTGCGGCAGGTGGGCGAGTACCCCTTCGCGCTGGCCCGGCGGCTGGTGGACGACTGGGTGCAGGTGACCACCGACGAGGTCTGCGCCGCCATCAAGGACGTCTACGACGACACCCGCGCCGTGATGGAGCCTGCCGGGGCGCTCGCGGTGGCGGGCCTGAAGCGGCACGTGGCCGAACGCGGCCTGGCGGGAGACACGCTCGTCGCCCTGACCTGCGGGGCGAACATGAACTTCGACCGCCTGCGCCACGTGGCCGAGCGGGCCGAGATCGGCGAGCAGCGCGAGGCCATCCTCGCGGTGACGATTCCCGAGCGGCCCGGCGCTTTCCGCGCCTTCATGGGGGTGATCGGCCCCCGCGCCGTCACCGAGTTCAACTACCGCTATGCCCCCCGCGCCGAGGCCCGCGTCTTCGTGGGGGTGCAGCTCGCGCACCCCGGCGAGCGGGCGGCGCTGATCGGGGCCCTCACCGCGCAGGGCTACCCGGTCACCGACCTCACGGGCGACGAACTCGCCAAGGTGCATATCCGCCATATGGTGGGCGGCCGCGCCCCCGAGGCCGCCCACGAGCGGGTCTACTCCTTTACCTTTCCCGAGCGCCCCGGCGCCCTGCTGGAATTCCTGACCCAGTTGCACGGGCGCTGGAACATCAGCCTCTTCCACTACCGCAACCACGGCAGCGCCCACGGCCGGGTGCTCGCGGGCCTGCAAGTGCCGGACGGCGAACTGGCCCCCTTCGCCACCTTTCTCGCGGGCGTGGGGTATCCGGCGACGGACATGACGGCGAACGCGGCGTACCGGCTGTTCCTGACCTAGCGGCCCGCCCTCACGGCAGCGTCAGCACCCGCACGTTGCCGTCCCGCGCACTCAGGTAGGCCACCTTCTTTCCGTCCGGGCTGACCGACCAGTCCCCCTGCCGCACCTGATCGCCGAGGTCGCCCAGCGTGCGCCACGCATTGGTCCCCACGTTGTACTCCCGCAGGACGTGCGGGCCGCCGTTCGGGTCCAGCGGGATCAGCAGCAGGCGGCGGGCGTCGCGCCAGCGGTACGAGCCGAAGGCGTTCAGTTTCCGCGCCGCCCCGCCCGCCGTGGGCCGCACCCACAGGCCGTTGCGGGCCGCCGAGTCGAAGGCCACGGAGTACGTCACCCACGCCCCGTCCGGGCTGAGGCTGACCCCCCGGAACGACAGCGCTGAGGCCAGCGTGCGCCGCGCCCCGGTGCGGGTGTCCAGCGTGAAGAGGTCGCGGTCCCGCGCCGCCGCCGCACTCTTGCCGCTGAGCAGCAGCGTCGTCTCGTTCAGCCAGCCGCTGATGCCCCCACCGTACAGGGTGGCAACCTGCCGGGGCGAGCCGAACACGTCGGCCACGAACACGCGGGTGGCCCGGCGGTCGAAATTGCCGGTCGTGTCGCTGCGGGTGTAGGCCAGCCGGTTCTCCGAGCGGGTCCACGTCACGTCCGCCCCGCGCGTGGGCAGGGTAAAACGGCGGCGGTCGGCCAGCCGCTCCAGCGTGGTGGTGTCCCCCGTCCCCGGCCGCACGACCCAGAGCAACCGGGGCGAGAAGAACGCCACCGAGGAAAAGCGCCGGGTGACCTCTCCCCCGTTCGCCGACACCTGATAGATGCCGGTCGTGGGGCGGGCCGGGGGGCCGTCCAGAACCATCAGGTTCCGCGAGTCCGGCGTCCACACCGCGCCGGGGCAGCAGGTGCCACTCAGGACCGCTTTGGAGGGGAGGGTGGCCGCGAGCGCGGGCGCACCCAGGGCGAGGGCCAAGGCCACAGCCTTCTTCACCGTGCCCCTCCCGGCGCGGGCGGCCACGGCCGGGCGAATTCGTTGAGGATCGCTCCACCCCGCCGCACCTCCGGCTGCGACTCCGGCGTCTGCCATTTGCGCGGCGCGGCGAGGTCGTACTCGTACCCCCGCCCAAAAGATCCCGCCAGCGCCAGCGAGTCCCAGTCGGCGGCGATGTAGGGCAGCGGATTGAAGAAGCGCTGATGCGAGCGGTCCCGCAGTTCGAGGTGCAGGTGCGGCGCACTCACGCAGGTGAACTGCGAGTCGCCGCTCTCCCCGATCACCTGCCCGCGCTTCACCTGCTGCCCGACCCGCACGCTGGAGCGCACCCGCAGGTGCCCATACAGGCTGCTGAGATTCCCGGCGTGGTCGATCACCACGTTGTGCGGCGGACTGCCGTGCGGGCCGTCCACCTCCGCAACCACTCCATCTCCGATGGCCCGGACCGGGGTGCCGCACGGAGCACTGAAGTCCAGCCCTGCATGTAGCCCCTGGAGGTTGCCGTAAGTGCTGCGGCGCTGGCGGTAGGCCCCGGTCGTGTTGCCGTACCCCTGCCCCAGCAGCCAGGTGTCCGGCCCCGGCGGCCCCGCGAAGGGCAGGCCGAACTGCCGCGCGGGCTTGGCAATCGCGCTGTCGGGAAGGGCAGGCGCGTAGTGGGCCAGGGCCACCGCCGACGCGGCCAGGAGTCCCCCCGCCATCACGGTTCTGAGTCGCATGGCCGATGCTGCCCCGGCGTGGGCGCCGGGACGGTGCCGGGGCTTACAGGGAGGGGGTCAGCCCGTCACCCCTCTCGCCGAAAGTCCGGCGCCCGCCGCGCCTTGAAGGCCGTCACGCCCTCCTCGTGCTCCCAGTGGTCCCCGGCGAGCTGCTGCAACTCGGCTTCGAGGTCCAGCGCCTGATCCAGCGTGCCCGTCATCGCCTGCTGAAGCGCCCGCTTGGTCAGCCCCAGCGCGTGCGTGGGCCGCGCCGCCAGCCGCTCGGCGTACTGCTGCACGTCTTCCCCGAAGGTCTCGTCGGGAAAGACGTGCTCGCATAGCCCCAGCCGCAGCGCGTCCTGGGCGCCCACCTTCTCGGCGAGCGCCATCAGTTCAAAGGCCCGGTGGTAGCCCACCAGCCGGGGCAGGAACCACGTGCTGCCCGAGTCCGGCACCAGCGCGATGTTGGAAAAGACCTCGATCAGGCTGGCCGACCCCGCCCACAGCCGGATGTCGCCCGAGAGCGCGAGGCTGGCCCCGGCGCCCGCCGCGACCCCGTTTACCGCCGTGATGACCGGCTTGTCCAGCCCCCGGATGGTCCGGATCAGCGGGTTATAGGTGTGGTTCAGGTGTTCGGTGAAGGTCATGTCCCGCCCCGACACGTCCCCCAGGTCCTGCCCCGCGCAAAAGCCGCGCCCGGCGCCTGTGATCACCACGACCCGGACTCTGGGGTCGGCGCCCGCGGCCTGGAGTTCCCCGGTCAGCGTGAGCAGCAACGCGTCGTTCGCGGCGTTGAGCTTGTCCGGGCGGTTGAGGGTCAGGGTGCGGACCCCGCCGTGGGTACGGGACAGGATCACGGGTTCGCTGGTCACGGGTCCACTGGTCATGGGGGCAGCGTAGCGCGTGGGCGCGGCCGCCCTACACTGACCCGCGTGGCGTCCCCGTCCCTTCCCACCATCCTCGCGCTGGACGTGAGCAAGTCCCGCATCGGCTTCGCGGTCAACGCCGGGCGCCTCGCCTTCGGACGCGGCAGCGTGGACCGCAAACGGCTGCCGCTGGACCTCAAGGCCGTCCGCCTCAAGGTCGAGGAGACGCGCGCGGAACTGCTGCTGCTGGGCCTGCCCCTCCGCACCGACGGTGCGCCGAGCCCCTCTGCCGACCGGGTGCGGGCCTTTGGTCGGGTGCTGGAGGACAAGGGCTACCGGGTCGCCTACCAGGATGAACGCTTCTCGACCCAGCGGGCACGGGCGCTGGGCGCAGCCGACGAGGACGAGGCGGCAGCGGTGGAGATTCTGCAGCTGTACCTACTCGGGACCTAAGAGCACCACCCCTACCCTACCGGCAGCAGAACTTGAGCCGCATGACTGTGCTACGACACTGCACTTCCTCCTAGAGTATGCCCCCCTCGCATGCAGGACCTAGCAAAGCTCTTCCCGATAAATGAGGACATGGTTAAGCAACCGTTAGCCCGGACGTCGCTCATATAACTCGGCCCCGGATGTCGGCCGTTGCAGACCATGAATCAGCAAAGTGCGACTGGGCCGAAAGTGCCGTGCATGTATTCGGGATTCGGTGAGAAGAGTAGGCCGAAGCTGACGAAAACCTTACAGTGATGGGGATGTTATTCCCGTATCTGGCGCAGAAATCTTGTTGACACCCCTCAGGGGCGTCCATATACTCGCCATAGGATTCACATCCTGGCCTAACTTGGGCGGTGGCCTGAGCAGGGGACGCGAGCGGGCAGGAAACTAGGCAACTGGACCCGCACAACTTCTCCCACGTCTCTGACGTCACGCTCATGAGGGCTCTGAGAGCTCCGGCTCTCACGGAGGACGTATGAATAAGAACATCGCTTTGCTGGCTCTCACGGGTGTGCTGACCTTGGCGTCGTGCGGCACTGGCCCTGGCACCGACCAGCCCAGTGGTCCCGTCGTGACGACCCGTACGCTGACGGTCAACCTCGGCGGCGGCGTCACCCAGGCTCCCATCACCGTTTCGAACGGCACCACCTCGAACACTTACACGGTGACCAACGGGCAGGTTATTCCCAACCTCGCCAGCGGCACCTACACCGTGACGGCGGGCAGCGTCAATGGTTACACCGCGCCCAATACCCAGACCGTCAACCTGACCTCCGGTAACGGCACGGTCACGCTGACCTACTCACCGGTTCAGGTTGTCCCCCCGACCCCCGGTACCAACAGCATCACCATTACCTCGCCCACCCAGGGCGCCAACGCCACTGTCGGTCAGGCCATTCAGGTTAACTACACGACCTCGGCTGCCCTGACCAACGTGACTTGCACGGTCGCCGCAGGCGGCACCACCAGCACCCCTGCCAACGCCAGCAACAGCAGCAGTGGCGGCTTCTGCACCGTGACCCCCACGGCGGCGGGCAGCAACACCATCACCGTGACCGGCACCGACGCCCAGGGCCGCACTGTGACCCAGCAGGTCGTCGTAAACGCCGTCGCCGCGCAGACCTCCACGCCCAGCAACATCGTCTTCGACCCCGCTCAGGAACTGACCCTGACGAGCGAAGGCATCGTGCGCGACGCGATGAATGGCTGGCGCCGCATCGGCCAGGGCGTGAGCACCCCCACCGCTCCTGACACCAACGTGGATGTGTACGTCAAGGGCACCATCAACGTGACCTACCGTGGCGCTGCGGCTGGTCAGAAGGTCGACATCATTCTGGCCCGCACCACCGGCACCGACGTGCCCAGCAACGACCAGATTCAGGCGGGCGACGTGCTGCGTTCGGTCGTCTCGACTGGCGCTGACGTAACCGCCGTGTACGACAGCCGTCGCCTCGCCGAGTTTGAGGCCGTGCGCCAGTGGCTGGTCTTCCGCGTCAACGGTACGGTCGTCTCCTTCCAGCCGGTCATTACCGACAACCGTGGCCCGGAGCAGCCTGACCCCGAGTTCAACGGCGTCAGCAACGCTTTCTCCAACCTGCTGCGCAACTTCCAGGGCTCGGGCATCAACTACGCGCGTGGTGACATCAACGTGTTCACCACCAACCCCAGCCTCCAGGACCGCGAATTCGGTCAGGCGCCCCTGGGTGCCTCCTTCGTGCAGCGCCGTCCCGCTGGCTTTGAGAGCATCCGCTACTACCTCGTGCCCGAAACGGCCTTCAACAACAAGGGGCTCGCCGACAGCGACGAGATGCGCCGCGCCGAGGCCATCAAGCAGGCCGCGACCATCCGCACGGCCCCCATCCTCGAGCCGGGTGACCGTGCGGCCGCCTTCAACAGCCTGATTGGCTCGGGCAGCCAGACCGCCGCAACCGTGCGTGCGCTGGACAACATCAACTACCGCATCTACGCGATCTCGCGTGACCAACTCGGCAACGAGACGGCCAGCGCCAGCTTCGAGACCATCCGCTTCGACAACGTCGGCCCCAGCTTTACCGGCAGCGTCCTGCGTGATGTGAGCGACCTGCCTTTCCCCTCGCTGACCCCCGAGGTCTGCCTCAGCGACATTGCCAGCGTGAACCTGGGCGGCTTTGCCGACAACGCGGGCGGAATCGGCTTTGCGACGGGCACGAACGCCCCGACCTTCACGATCGGCGGGATCGTCCTCAACCCCAATGGCGTCGCGGCGACCACCTTCGACACCAACCGCCTGGCGGACGGCAACTACCGCGTCCTGTCCAGCAACTTCACCGACGCGTTGGGTAACCCCCCGGCCAACAACGTCGAGAACCCCCTGGTCACCATCGATAACACCGATCCCACCGCCAACTTCAACCGCCCCGTCAACCTGGGCGTTGTCGAGAGCGGAGAGCGGGTTTCCGTCGAGGCTCGGACCAGCGATACGGGCTGCGGCGTGCACGAAGTGCGTCTGTTCTGGGACAGCAACACCACGGGCGCGACCGACGCGACCACCCTTCCCACCATCGGTCACCCGGTGCAGTTCGCTCGCAGCGCAACTTCCACCACCCGTCAGGAGACCCTGAACCTGAACGCGGGCTGGAACGCCCTGCAAGTGCCGAACCTGCGCTCGACCGTGCAACTGCGTGCGCTGGTCGTTGACCGCGCCGGTAACGCCACCATCGCCAGCACCCCGCTGACGATCGAGGCGAAGGGGCTGACTGGTGCTCAGCTCCCCGGTGGCACCAACACCTCGCGTCCTACGCTGGGCAACTCGGACGGCTACCGCGTGGGTGAAGCGATCAACTTGGCCGCCAACACCAACCTGATTGCACCGGTCGCGGCCAACGGTACGACCCTGATCCCGAACTTTGGTGGCAACAGCCTGCTGAACAACCGCCTGTCGCTCAGCTCGGTCGGCACCTTCACCACCAACTCGGGTGGACCCACCAACTCCGAGAACATCCGTGAAGTCAGCGACTACGGCCGCTTTGACAACACCCTGTGGACCACCATCCGCAACTACGTGCTCACGAACGACCCCACGCTGACCACCAACCGTAACCTGGATGCCGGTCAGCTCCGCACCCAGCGTGCGCAGAACTGGAACGTGCGTGCGCCGTGGATCTACATCACTGACAGCACCACGCCCGACAACAAGCAGCTCTACACGGCCGACAGCGACCTGCTGAACGACTACTACTGGTTCCGCACCTTCGGGACCACCGACCGGCCCACGCCCGTCTTCGACGCCGGTGTGGACGTGCGGAACACGACCTTCGCACCCATCCGCTTCACCTACGATCAGTTCAACAAGATCGTGGCGGACACCGCAGGGGCCTACAGCTTCCTGGGCGAAGAGGTCCAGCGCTAAACCCCCTCACCCACAAAAGGCTCCCTCCGGGGGGCCTTTTTCGTGTCTTGCCCCCGCGCGGGCTACACTGAGCGCCCGGTTTCCCTTTCTTTCCACCGCCGCGCGGCATCGCCCGCCGAGGAGGTCCTATGCAAGGCACCATGATGGACGTTCCCCTCACCATCCCCTTCATCCTGGAGCGTGCCCGCACGATCTATGCCGGGCGCGAGGTCGTCAGCCTGCTCGTCGCCGGGCGCGACGAGGCCGGGCAACCCATCCCCCACAAGCACCGCACGACCTACGGAGCGGTGGCCGACCGGGCGCTGCGGCTGGGCACGGCGCTTCAGGGCCTCGGCCTGACCCCCGGCGACCGGGTGGCCACCCTGGCGGTGAACTCGTTCCGGCATCTCGAAGCGTACCTGGGGGTCCCCAGCGCGGGCTTCGTGCTGCACACGGTCAACATCCGCCTGCACCCCGAGCAGATCGCCTGGATTCTGAACCACGCCGAAGACCGGGTGCTGCTGATCGAGAACGTCTTCGCGGCGATGATTCCGGCGCTCAAAGCGGCGTGCCCGAAGCTGGAGCACATCGTCGTGCTGGGGCCGCTGCCGCAGCCTATCCCCGGCGTGCAGAACTACGACTCCTGGGTGATGGGCCACGAGCCGATGCCGCGCTACCCGCAGCTCGCGGAAACGGACGCCGCCGCCATGTGCTACACCTCCGGGACGACCGGGAATCCCAAGGGGGTGCTGTACACCCACCGCTCGACGGTGCTGCACTCGCTCGCCAGTGCCCCCAAGGACGCGCTGAACGTGGGCGAGCGCGACGTGGTGCTGCCGGTGGTGCCCATGTTCCACGTCAACGCCTGGGGCCTGCCCTACACCTGCGCGATGTACGGGGCGGCGCAGGTCTACGGCGGGGCCTTCAGCGACGGCCCGACCCTGGCCCGGCTGATGCAGGACGAGCGCGTGACCATCACGGCGGGGGTGCCCACGATCTGGATGGGCCTGCTCGCCGAACTCGACCGGGCGAAGGCGGCGGGGCAGCCCTACGACCTCTCAGCGCTGGAACGGTTGGTGGTGGGCGGCTCGGCGGCGCCCGAGAGCATGATTCGCGCCTTCGAGGAGCGGCATGACCTCAGCCTCGCGCACGCCTGGGGCATGACCGAGACGCATCCGCTGGGGACCGCCAGCATCGTGCCGGTCGGGATCGACGAGCGCAGCGACGAGGGCTACCGCCTCCGGGCCAAGCAGGGGCAGCCCGTGCCGCTGGTCTTTCTGGAGATCGTCTCGGAGCAAGGCGAGCCGCTCCCCCACGACGGCAAGACGATGGGCCGCCTGATCGCGCGGGGGCCGTGGATCGCCAGTTCCTACTTCAAGGGCGAGGGCGAGGGGAGCTTCTTTGAGCGGGACGGCGAGCTGTGGTTCGACACCGGGGACATCGCCACCCTCGACGAGCGCGGCTACATGCACATTCAGGACCGGGCCAAGGACCTGATCAAGTCGGGCGGCGAGTGGATCAGCAGCGTGGACCTGGAAAACGCGATCATGGCCCACCCCGCCGTCGCGCAGTGCGCCGTGATCGCCATGGACGACCCCAAGTGGGACGAGCGCCCGCTGGCGGTGGTCACCCTGCGCGAGGGCGGGCAGGTCACCCACGAGGAACTGCGCGATTTCCTGGCGCCCAAGTTCGCCAAGTGGTGGCTCCCCGACGCGACCGTCTTTGCCGCCAGCCTGCCCATCGGCGCGACGGGCAAGTTCCTCAAGCGCGAGCTGCGCGAGCAGTACCGGGGCTACCCCCACACCCACGAGACGCACCATGCCAACCTCGCGGGCGAGGGAGGCTGAAGCCCAACCCCGTAGAATCCCCACTATGGCCGTTTCGGTGCGGGGACAACAGGTGACCCTTCTTCCCCCGGCGGGTGCTGCGGCGCTCGTCGGGGATTTCACGGACTGGAGGAAGCGGCCTGCCCTCCCGGTCGTGGACGGGCATCCCATCACGCTGACCCTGCCGCGTGGGGCCTGGGTGGAATACGCCTGGCTGGACGCGGAGGGCAAGGCCTTTCCCGACCCCGACAACGGGCAAAAGTCGCTCAACCCGTGGTGGCCCTACCCCCGCGCCGCCGTGGTGGGAGAGTATGTCCGGCACCCCCTGTGGCACCTCCCCGACGCGACCCAGAAGGGCACCGCCCACCGCCTGACCTGGCCCGGCGAGGTCTTTCCCGGCACGCGCCGCGCCATCGTCTACACCCCGCACGGCCACGACCCGGCGCGGCCCACACCCGTCTACTACGTGCAGGACGGGGTGGCCTTCTACCGCACCGGGCGGCTGGGCGAGGTCATGGACCGGGCGGTGGAGGCGGGGCGGGCCGAAGGGGCGGTACTCGTCTTCGTGGAGCCGGGCGACCGCAGCACGGAGTATTACCTCAACGACTCCTACCTCGACTTTCTGCGGCAGGAGGTCTTTCCGCGTGTGGAGGGCGAGTACGCCACCGTCTCCCAGCGGGGGCTGTGGGGCGCGAGTCTGGGCGGCCTGATCTCGCTGCACCTGGGCGCGGGGCACCCGGACCTCTTCTCGCGGGTGGTGAGCCATTCCGGCGCCTTCATCGCCCGGCCCGGCGCGACCGACCCGGACGGCACCATCAACACGACCACGGCGGGCGAATGGCTGCGCGAGCGGCTGGAAGCCAGCCCACCCCGGCACCTGCGGGCGAGTCTGGATACCGGGGTGCTGGAATGGCTCACCGCGCCCAACCGCCGCATGGCTGCCTCGCTCGCCGACCTCGGCGTCGAGCATCAGTACCGCGAGTACCCCAGCGGCCACAACTGGGTGACGTGGCGCGACGCGCTGCCGGAAGCGTTCCTATACATGCAGGGCACGTGACGCCCGCCCCCCAGCACTCACCCGGTCCCGCCCCGCAGACGCCACAATCGGCCCCATGCGTGCCGCCCTACTCGCGGCGCTGCTCCTCGCGGGCGGCGCGGAGGCCCTGACCATGACCCATCCGAATTCCACCACCGTCCTGCACGAGCGGGCGGCCGACTGGCAGGGGGCCACGCTCGCGGGCGTGGCGGTGCGCGGCGACGCACTGACCCTGGCGCCGGGCAAGGCGTCCGGCACCCTGACCAGCCTCCCCGTGAAGGTGCCCGCCTTCGACGAACTCGTGCCCTCGTGGAACGCGAAGACGGCGGGGAACGGCAGCGTCACCGTGGAGGTGCGGACGCAGGGGTCGGGGGGCACCTGGAGCCGCTGGTTTTCCTTCGGGACATGGCAGCGGGCCGAGGGGCGAACCTCCGTGAACGGACAGCGCGACGCGGCGGGGCAGGTCCTCACCGATACGCTGCGTCTGACTGCCAAGGCCAGCGCTTACCAGTACCGGGTCACCCTGCGCGGGGCGGGCACCGAGGTGCGGCTGGTCGGGATGAACACCAGCGACCGCGCCCGCCGCAGCGCGGGGCTGGGGCACCCCGGCGACCGGGCGGCTTGGGGCAAGGTGATCCCTGTGCCCCAGCGTTCGCAGATGCTCTACCCGAACGGCGGCGAGGTGTGGTGCAGCCCGACGAGCGTGTCCATGATCCTGGCGAACCATGGGGTGGACGTGCCCGTGCCGCAGGCGGCGAAGGGCACCTTCGACCGGGCGTATGGCGGCACCGGGAATTGGGCCTTCAACGCGGCGTACGCGGGCGAGCAGGGGCTGCGGTCCTTCGTGACCCGGCTCCCTCACCTCGCGGCGGCCGAGCGGTACACGGCGGCCGGGGTGCCGCTGGCCGTCAGCCTGGGCTGGAAGGGGGGCGAGCTGCCCGGTGCGCCCCTGAGCTACAGCGACGGGCACTTGATGGTCCTCGTGGGCTTCGACGCGCAGGGCAATCCAGTCCTGAACGACCCCGCCGCCCCCACCGACGCGGGCGTGCGGCGCACCTATCCCCGTGCGGCTTTCGAGCGGCTGTGGCTCTCGCACTCGGGCGGGCTGAGCTACGTGATCGCGCCTCCGGGCGTGCGGCTGCCCTGAAGCGCACCCCATTCTGCCGCCCCTGATCGGGTGTTTCGCGCCCCGTCCCCCCTCTCTACAGTGGGGGCATGAGTGTTCACGTCCTTCGTCCCCGCAGGCGCCGCCGCGAAGAGGGCATCGCGCTGGTGGTTGTCCTCCTCTTCACGGCGGTCGTCCTCACGATCGTGGTGAGCACCACCGCCACGCTGGCGCTGGGGGCGCGGGGCGGCGGCGTGAACGAGCGGGCGGCGTATCAGGCGCTGCTGGCGGCGGAGAGCGGGCTGAATACGTTTGAGGCACGCGTGAGGGACAAGACAGACAGCCTGCCTCTCGCCCAGAGGCTGCGCGGCACCCCACCGACTCCCCAGCAGTTCAACGCGTGGCTTCAGGCGTATGGCCTGAACACCTACACCACGGCGAGCGGACGGTCGGTCACGCTGACCTTTGACCCGGCGCAGGCCCCCGATCTGGCGCTGGTCGCGACCGAGGCCAATGGGAACACCAAGAAAGTCGTGCTGCAAAATTACTCGGCCTATTCCGCTCCGGCTTACAACATCCGCGCAGACGCCCCGCTGGTTTCCTATCCCAACGTGGACGTCAAGGGCGGCGCGCGCATTGAGGGGCAGAATGGACTCAACTCGACGGGCATGACCCAGGTCGCCAAGGTTGATCAGCCCTCCGGAGTAACGCTGGCCGCTTCCGCGACAGCACCGACCTTTTCCATGAACTTGGAGGCCACCCTGGGAGCCAGGGACCGGATGCTGCTGGCGGCTGGAGATTATGTCAGCGTAGGCTCACGCAGTTACCGGGTGCAGTCGGTCCGCGAGGCGACGGGCACCCAGCCCCGTGACGCCGAAGTGACCCTTAAGGCTCTGGGCGACAGCTTTCCACTGATCACCATCACCAACAGCGCGGCCGTGCAGCGGATCGACTCGGCCGTGACAGCTTCTTTTATCCAGACAGTCAACCAGACAACGACTGTCCCCGTCTCCGACCCCACCTTTTTTGTGGTGGGGTCCGACGTTTTCCTGGGAGCCATGAAGGGAAGGGTGGAGAGCATCGACACGTTGGCCAAGACCATCCAGGTGAACTGGCTGAGCACGTCGGGGGCCAACTCTGCCACGGTCACGGAGGGGACACCCGTCCGGCGGGACGTCCGGGCAGTCGCTTCTGGGTACGGCATTGACGGTGAGGACCAGGTGACGAACGGTGTCTATGAAGATGATCTGCGTCTGCGCAATCTCAATCCGTTCAATCCTTCAGCAGACACCGAGACCACCGACCTTTTCACCCATACCTTCGGCCAAACGAAAAAGCAGATGCTCAATGTCGCCCCGTTCAATGTCGGGCTGACGGCCACCGATCCGCAGCCATGGGTCAATCCGACCAGCGGCTTCACAGGCACGATGCCTGACCCCCCCACGCGGCCCGTACTGATTGACGGCAGTCTTCATTTGAATGGAAGCCAGGAACTCTGCGGCCGGGGCATTCTCATCGTCAAGGGCAACATGACGGTCAACGGCACGTGCGCGGCGGGCTTCCAAGGCGCCATCTATGTAATGGGGGATTACGACCAGCAGGGCAACTCCATCATTAATGGCGCAGTGATCGCAGAAGGGGCGACCGAGATCGTCGCCGGTACCGAATGTGTTCCCAACCCGACCGGTGACACAGGCAGTGGCTCCGGAAACTCCTGTGATACGCAAGTCGCCGGAACTGGCCAGGGCAGTGGCAAGATTAACTACGACCGGGGAGCACTGCTGGCGGCCGGTTCCCTCCTCTCCCCGCCCACCTTCGGGGCCGTGCAGGGAACTTGGAGGCAGCGGTGAGGCGGCACGGCTTCACGCTCGTTGAGCTGTTGATTGTCGTCGCCATCATCGGAATTCTGGCGGCCATTGGCCTGGTGAACTACGCGCGGTGGCGGGCGAGTTCGGCCGTGATGGATGGAGCACAGCAATTCGCACAGGCCATCAACACTGCGAGGACAGGGGCGAAGCGGGCCAATGCCTGCTGGCAGATTTCATTGGTGTCGACCGCTGTCAGCAACACGCAGTATCAGGTCAAGGAATACAGCACACCCAATTGCGCCGGTAGCACGGCCTCTTTGCTCCGTACCCGGACATACACCATGCCAGCGGGAACCCAACTTTTCCCCTCAACTTCGGCGGGCATTCCCGTTGCCACGTCTGATCCGGTCGAGTTTACGCCGCCCTACGCGACCACGGACGCCTCCCCGAACACCTACGCAGTGCGGTGGATCAACAACACCAACGTCTGGCGAACGGTACGCATCACCAGCATCATGGGAAAGGTTGTGGTGAAGTGAAGCAGCGGGCAGAGCAGGGACTGACCCTCATCGAAGTGCTGGTCGCGCTCGCCATCTTTACCATCGTCTCTGTGGCGGTGTTGTCGATGTTTCCGGCCATCTTCAAACTCAACAGCCAGACACGGGCGGACCAGGCCGTGACCGTCGGGGCCAAACAGTACATGGAGAGCGTTCGGACCAACTTCTCAACGAGCACCCTGTTTGACACGGCGACCACCGCCTCCCTCCCCCCAGCCCCCTCGGGAAACGAGGTCAACGGCTACACCTGCGAACGGGGGGTCACGGACGTTCCGAATCCGACTGGCGGGCTGACCATCATCAAGCGGGTCACCTTGACATGCACCCACACCAGCCAGCCCGAGCAGACCTTCGTCCTCGACTTCGGGAGACCCTCGTGAGGCGCCGGGCCGATCAGGGACTCACCTTGGTCGAACTGCTGATCGCCATGGCAATTATGGGGATCGTCTTCGTGCTGGTGACCAACTGGCAGGTGTCTACGCTCAGCATCTCGACACGCACCAATGCCCTGTCGCAGCGGCTCAGTGACCTGACCGACGTCACAGGCTACGTGGGGGACCGGGTGCGCTCGGCGGTCCGGGTGCGGGTGGCCACCTCGGGCATGACGGTCAATTCGGGCACCGGAAATGCCTGCTCCAACGAGCGGCCCTGCCTGGCCGTGGTGCTTCCCATGCCCTCGGCGTCGGGCGGAATCAACGAATATGACCTGTACACCTACCGGATGGAGCCACGCTCCGTGCTCAATGAAGACGACAGACCGGACGACGACTGGGCCAACGGAACGGACGTCTCTCCGGCGGTCACCTCTAGAGTTCAGGTGCTGCGCGAATACCGCACCCATTCGGCAAGCACCCCGGCGACCTGTCAGGCGACACCCGCCCAGTTCGAATCGGGCAGCTTTGTGGGCACCAGCGCCAACGTCGCCAACTGCACAGCGATGCGTGACCTCGCGAGTCTAGGGAGTGTGGGGAGCACCCTTCCCTATCTTGTCTCGGACTACTTGACGCCTGCCAACGAATTGAAGGACGTTTCCGGAGCGAACGTGCCCGCATTCAGCCTGACCAGTGGCGCAATCACCCTGCGCTTCCAGAGCAAGTTTCGCGTCCGAGGGGCGACGCAACTGCTCCCAATCCCGCCCTACGCCCTCACCGTGCAGGCCCGCAACGTCGCCCCGTAAAGCCCCGCACCCTACACTCCCCCCATGCTCTTCTCCACCCGCTGCCCCGAGTGTGCCCGTGAGATGCGGGCAGAGTTCGCCGACAGCGCCGTCCATGACCTGACCTGTCCGCACTGCGGGGCCGAGTTCTGCGTGCTGGTGCGCAAGCACAAGTTCGAGGTGCTGTTCGACCTGGGCACGCGGGCGCTGATGGACGGCTACGCGCGGGAGGCAGTCGCCACCTTCGCGGCGGCGCTGGAGCGCTTCTTCGAGTTCTATGTGCGGGCGGCGGTGCTGGAGCGGATGGCGGACGGCGAGACCGACTTCACGGGGGCACTCGCGGCGCTGGACGGCACCTGGAAGCACGTCTCGGCGCAGTCGGAGCGGCAACTGGGCATGTTCGCGCTGGCCTACCTGCTGCGCGAGGGCCGCCCGCCCGACTTCCTGACCCCGCAGGCCCTGGGCAGCGACTTTCGCAACCGGGTCGTGCACCGGGGCGCCCTGCCCCGACGCGAGGAGGTCGAGGCCTACGCCGCCCGCGTCTTCGCGCTGATCGACCGGCTGCTGACTGAACTGGGCGAGGGAGCCGCCCACGCCGCGCTCGCGCAGGAGGCCGAGTTTGCGGCGCACCTCGCGCGGCTGCCGGGTCATGTCACCGCCGTCTTCGAGGAGCATCCCGGCATGTTCCGTGCCCGGCGCTTCGGGGGCGACGTGCCCGGCAAGGCCGCCCCCGACAAGGCGGCGCCCGACTCGCCCCGCAACGACGCGCAGACCTTCGCGCGGGCGCTGGCCGAGCGGGGGCCGGGGCTGGATCACCTGCTGCGGGAACACTTCCTGAAGGATCCCAGCCGCAAGGGGGGCGGGGGGCGGTCCTGAAGGCCCCTACACTGGGGCATGATCCCTCCCGAGACGGAGTTCCGGTCCCGCCACGTCGTCACGAACGGGGTGCGGCTGCATGTCGTGGAGGCGGGGCCGGAGAGAGGGCCGCCCGTGGTCCTGCTGCACGGCTTTCCCGAGTTCTGGGAGGGCTGGACCCGGCAGATTGGCCCCCTCTCCCGTGCGGGCTTCCGGGTGATCGTGCCGGACCTGCGGGGGTACAACCTCAGCGAGAAGCCGTCCGGCGTGCGGGCTTACCGGGTGGGCACGCTCCAGGAGGACGTGGCGGGCCTGATCCGTGCCCTGGGGTATGAGCGGGCACACGTCGTCGGGCACGACTGGGGCGGCATCATCGCGTGGGCGCTGGCGCTGCGGCAGCCGGAGGTCATCGAGCGGCTGGTGATTCTCAACGCGCCGCACCCCGCCGCCTACCGCCGGGCGCTGGGGCACCCCGCGCAGTGGATGCGGTCGTGGTACGTGCTGTTCTTCCAGTTGCCGTGGCTGCCCGAGCGGATGCTGCCGCGCTTCGGGCGGTGGGCGCTGCAGGGGACCAACCCGGCGGCCTACCTGCCCGAGGAGCGGCGGCGCTATGAGGAAGCGTGGGCGCGGCCCGGTGCGGCGACCGCGATGGTCAACTACTACCGGGCGATGGTGCGGCTGGGCGGCCTGGGGCGGGGCGGCGGCGCGGTTCCTCCCATCCGGGTGCCCACCCTGGTGCTGTGGGGCGAGCGGGACGTGGCGCTGCGGCCCGAACTCGCCGACGGGCTGGAGGAGTGGGTTCCCGGCGTGCGGGTGGTGCGCTTTCCCCGCGCGAGCCACTGGGTCATGCGCGACGAGCCGCTGCGGGTGAACAACCTGCTGCTGGAGTTCCTGTCGGGCCAGTGACCTGAGTCTCTTTTCGTGCCATCCTCGGCCATGACGACGGAGACAGTGCAGATCAGGGTGGAGGGCTACGGCGAGGTCACGGCGCGGGCGGGCGAGCGGCTGGTGCTGGCGCTGGAACGCGGCGGGGTGGACATCCTGCACCGCTGCGGGGGCGTGGCCCGCTGCACGACCTGCCGGGTGAGCTTCTCTGAGGGCGAACCCGACCTGATGACGGTGGCCGAGCACGACAAGCTCGTGGAAAAGGGACTGCTGGGGCAGGCGCGGCTCTCCTGCCAGATCGAGTGCGCCGAGGGCATGGCCGTGACGCCGCTGCAAACGGCGCGGTCGAGCGGACTGGAACCCGGCAAGGCACCCGCCGAGCAGATCGAACCCGAGCCCGAGTGGACCACCCGGCCGGGGTCATCGACCGAGGGCTAATACGGATTCCGGTTGAACAGTTACACAAACTGTTCAACCCGAGCGGACTTGTAAAGCTGCGGAGCAGAGCGAGCAGGAACAAAACGGTTGCCGGGAAAGGAGTTGTCGAACCGGAAAGGCGCCGGTTCGACAACTCCTTTTCCGGCAACCGTATAAACCGCTAGCCCGGCGTCGTGCCGGGACCGCCCCCCAGCGGACCGCCGAGGCCCAGACGGTGATCCCCCCCATCGCCGCCGGAGTCGTCACGGGCAGAGCCGTGCGCCCCCCCCAGCGGGTCTGTGGTCGCGTGGGTCCAGTCCTCGTGCCCGCAGTGGGGACAGGGGGGAACGGGGCCGTCCACCAGGCTGACCGCGCCGCAGGAGGTGCAGGCGAGCTGGCCCTGGCCGCCCTCCCTAACCGGGACGGGCGCTTCCAGGTCCCAGGGGGGCACGATGGGCAAGCCCGGCGGCGCGTCCCCCTGATGCAGAAACACGCTGAGGTTGCCGTCCTGCTCGAAGTAGACCCGCTGCACCTCCCCGAGTTGCCGCACCCCGGCGACCCGCAGGCGCTCGAAGAGGTCTTCCCGGCTGAGGTTGGAGCGGTCGAGCGCGGGGTTCGACATTATCCCGTCGCGGACGAGTTCGACGGGGACGCCCTCAATAAAGGTCTCGACCGTCTCGTTCTTGATGACGAGGTAGGCGAGCAGGCGCTGCATCCCCACCACCAGCGCCAGCACCAGCATCGCGTGGGCGAGCGGCACCTCCGGGTAGAACATCGGGTCGCCCGCCGCCGAGCCCAGCCCGATCACGATGGCGAGTTCCAGCGGACTGAGCTGCGCCAGCCCCCGCTTGCCCATCAGCCGCAGCAGCAGCAGCAGCCAGCCGAAAATCACGACCGTCCGCAGGGCGATCTCCGCGAAAAAGAGCGGCGGGAAGTCACCCAGGAACATCCGGGGCAGGTCGAGCGGGACGACCTCGGCGCTCATGGACTGCGCTCCGGCGGGGGCACCTCCGCCTCGGTCAGTCCCAGTCCGGCGAGCACCTGAGGGCGCGTCCAGCCCACGTACCCGGCGAGGTCATGCAGGGCCGCCTCGAACTCGGGCGAACCGGGGGGCAGCGCCCGCAGCCGCGCCCACAGCGCGTTTCGACGCCTCAGGAAGTCACGGTCGGGCACGGCATCCCTCCAGCCTCAGCGGTAGGTCGCGTTGTCGCGCAGGTGCTCGGCGTAGGTGTGGTTGACGTAGATCTTGCCGTCCGGCGCATGCAGAAAGTAGAGGGCGTCACGGCCGTCGGACAGCTTGCGCTCGGCGTTCAGGACGCTCAGCAGGGCGGGCTGGCCGGGGTTGTTGATGGGGCCAGCGGGCAGGCCCTGGCGGGTGTAGGTCGAGTAGGGCGTGTCCTTCTCGAAATCTCCCGCCGAGCGGTCGAGTTCGGGAAGGTCCTTGCCCAGCCCGTAAGCGACGGTGGGGTCGCTGCCCAGCGCGATGCCGTCGCGCAGACGGTTGAGAAAGACCCCCGCGATGACCGGCATCTCCGCGTTGTTGGCGGCCTCCGCCTGCACCATGCTGCCCAGAATCACCCAGTCGCGTACCGACAGGCCCAGCGCCTTCGCCTTCGCCACGTTCTCCGGGGTGAATTCCTGCTCCATGCGCTCGACCATCTCTTTCACCGCGTCCGCAGGCGTCTCCCCCACCCGGAACTCGTAGGTCGCCGGGAAGATGAAGCCTTCGAGGTTCTCCTGCTCGCCCCGCGCGTACTGGCTGAGGGACGCGTCGTTGAGGGCCGCCTCGATGCCTGCCCGGTCAAAGCCTGCCTTCTCGAAGACGGGCGGAATGTCGCGCAGGCGCCAGCCCTCGGGCACCGTCACGTTGACGGTGGGGATGCGGGCGGGTCCGGCGAGTTTTTCGGCGACCTGATAGACGGTCATGTCGCCCTTCAGGTCGTAGAGGCCCTCCTTGAGGCTGCTCGCCGTGCCGTTTCGCCGCATCACGAATCTGAGGGCGTCGGCGTTTTTCACGATGCCCCTCTCCTGCAACTCGCGGGCCACGGCGGGCAGGGTGTCGCCGGGCTCGACCTCCAGGGTGTAGGGACCGCCCCCGGCGGGCTGGGTCAGGCCGCGCAGGTACACGAAAACCCCGGCAGCGGCCAGCAGCAGCAGAATCACCAGGCCCAGCAGAATCTTGACCCACAGGGCCATGCCGCCCCCCTGAAGCCGGGTCATGCGGGCACCCCATCCGCACCGAACGGGGTCACGCCGTGCGCGGCCAGCCGCCGCCCCAGCTCCGCGTCGGCGGGGGGCCGGGCACCGAAGCGCGAGACGACCCAGCCGCCGACCTCTACGGCGAGGCGGGCGGCGCGGGGGGCGTCGCCGTGGGCGAGCCAGCCCGCCAGGAAGGCGCCCCCGAAGGCGTCTCCGGCCCCGGTCGCGTCCACCGGGCGGTCGGCCGTGGCGGGGATATGCACGCGGGGCTGCTCCGGCCCTTCCAGCAGGGCGCCCTCGTCGTCCATCTTCAGGACCACCAGGGCATCGGGGTAGCGCTCCCGCAGGCAGGCCAGGGCCGGGCCGGGTTCGGCCTCGCCGGTCAGGGCGCGGGCCTCGTCGGCGTTGGGGAAAATCACGTCGAAGGGGACCGCGTCGACGATCCCGAGAAAGGTCTCGCGGCCGAGTTGCTGAATCATCTGAAAGCTCCCAGGGTCGAGGCTGAGGGTGGCCCCCCCCTCGCGGGCGAGGGTGGCGGCGGCCAGGGCGGCGGCGCGGGGCGGATCACGGAACAGGCTCCAGGCGGTGAGGTGCAGGTGCCGCGCTCCGCGCAGGGTCTCCCCCGGCAGTTCGTCGGGGCGCAGCTCCCAGTCGGCGGCCTGCCCGGTCAGCATGGCCCGCTGGCCGTGACGGTCGATCAGGGCGAGGATCACCCCGGTGGGATGCTCGTCCGACAGGATGACCTCGGCGCCCACGCCTTCCGAACGCAGTTCATAGGTGGCGAGGTCCCCGAAGCGGTCGCGGCCCACCTTGCCCACGAAGGTGGCGGGGTATCCGGCCCGGCGTGCCCACACCGCCAGATTCGCGGCCGAGCCGCCGCCGGAGAGTTCCAGGCGCCCGGTCGTGTCGCCGCCCGGCAGCAGCATCGTGTCCGGCTTGGCCAGCACGTCCCAGGCGAGGTCGCCCAGCGACACCAGCGGGCGGAGCGGGGAAGAGAGGGGTTGGCTCATGCGTGCCTCGCAGCATACCGTTCCGGGGCCGCCGCGCCTTCCCCCCAGTGCCCCCTACCCCCGTGGAAAGGGGGCCGTGAGCACCGCCTGCCGCGCCAGCAGGGTCGCGGCCACGTCCAGCGCCCCGCTCAGGCCGTAGACCCACAGGTCCGCCGTGCCGGGCACGCTGCTGAAGCCCCGGATGGGCACCACGTTGAAGACCGCCATCGCCAGGCTGAGCGCCGCCGCCACGTTGAGCCAGTCGGCCAGCCGCGCCCGCCGCACCAGGTCGGCGGGTTCGGGCGCGAGGCGGGCCAGGGTGCCGTAGACCGCGTTGCCCGCGAGCACGGCGGCAGGCCACACGGTCAGCAGGGCGGTCAGGGCGACCGGGTTGGCCTGCGGCGCCGCTCCCCCCAGCACCGACACCAGCGTCAGGAACCACAGCGCCAGCCGCAGCGACGTGAGCCAGGGAAACAGGCCCCGCAGCGCCCGCAAGGTGCCGTCCTCCGGCGGCATGCCCCGCCCCGCCGTGAAGCGCCCCAGCACTGCCGTCCACAGCCCCAGCACCAGCGCGGCGAGCAGGGCTTCCGCGCCGTTCAGCCAGCTCATTCCCCCGAACCCCTCCCGCCACAGCAGATAGGCGGCGAGGGCGACCAGTCCGGCGACCTGTGCCCACAGGGCCGCGAGGGCGGGGGTGCGCCAGCGGGTCACGGGGCACCTGTGGGGGGTCGGGGGGTCGAGGAGTCGAGAGGTCGAGCAAGGGGGCCACCGGGAGTTCCCCGACCTCTCGACATCTGGACCCCTCGACCGTGAGCGCTGCTCCCCCTCACAGCCCCAGCTTCGCCCGCAGCCGCTCGCGGACCACTTCCGGCTGGGCCTGGCCCCCAGTGGCCCGCATGACCGGGCCGAAGAGGGCATTCATCGCCTTGGCATTTCCGGCGCGGACCTTCTCCACGGTGGCAGGGTCGGCCTGCATGGCGGCGTCGATGGCGGCGTCGATGGCCCCGGTATCGGTCACCACGCCCAGGCCGCGCTCCTCTACCAGCCGCCCCGGATCGTGGCCGTGCAGCACGTCGGGCAGGAGGTCCTTGGCCGCACGGCCGCTGATGGTGCCCTCGTCGATCAGGCGCACCAGCGCGGCGAGGTGTGCGGGCTGGAGGGCCGAATCCGCGAGCGCCACTTCCCGCGCCGCCAGCAGCCCCGCCACATCGCTCAGCAGCCAGTTGGCAAGCTTCTGTGGGTCGGCCCCTCCCACAAGCGCCTCGTCGTAGAAGCGCGAGAGGGCCACGTCATGGCTCAGCGTCTGCGCGTCGGCCCCCCGCACCCCCGCCGTGAGGTAGCGCTCCCGCTTGGCGGCGGGCAACTCGGGCATCCGCGCCCGCACCCGCGCGACCCACTCCGGGGTGATGTCCAGGGGCGGGAGGTCCGGCTCGGGGAAATAGCGGTAGTCGGCCTCGCCCTCCTTGGTCCGCATCACGAAGGTCTTGCCGCCACCCTCGTCCCAGCCCAGGGTGTCTTGCGTGATGGCGCCGCCCGCAGACAGCACCCGCGTCTGCCTCGCCGTTTCGTAAGCGATGGCCCGCTCAACGCTGCGGAAGGAATTGAGGTTCTTGACCTCCACCTTGGTGCCCCAGGGCTCGCCGGGTTTGTGAACGCTGAGGTTCACGTCGCAGCGCATCTTGCCCTCCTCGGGGGTGGCGTCACTGACGCCGAGGGCCTGCGCGATGGCCTGCACGCTTTCCAGAAAGGCGCGGGCCTGCTCGGGTCCCGTGAGGTCGGCCTCGGTGACCATCTCGATCAGGGGCGACCCGGCGCGGTTGAGGTCGAGCAGGCTGTAGGGCGCGTAGGCGGGGTGCAGCAGCTTGCCCGCGTCGTCTTCGAGGTGGGCGCGTTTGATGCGGACGCGCTCGCCTGCTCCATTTCCCAGCGGCACATCCAGATACCCGTTCCGCGCCACGGGGCGGTCGTACTGCGAGAGCTGGAAGTTCTTGGGCGAGTCGGGGTAGAAGTAGTTCTTGCGGTGAAACTGGGTGAAGCCCGAGACCTCGCAGTTCAGCGCGAGGCCGAACATCAGCGCGAGATCGACCGCTTCCCGGTTGAGGGTGGGAAGGGTGCCGGGCAGCCCCAGGGTCAGGGGGTCCGCGAAGGTGTTGGGGTCCGCGCCGTGGTAGTCGGCCGGGCAGGCGCTGAACAGTTTCGAGCGGGTCCGCAATTGCAGGTGAACTTCCAGCCCGATGACGGCGCGGTACATGCGGGCGAGAATAGCGCGGGGCCGCACCCCGGACGCAGTCAAGGGCGGTTCCCACGCGGGAAGCCGCCCCCACTCCACCTTCCTCGACCTTCAGCCCCTACAGGGTGCGGCACTGCCCTTCGCGGTCGCCGTTCACGCGGTTGCTGCCGCCCGTGGGGGCGGTGCGGTTGTCCTCGCACTCCAGGTCGCCACCCACGGTCACGCGGGTCAGGCGCAGGGTGCCGGTGTTGCCCTCCAGGCTGATGTCCCCGTTGACGCGGACATTCTCGATCAGGACGTTGCCGCCCCGCTCCAGCTCGATGTCGCCGTTGATGACGCTGCCCGTCACGCTCACGGCACGGAAGCCGTCGTCTCCCTGAATGTCACCGTTCACGGTGCTGTTGCGGACGATCAGGGTGCCGCCGCGCTCGACCTCGATGTCGCTGTCCCCGGTCAGGCGGGTGCCCACCAGGGTGCAGGTGGCCCCGTTCCGGACCTTCACGTCCCGGTTCAGGGTGCGGCCGTTCAGGGTGCCGGAGCAGATCAGGTCGCCGGACTGGGCCTGCGCGGTCGGCAGGGTGAGCAGCGGGAGCAGGGGCACCAGGGTCAGGGCCGCGAGCAGCGTTCGTTTCATGGCTCACCGTACCCTGGCCTCCCGCCCGGTTCTCTGGGAAGACGGTGGGGGCGATTTCATCCCCGGCGCACCATCTCCGTGCCGCTGGTCCGGAAGCCCAGCGCCCCGTACAGCGCCCGGCCCGACTCGGTGGTGCCCAGGCTGAGGCGGGTCACGCCGCGTTCTCGGGCGGCCTCCACACAGCGGGTCACCAGCTCGCGGGCGAGGCCGCGCCGCCGGAAGTCGGGGTGGGTCCAGACGTTCACGATCCGGCCCCGCCAGGGCTGCGGGTCGCCGCGCGTCGGCCCCCACTCCAGCAGGGTCAAGCCCGCTCCAGCCACCACTTGGCCCCCGTGCTCGGCCAGAAAGCCCAGGTACAGGCCGCGTTCCAACGCCCCGGCCACCCAGGCGGCATAGGCGGCCCGCTCCCCGGCATCCGCCTCGTCGGGATAACGGTGGAGGGCGAGGGTGGGGGCGTCGGTGGGCGTGGCGGGGCGCGGGGGCATGAGACAGGATGAACCGCAACCCTCCGTGCCCGCGCCACGTACCCGGTCACGATGAACGACCTCCAAGGACGAATCGGCGGCCTCACGGTGGGCTACGACCTGCACGCCGAGTGGGACGGCACGCGGCTGCGCGGGCGCATCGGCGGGAGAATCCAGGGCAAGGACCTCGACCTGGGGCTGCGCGGCGGCGACGTGGACGGGCGCGTGGGCGGCACCTTCGCGGGCTTCGACGTGGACGGCGACGTGACCCCCGACCGCGTGGCCGTGCGCCTCGGCGGCCGGGTGGAGGGAGACGACGTGGCGCTGACCCGGCGGGGCGACCGCATCGAGGGCCGCTTCTCGGGGCGCGTCATGGGCAAGGACGTGAGCCTGCACTGCGGCGGGAACCGCCTGCACGGGCGCATCGGCGGCGCGGTGGAGGGCAAGGACGTGGCCCTCGCGCTGCCAGAAGGCCTGCCGCCCCTGCTCGCGGCGCTGGCGGCCACCTGCGCCTACAAGGTGCTGGAGGACGATCAGGCGAGCGCGGCGGCCTCCACCAGCGCGACCTCGTGACCCCCGTAAGCCGCACATTCCCGCGTGTGGGCGCGTGCTAGCTTCCGCGCTAGCTATGGAGACTAGACCTCGGACGCTGGGTGAGCTGTTGCAGACGCCGGAGTACGCGGGGCGCACGCCCTTCGACTCCCACGTGCGGACCGTGCAGGACGAGGTCCGCGAGAATCTGACCCGCAAGCTCAGAAGCGGCGAGGAGCTGTTCCCCGGCGTGGTGGGCTACGACGACACCGTCATTCCGCAACTCGTGAACGCGCTGCTGGCGCGGCAGAACTTCATCCTGCTGGGGCTGCGCGGGCAGGCCAAGAGCCGCATCCTGCGGGCGATCACCGGTCTGCTCGACGACCATGTGCCCGTGATTGACGGGGTGGACATGCCCGACGATCCCATCAACCCCATCGGGGCGGAGGGGCGGCACCTGCTCGAAGCGCACGGGCATGACCTTCCTATCCGCTGGCTGCCACGTGACGCCCGCTACGTGGAAAAGCTCGCCACCCCCGACGTGACGGTCGCCGACCTGATCGGGGACGTGGACCCCATCAAGGCGGCCCGGCTGGGCACAAGCCTAGGCGACACCCGCTCCATGCACTTCGGGCTGCTGCCCCGCGCCAACCGGGGCATCTTCGCAGTGAACGAACTGGCCGACCTCGCGCCCAAGGTGCAGGTGGCCCTGTTCAACATCCTTCAGGAGGGCGATGTCCAGATCAAGGGCTACCCCATCCGGCTGGAACTCGACGTGATGCTGGTCTTTTCCGCCAACCCCGAGGACTACACCGCCCGCGGCAAGATCGTCACGCCGCTCAAGGACCGCATCGGCTCGGAGATCCGCACCCACTACCCCAGCGACGTGCGGCTGGGCATGGACATCACCGAGCAGGAGGCAGTCCGGGCCGAGGGCGTGACGGTGCCGCCCTTCATTGCCGAGCTGATCGAGGAGATCGCCTTCCAGGCCCGCGAGGACGGCCGGGTGGACAAGCTCAGCGGCGTGTCGCAGCGATTGCCCATCAGCCTGATGGAACTCGCGGCGGCCAACGCCGAGCGCCGGGCGCTGGTGTCGGGCGACACCCCGGTCGTGCGTGTGAGTGACGTGTACGCGGGCCTGCCCGCGATCACCGGTAAGCTGGAGCTGGAATACGAGGGCGAACTCAAGGGGGCCGATCAGGTCGCCCGCGACGTGATTCGCAAGGCGGCGGGGGCCGTCTTCGCCCGGCATTACGGCAGCGCGGACACGCGCGAGCTGGAGAAGTGGTTCGAGGCGGGCAACGTCTTCCGCTTCCCGCAGGGCGGGGACGCGGCGGGCGCCCTGAAAGCGGCGAGGGACGTGCCCGGCCTGACCGACCTCGCCGCCCACGTGGCGAACAGTCCCGACGACTCGGTGCGGGCCTCGGCGGCCGAATTCGTGCTGGAGGGGCTGTACGGCCGCAAGAAGCTCTCGCGGGCCGAGGAAACCTACGCCGCCCCCGAGCCGGAAGTGCGCCGGGAGCGCGGCGGCCGCTGGAACTGAGCCGTCCGCTTCTCGCCCCCGAAGAGCCCCAGCACACGCTGAGGCTCTTCTTCTTCCGCTGGAAACTGGCCGCTGACCGCCGTCAGGCCGCCGGAGCCGCCACCAGCCGGTCACGCCCGCCGTCTTTGGCCTGGCGCAGGGCGGCGTCGGCCTGGGAAAAGGCGTGCGCGAGGCCCTGCTCCGGGGTGTAGGCGCACAGGCCCACGCTGAGGGTGACCTGCTGGCCCTCGCCGAAGGTATGCCCGGCGATCCCGGCCCGCACGCCTTCGAGCAGCCGCGCGGCCCCGTGGACCGAGCGGCCCGGCAGGCACACCACGAATTCCTCACCGCCCCAGCGGAAGAGGGGCACCCCGACTCCCAGCACCTCGCGCAGGACGGCGGCCACCTCCCGGAGCACCCGGTCCCCGGCCTCGTGGCCCCAGCGGTCGTTGACGGCCTTGAAATGGTCGATGTCCAGCACGGCGAGCACCCCGGGGGTCAGGGATTGGGCACAGAGTTCCGCAAAGGCCAGGCGGTTGCCCAGCCCAGTCAGCGGGTCCTGGCGGGCGCGGCGCTCTTCCTCGCGCATGCGGCGTTGCAGGTCCACGACCGCTCCCGCGAAAAAGTGCGTGAACAGACTGACCGCCAGCAGCAGCGCCGAGGTCGTGAGGTGGGTGCTCGCCACGTTCTCCCAGCGGGTCGCCGCGAGGGCACCAGTGCCGGTCAGGGCCAGCGCCAGCACCTGCGCCCGCCGGGGCCGGTCGCTGAAGAGCAGGTGCCAGATCAGCACGTTGAGCGGAATCAGCAGCAGCAGCAGGTGCACGATCAGCTCGTGGTACGCGGCCCGGACGTGCAACTGTTGCGGCTCCAGGGCCAGCACCGCCACAAAGACCAGCACGCTGACCGCGAACCCCAGCCGCACCGCCTCGCCCCAGCCTGGGCGCAGCAGATGCAGCAGCGCGAACAGGGCCAGCGTTCCCGAAAACAGCGCCACGAGCGGGTGAACGCTGCCCGTCAGCGCCGAGATGATCCACAGCACCGCCGCCCCCACCAGCGGCACCAGAAACCGGAAGTAGACCCGCGCGATTCGCTCGGGCAGGTCGGCCGGTCCCACGGGACGAGGAGGCATGGTCCTCCTGTCATAACACGTCCGTCACGCCTGGGTCAGCGCAGGTGGGGCCATTCACCAGATGGGTGGGGGACGCCCCGCCCCTACCGCTAGTACAGCTTGCCCAGCACCTCGTCCTTCATCACGAAACTGTGCTCCTTGCCGGGGAACTCGCGGGCGCGGACCTCGCGGGCGTAGGCTTCCAACGCCTCGCGGGAGGTGCGGCCCAGTTCGGCGTAGCGCTTGGCGAGCTTCTTCTCGTCGCCCTCGTACAATCCCAGCAGGTCGTGGTACACGAGCACCTGTCCCCGGCAGTGGACCCCGGCCCCGATCCCGATGGTGGGCACCGCGAGCCGCTCGGTAATCAGCCGCGCCAGCCGGGCGGGAATCGCCTCCAGCACCACGCTGAAGGCCCCGGCCTCCTGCAAGGCCAGCGCCCCGTCCAGGGTGCGCCGCGCCCCCTCCTCGTCGCGGCCCTGCACCTTCAGGCCGCCCTGGGCCGTCGCGGTCTGGGGCATCAGGCCGACGTGGCCCATCACCGGGATGCCGTTGCGGGTCAGCACCGTCACGGCCTCCAGAATCTCCGGGGTCGCCCCCTCCATCTTCACGGCGTCGGCCCCGGTCTGCTGGATGACCTGCACCGCCGAGCGCATCGCGTCGCCCGCGCCCGTCTGGTAGGTGCCGAAGGGCAGGTCCACCACCACGAACGTCTCCGGAGCGCCCCGCCGCACCGCCCGCCCGTGGTGAATCATGTCGGCCAGGGTCACGGGGGCGGTCGAGTCGTAGCCCAGCACCACGTTGCCCAGGCTGTCGCCCACCAAGATCAGGTCCACCCCGGCGGCCTCGGCGTGCCGGGCGCCCGGATAGTCGTAGGCCGTCACCATCACCAGCGGGTCGGCAGCCTGGATCAGGTCGGGGACGGAGCGTTTCATGGGGAAGAAGCTACCAGCTCCCAGCAACCCGCCGCCAGCCAGGGACCGTTGGTGCGGGCCGCTGGAAGCTGGTGGCTGGCCGCCCCCTTACCCCGTGATCACCTCGCCGTATCTCCCCAGCACGAGGTAGATGATCCAGCCCGTGACCGCCACGTACAGCCACACCGGGACCGTCCAGCGCACCCAGGCGCGGTGGCGGCCAAAGTAGGGCCGCGCGGCGGGCACATCGATGTTGCCGAGGTTCCCGGCGGCCTGCAGGCCCTTCCAGGCGTTGTACAGGGCGCCGAGCGCCAGGGGCAGGTTGGCGGCGGCCAGGATGATGTGGCTGATCAGGAGGGCGAAGTAGGCCCCCCGCCACGCGTCCGGCCCGGCGTAGGCCTTCTCGTAGCCCAGCGCGAGCCGGGTGAGGTACAGCACCAGAAAGACGGTGGCGAGGGCACTCGCGGTGAGCATCGCCCGCATGTGCGCCTCGCGGTTGCCCCGGCGGATAAAGACGACACCGACCACGAGCGCGATGCCGCTCAGGACGATGGTGATAACGGCCCACTGGTTGATGATCGGTGCCACGCCGGGCAGTCTAGGGTCCGGGGGCCGGGGCGGGTGTCCGGGCGGTCAGGGGACCTCCCCCACCTCGCTCCACAGCGGGTAGAGCGGCGCTTCATCGGGCTCCACTGGGGGAAAGCGGCCCACCGCCTCCAGAAACACGTTGTCGTGCAGGTCGTCGTTCACCGCGCTGACCTCTCCAGCCAGGACCGGACCGCCGCCGGGCCGCGCGTAGAAGCGGTGGTAGGTGCCCGGCCGCAGCGTGATGCTCTCGCCGGGGTGCAGGGCGAGCGGCGCCAGCGGCGGAACGTGGCGCACCCGGCCATCGGTCAAGACGGGCACGGGCACGTCGCGGACCTCGCCCTGCGAGGTCACCAGGGCCAGTTCCATCACGAGCACCCCGCCCCCCCGGTGAATGATGTCCTCGGTTTTGTGGTGGTGGGTGTGCAGCGGCGTCTCCTGCCCCTCGCCCACCAGCAGCACTTTCTCGGCGTAGGGCACGTCGCCGGGCACCCCAGGGCGGCCGTTGCGGGTGCAGATCAGCAGCAGGCCCCGGCGGGCAAAGTCGCCTGAGCCGAAGTCGGTCACGTCCCAGCCCATCTGCCGGGCGCGGCAGTAGGCGGCGACCTCCGGTTGAGCGGCCCACTCCTCCGGCGACCAGGTAGCCCAGGGCGGCGGAGCGAAGCGCAGGTCATGCAGCAGGGCGACGGCCTGGCGCTGGGCGGCATTGACTTCGGACCGGAACATGGGCGGGCACCTCGGGGGAGTGGGGGCGGGCGTGGGGGGACAATTCTCAGGCGGGCGGGGCCAGTAGAATAGCCGGGTTGACCGCGCCCGCCGGTGCAGAACCGGGCCGAGGCGCGGAAGGGACGGTGAGGAGGAAGATGAGCGGAACGCTGACGGTTCCCCGCCGGGGTGCGGGCGCGTGGCTCCCCCGGCTGGCGTGGGCGGCCCTGGCCTACAACGTGCTGGTGATTCTCTGGGGAGCGGTCGTCCGAATCACGGGGGCGGGCGCCGGGTGCGGCGACCACTGGCCGCTGTGCAACGGGGTGGTGGTGCCGCCAAGCCCCACGGTCCACACCCTGATCGAATTCAGCCACCGCCTGACGAGCGGGGCAAGCGGGCTGATCGCCCTGGCGCTGATCGCGCTGGCCTTCCGCGCCGCGCCGAAGGGCCACCCCGTCCGGCTGGGCGCGGTGCTGAGCTTCGGGCTGATTCTGCTGGAGGGGCTGGTGGGCGGCGTGCAGGTGCTGCTTGGCCTGACCGCCGACTCGACCGACCCCGCGCGGGGGCTGGTGCAGGGCATCCACCTCGCCAACACCTTCCTGCTGCTGGGCGCCCTGCTGCTCACGGCGCTGTGGGCCTCGGGCCGCCCGGCGCTGCGGCTGCGCGGGCAGGGCAAGGCGCTGGGCGCACTCGCCGTGGGCCTGGGCCTCACGCTGGTGCTGGGCATGGCGGGCGCGGTGACGGCTTTGGGCGACCTGCTGTTCACGCCCGCGCCGGGCACGCCGCTGGACACGGTGCGACGGGACTTCGGGGCGACGGCCAGCCTGATCGAGAACCTGCGGGTGGTTCACCCCCTGCTGGCGGTGCTTACCAGCGCGTATCTGGTGTGGATGGTGGGAGCGCTGCGGCGCTGGCGGCCTTCCCCGGCCGTCACCCGCTGGGGCGTCGCCCTGTTCGGGGTGATCGCCGCGCAGATGGCGGTGGGCTTCCTGAACGTGGCCCTCAAGGCGCCCGACTGGATGCAGCTCACGCACCTGCTGCTGGCGTGCATCATGTGGCTCGTGACCGTCTTGCTGGGGTACGAAGCCCTGACCACCCTGCGCCGGGTGCCGACCCCGGCCCGCGCGGGCGCCCCCGAGGTGACGGCATGACGGACACCCACCTCGCCGCCTCGCCTGCCCCGGCGGGCACGGCTGCGGCCGCTCCCCGCCCCACCTGGCGCGATTACCTCGCCCTGACCAAGCCCAAGGTCATCAGCCTGCTGCTGTGGACCACCCTCACCGCGATGGTGATGGCCGCCGAGGGCTGGCCGGGGCTGTGGCTGCTGGTCGTCGTCAGCCTCGCCGGGTACGCCTCGGCGGGGTCGGCGGGTGTGTTCAACATGATCATCGACCGCGACATCGACCTGCGCATGAAGCGCACGTCCGCGCGGCCCACCTCCAGCGGCTTGATCGGCACCCGCGAGGCGGCGATCTTCGGCACCGCCTTGCAGGTGCTGTCCTTCGTGGCCCTGTGGGTGTGGGCCACCCCATTGAGTGCGTGGATGAGCCTGGCGGGCTTTTTCACCTACGTGGTGGTCTACACCCTGTGGCTCAAGCGCACGACCTGGCACAACATCGTGCTGGGGGGCGCGGCCGGGTGCTTTCCGCCGCTGGTGGGCTGGGCCGCCGTGACGGGCGAGTTGCCGCTCTTCGCGTGGTTTCTCTTCGCCATCGTGTTCTTCTGGACCCCGGTGCACTTCTGGGCGCTCGCGCTGATGATCAAAGACGAGTACCGCGAGGTCGGCATTCCCATGCTGCCGGTTGTGCACGGCGACCGACTGACGGCCGCGCAGATCTGGCTGTACGCGATCTACACGGTGGTCCTGTCCGTCATGCCCGTCTTTTTCCAGGCGGTCGGGGGGCTGTACTTCGTGGCGGCGCTGGGGCTGGGCGGGTGGCTGCTGGTGCTCTCGTGGCGGCTGCGCGGACACGTGATGGCGGGGGGCAAGATCGAGCGCCCGGTGACCCTGCCGCTGTACCTGTATTCCATGCTCTACCTCGCCCTGCTGTTTCTGGCCGGGGCCGTCGACCGCGTGCTGCTGGCCTGAAGCCGCGCAGGGGGGCCGTGCGTCCCCGCCCCCTGGCGACGCACGGCCCGCTCGTTGGGGCGGCGGATGGGGTGGCCCCCCACTCCGTGACCGAGCAGGGACAGCGCCGATTTTGTTGCCCCCGCCCGATACCTCTGTGGGCCGAGGAGCACCCCGGCGGTCCCCACCCATCCCAAGTTCAAAGGACACTTGCCTACCCCCCAGCCTGCTCTCATGGGGGGCATCCCTGACCGCTCGGTCGACCCTGCCGCGAGCTGCGCGGGGCGGGCGGTTTTGGAAGGTGCAAGGTTCCAGTGGAAGCGACTACACTGGGGCGCGAGGAAAGAGGAAAGGAGTGACATTGAACACCAACCAGAGTGGCCGCGTGCGCGGCCCAGGGGGAGGCCGGAGGCTGGCCACGCGGGCAGCCCTCCTCGCAGCGGGGGCCGCGCTGCTGACGGGCTGTGGGTCGAACCAGCTCGTGACCTTCGCCGACATGTCGTCGGCCTTCAACCGCGAGATCTTCTGGATGAGCGTGTGGGCCATCGCCTTCTCGATCATCATCTTCATCGGCGTGTCCTACGCCCTGTTTTCCACGGTGCGGCGCTTCCGCGAGGAAAACAATGCGGCCGCGCCCGAGCAGTTCCACGGCAACAACCGCCTGGAAGTGGTGCTCGTGGCCGTCCCGGTGCTGATCGTGATCGTGCTGAGCGTGCTGACCGTGCGCTCCATGGCGCGGCTGAACCCCACGCCGGAAAACGCCACGACCGTCACGGCGCTCGCGCGGCAGTTCTGGTGGAACTTCAGCTACCCCACCGCCACGGCGGCGGCGGGCGGCGTGGTCACCAACGGCAACGAGATGGTGATGCCCACCCGTAACCCGGTGGCCGTCACCATCACCGCCGGGGACGTGATGCACGCCTTCTGGGCGCCCAACCTCGGCGGGCAGCGCAACGCGACCCCCGGCACCGAGAAAACCTGGCAGATCGACACCGACCGCCCCGGCGCCTACCAGGGCAACTGCTCGATGCTGTGCGGGGCCAGTCACGCCAACATGCGTTTCAAGGTGATCGCGCTGGAGCCCGAGCGCTACAACGCCTTCCTCCAGGCGGCGGCGGCGTACCGCGCCCCTACCCCCGCTCCCGGCAGCGCCGAGGAGCGCGGCTACACCCTCTTCATGCAGGGCAAGCCCTCGACCGGGGCGCTCGCCTGCGCCGCCTGCCACCGGGTGCAGGGCACGCCCGCCAACGGGGCGGCCGGTCCCGACCTGAGCTTTTTCGGCACCCGCCGCACGCTGGGCGCCGGGATGTGGGAAGGCGAGCGGGCCGAGGAGATGCTGCTTCCCTGGCTGGCCAACAGCCCCGGCGTCAAGCCCGGCAGCCTGATGCCCCCCTACAACGGCGCGACCTACCAGGTCAACGGCAAGGTGCAAAAGGGCGGCGTGCTCACCGAGGCCGAACTCTCGGACATCGCCGCGTACCTGCGCAGCCTGCGCCTGCCTGAGGAAGCCGACTACTGGCGCGGCACGCCCGTGATCGGCGGCACGCCCGACTCTGCCCAAGGAGGCTCCCAGTGACGGTTCAGCACGCGCCGCAGCCCCAGGTAACCTCCGCCCGGCGGGGCGCCTGGGAGGTCATCAAGGACTACATGATGACCACCGATCACAAGAAGATCGGGCTGCTGTACATCATCGTTTCGCTTGTCGCCTTTGGGATCGCGGGGCTGATGGCGGTCGCGCTGCGGCTGCAACTCGCGTTGCCGGACCAGGGCTTTCTCGTGGGGAACACCTACAACGAGGTCCTGACCGGGCACGCCGCGATCATGCTCTTTTTCTTCCTGATTCCGATTGGCCTGTTCGGCTTCGGAAACTTCTTCCTGCCGCTGCAACTCGGGGTGCGCGACGTGGCGCTGCCGCGCGTGAACACCTTCGCGGTGTGGTCCTTTATCGCCAGCCTGGTCCTGATCCTGACGGGCCTGTTCCAGGGCGGGCTGCCGGGCGTGGGCTGGACCTTCTACTACCCGCTCTCGGTGGACGGCAACCAGACGGGCGTGACCGTGTTCATGGTCGCCGTGATTCTCAACGGGATCGGGTCGCTGCTGGGCAGCGCGAACTTCGCCGCGACGGTCGTGAACCTGCGGGCACCGGGCATGAGCCTGTGGAAGATGCCGATCTTCTGCTGGAGCATCTTCGCGACCAGCCTGCTGCAGCTGGTCAGCCTCGGCGGCCTGACGGCGGCGGCGCTCGTGACCTACCTGGAACTCAAGCTGGGCCTCTCGATGTTCAACCCCGGCATCGGCGGCACGCCCATCCTGTTCACCCAGTTTTTCTGGTTCTACTCGCACCCCGCCGTGTACGTGATGCTGCTGCCCTACCTGGGCATCGCCGCCGAGATCGCCTCGACCATGGCCCGCAAGCCGCTGTTCGGTTACCGGGTGATGGTGTACTCGCTGCTGGGCATCGTGCTGGTGTCCCTGCTGGTGTGGGCGCACCACATCTTCGCCATCGGCCTGCCGGAAGGCTGGCAGATCGCCTTCGCCATCGCCACCCTGATCGTGGCTGTCCCCACGGGCGTCAAGATCTTTAACCTGATCGGGACCCTGTGGGGCGGGCGCATCATCATGAAGACGCCGACCTTCTGGCTGGTGGGCTTCATCTTCAACTTCCTGATCGGCGGGATCACGGGCGTCTCGCTGGGCATGGTGCCCTTCGACTATCAGGTGACCAACTCGTACTACGTGGTGGCGCACTTCCACAACGTGATGATGTTCGGCACCGCGTTCCTGGCGATGGGCGGCCTGTACTACTGGTGGCCCAAGATGACCGGGCGCTTCCTGAACGAGCGGCTGGGAATGTGGCACTTCTGGCTCTTCATGGTGGGCTCGTGGCTGACGTTCCTGCCGCAATACATCCTGGGCCTGCTGGGGATGCCCCGGCGCTACTACACCTACCCGGCCGGAAACTTCGCCTGGACTGAGCTGAACTTCATCTCGACCATCGGGGCGCTCGTGCTGCTCGCGGGCGGCATCGTGATGGTCTGGAACATCCTCCAGAGCCTGCGCAGGCCCATCACGGCCTCCAACAACCCCTGGGGCGGCTTCACGCTGGAGTGGACCGCGGCCAGCCCGCCCGCCGCCTACAACTTCGCGCACGAGTTCCCCACCACCTTCCCCACCGAGCGGCCGCTCTACGACTGGGAGAAGAGCGGGCAGACCCTCACGCCCGTGGACCCCAAGAGCATTCACCTGCCGCAGGACTCCATCTGGCCCTTCATGACGGCGCTCTCGCTGCTGCTGATGGGCTACGGCCTGAGCTACGGCTGGTTTACCAACTACACCCCGGCGGGCGGGTTGCAGGCCTTCTCGGAAGCGAGCCTGAACTTCCAGATCTCGACCGTGATCCTGTACCTGTCGATTCCTTTCTTCCTGTACTCGCTGTTCAAGTGGGCGGGCACCCGTGAATACGCCGTGCCGGTCGAGCACCACCACCTGACCAAGTACGACAACGGCTTTATGGGCATGGCGTGGTTCATCATCTCGGAAATCAGCCTCTTCGGCGTGCTGATCGCCGGGTACGTGTACCTGCGCATCGTGGGCGCCGCCGAGCCGCCCGCGCTGCGGCCTAACATCTGGCTGGCCGCCGTGAACACCCTGATTCTGGTGACCTCGTCCTTCGTGATTCACAAGGCCGAGCAGGACCACCACAAGGGCCGCTACACCTGGTTCCGGCTGGGCCTGCTGATCACCCTGATCCTGGGTGCCCTCTTCATGATCTTCCAGGTGTACGAGTTCGCGCTGTTCGGCGTGGAAAGCGACTGGAAGCAGAACCTGTGGCAATCGTGCTTCTTCATCATCGTGGGCCTGCACGGGCTGCACATCCTGATCGGCGGCACCGGCATCGCCCTGCCGTACTACCAGGCACTGACCGGCAAGATGGACAAGTACAACCACGGGTCGCTCACGGCCGCCAGCCTGTACTGGCACCTCGTGGACGTGGTGTGGCTGCTCATCGTGGCGATCTTCTACGCGTGGTGAGCTGAGCTCCGACCTTCAGCGTGGGGCGGTGGGGACGTGATAAGCGTCCCCGCCGCCTTTTTGGCTGCCCCCCTGGGACACCCCGCCCCCCCACGCCCCGCTAGCCTCGGCCCGATGAAGTGGCTCACGGCAGTGCTGTTGGCGGTCGCGGCGGTCCTGGGAGGGCTGCTGCTGTACCGGAGCGTCTCCCCTGCCCCGGCGGGGGGCACAGCGCTGGACACCCCGGTGGACCTGCCCGCCCTGCGGCTGGTCAACGAGCGGGGCGAGGCCACGCCCCTGAACGCGTCAGGCGGCCGGATACGGCTGGTCTTTTACGGCTTCGTGCGCTGCCCGGACGTGTGCCCGGCGACGCTGGCGAGCCTCGCGCGGGTGTATGCCGACCTACCGGAAGCCCAGCGCGAGCGGGTGCAGGTGCAGTTCATCACGGTGGACCCGGGGCATGACCGTCCCGAGGTGGTACGCGACTACTTGGGCCGCTTCAACCCCGCCTTCTCCGGACTGACGGGCGAGGCCGCCACCATTGATGAAGCTGCCCGCGTGATGTTCGTGGCGAACGTGAAGCCGCTGCCCCAGCCTGTGGGGGACCACAACGCCCACCTGGGGCACGGGAGCGGGGGAGCGCTGGACGCCGGAAACGGCGCCGCCAACGCCGAAGCTGCCGGAGCCACGGCTGCCGAGGCCGCCCGTATCCACGGCGATCAGGTCAGCGTGGTGGACCCCCAGGGCCGCTTCGTACGCGTGTATGCCAACGGCGAGGTGCTGGACGGTACCCTGGCCGCCGACCTGCCCGGCCTGATCCGGACCTATGGCGGGTCCTGACCGGACTCAAGCCGACCCACCCCATTTCGCAAATAGCGTAATATGGGCAGCATGACCGAACCGCTCGACGCCGCCCTGCGGCCCAAGACGCTGACCGAGTACGTGGGGCAGGAACGCCTCAAGGAAAAGCTCTCGGTGTACCTCCAGGCCGCCAAGGGCCGCCGCGAGGCGCTGGACCACACCCTGCTCTTCGGCCCCCCCGGACTGGGCAAGACCACCCTGGCGCACATCATCGCGCACGAACTCGGGGTGAATATCCGTGTCACGTCGGGTCCGGCCATCGAGAAGCCGGGCGACCTCGCCGCCATCCTGACGAACAGCCTGGAGGAAGGCGACGTGCTGTTCATCGACGAGATTCACCGGCTGGGGCGGGTGGCCGAGGAGCACCTCTACCCCGCGATGGAGGACTTCAAGCTCGACATTGTGCTGGGGCAGGGACCGGCGGCGCGGACCATCGAGCTGCCGCTGCCGCGCTTCACGCTGGTGGGCGCGACGACCCGGCCCGGCCTGATCACCGCACCCATGCGCAGCCGATTCGGGATCATCGAGCACCTGGAGTACTACACCCCGGAGGAAATCGGCACCAACCTGATGCGCGACGCCCGGCTGCTGGGCTTCGGGCTGACCGAGGACTCGGCGATCGAGATCGGCGCCCGCTCACGCGGCACCATGCGCATCGCCAAGCGGCTGCTGCGGCGGGTGCGCGATTACGCCGAGGTCGCGGGCGAAAGCACCATCGAGCTGCCCCGCGCGATGGACGCCCTCGACCGGCTGGGCCTGGACTCGGCGGGCCTCGACGACCGCGACAAGAAGTACCTCGAAACCTTGATCCACCGCTTCGCGGGCGGCCCGGTGGGGGTTGACACCCTCGCCACGGCCATCAGCGAGGACGCCCTGACCCTGGAGGACGTGTACGAGCCGTACCTGATCCAGCTCGGCTTCATCAAGCGCACGCCCCGGGGCCGCGTCGCCACCGCGCACGCCTATGACCACCTCGGCCTGCCGGTGAGCGGCCGGGACGAGGAGGGCATGGGGTTCTACGCAAACTGAGGTGGCCCGCCGTCTGCCAGAACCCGAGCAGCTTTGCCCCGGCCGACGCCGGGGTTTTTTGCTGGCGGTTGGCGGCTGGAAGTTATCCTCTCCCCATGACCGCCCCCCAGGTTCAGATGTTCGGCCTGAAAAAGAGTGCCGCCACCCGCGCTGCCGAGCGCTTTTTCAAGGAGCGGCGGGTCAAGATTCACTTCGTCGATCTGGCGGCCAAACCCATCGCCAAAGGGGAACTGACCCGCTTTGTGCAAAAGTTCGGGCTGAACGCGCTGCTGGACCTGGAGGGCAAGGCCTACGAACGCAGCAACCTCGCCTACCTCCGCACCACCGAAGAAGGCATCATCGCCCGCATCATCGAGACGCCCGAGCTGCTGCGGTTGCCGCTGGTGCGCGGCGGCAAGGTGCTGACCGTGGGCGAGGACCCAGAGGGCTGGGCGCGGATGCTGGAGGGGTAGGCTGGTGCATGTCGCGTCTCCACCGTCCCCTCCTGACGGCCCTACTCCTCAGTTGTGGGGCGTCCGGTGGGCTGGCCCTCGGGGGTAGCGGGCCGCCTCCCCCCGCCCGTGTGGAGGTCCGGCCTGGTGAGGTGCGGGTGCTGCGCGGAGGCGGAGTCGTCCGTTCGTATCCGATTCCTACGGGTCACGAGGCGCGGGCGCTGGTCACAGCTGGACGTGTGGCCGTCGTTACCCAACCAAAGCAGGGGTGGGATGGGTTTCAGCTCCGGGTGGACGATGTGGCAACGGGCCGCCCCATCGTGCGGCGAACCCAGGTGGGCCGGGCCGAGCGGCTCTACGTGGTGGGAGACACCCTCTTCGTGGAGTACGCGAGCGCGGTCGCCCAGATTGCCACGCGGACGCTGACTCAGAGCCTGCGCGTGGCCGGACGGAGCAGCACCATTGACGGCTGGCGGGTCGCTGAGAACGCCCGCAGCCTGCTGTTCAATTCGCCCAACGGAGCCTACAGTCCCTATGAACCGGTGCGGCTGAATTATTTCCGCTTCGATGTGGCGACCGGGCAAACGGTCCCTCTCGCCTTCGCCGTTCCCGCCCGCCCCGGCTGCGGCCTGCCCGAAAAGGACGGCACGCGCGAGGAGGGCGAGACCTACACCGCCCGCGAGATCGTGGCGACCCGGCACGACCGCTGTGGGGTGTTCGAGGCCCGTTTCGACTGGACGCGGGCTTCCCCCGCCCGGCCCCTGGTCAGGCCCCTGAACTGATCGGCTCCAGCCGCACCCGCGTGTTGTGAAAGGTGCTTCCCCCGCCCAGATCCGTGAGTGTCTGCGCGGTCACCGCATTGATGCTCTCGCCATCCGGCGCCGAGAGGCCCCACCACGTCCCCTCCACGACCGCCACGCCGGGCTGCGCGGCCTGGGTCACCTTCACCCGCCGGCGCACCTGCCCCACCTCGCTGACGATGCGGGCATAGCCGCCGTCGTCCAGCCCGTAGCCCTCGGCGTCCTCGGGGTGGACGAGGACGTGCGGCTCGCCCCCCTCGGCGCGGTTGAGGTTGGCGAGGTTGCCGTAGGTCGAGTTCAGGAAATGGTGGGCGGGCGGCGTGAGCAGGCGCACCGGGTAGTCGGGGTTCAGCGCCGCGCCCACCGGCTGGTACCTCGGCGCAGGCGAGAGCTGCACCTTGCCGCTGGGGGTGTCGGCCCCATGCGCGTAGGGCAGGAAGCCCTCGGGAATGCCCAGCCGCACGCTGCCCTCGGCCTTCAGCCGCTCGGGGGTAATGCCCGCGAGGAAGGGATGGTCCGTGTTCAGCACCTCGGCCAGCAGGTCGTCCACCGTCCAGTACACGCTGGGTTCGGTCACGCCGAGGCGGCGGGCGAGCTGCTGAAACACCCAGGAGTTGGGCCGGGCCTCGCCGGGGGCCTCCAGCTCGGCCGGGTTGTAGCCCAGCCAGTGGTGGCCATAGCTCGTGTACACATCCGGGTGTTCCATGAAGGTCGTCGCGGGGAGCACATAGTCGGCCAGCCGCGCCGTTTCGGTCATCGCCTGTTCCAGCACGACCACGAGGAGGTCGTCCCGCTGGAGGCCCGCCCGCACCCGCGAGGAATCGGGCGCGACCACCGCCGGGTTGCAGTTGTAGATCACGGCCGCGCCGAACCCCGCGTCGGGGGCCAGGGCGCTCGCCAGCTCATTCATGTTGACGTGGGGCACGCCTTCGCGGATCAGGTGGGCACCCCCCAGCCGGGTGCGGTTGAGCGCGAAGGCCCCGCTGGTGCTGAGGCACACCCCCCCGCCCCGCTGCCGCCAGTCGCCCGTCAGGGCCGGAATCAGCGTGACCGCCCGCAGCGCCGTGCCGCCGTTCTCGTGGCGGGTCATCCCGTACCCGACCCGGATGTAGGTGGGCCGGGTGGTCCCGATGGCGTGGGCGAGGTCGCGCACCTCCTCCACCGTCAGGCCGGTCACTTCCGCCGTGCGCTCGGGGGTCCACTCGCGGGCGGCCTCGCGCAGATCCTCCACCCCGGTCGTCGCCTCGGCGAGGTACGCCTCGTCCGTCCAGCCGTGGGCGAACAGTTCGTGCATCACGCCCAAGGCGAGCGCCGCGTCCGTCCCCGGCTTCAGCTTGAGGTGGGTGTCGGCGTACCCGCTTGTGCGGTTGCGGTAGGGGTCCACATGGATGATGCGTGCACCTGCTTTGCGGGCCGCCGTCATCTGCGGCGTCAGGTGGCTGTGGGTGCTGAGGCTGTTGATGCCCCACAGCACGATCAATCGGGCGTGCGGCACGTCGAGCGGGTCCACCGTCAGGCGCGAGCCGTAGCCCACCGCCCAGGCCGCCGTGCCCGCCGTCGCGCAGATCGTCTCGTCGAGTTCGGGGGTGCCCAGCGCCCGCCACAGCGCGTGGGCGTGCGAGTTCTCCATCAGGCCCATCGTGCCCGCGTAGTGGTAGCGCAGGATGGAGGACGGGCCGCGCGTGTCCAGCAGGTGCCGCAGCCGGGCCGCGATGTCGCCCAGCGCCTCGTCCCAGGTCACCCGCTCGAATTGCGGCTCGGGGTCGGTCTTGGGGTTGACCCGGCGCAGGGGGTAGATGGGCCGCTGCGGGTGGTGCTGGCGCGCGGGGTAGTGAACCGTCTTCACACAGGCGAAGCCCTTCGTGTATGGATGCGCCGCGTCCCCGGTGAGCTTGACCGCCCGCTCGCGGCCGTCCTCGCCGCGCTCCAGGGTGATCCGCAGGCGGCAGGCATCGGGGCAGTCGAGGGGACAGGTGAGGAGGACATCGCGGGTGGCGGGCGCGGACATGGGGGCAAGTCTACGCCCGGCGCGGGTCAGGCTTCCGGCCACGCCTCCCAATCGCCCATGAACTTCAGGCCGTACTGAAAAAATCCCAGGTCCGGGACCTCGGTGCCGTACTCGTGGGCGCGGCCCGCGGTCAGGCCCATGAACCAGATCGCCCGCGCGGTCACGAACAGGGGCAGGGCCTGAAGGTCCGCCGCCCCCAGGGGCCGCACACCCTGATAGGCGGCGAGAAAGGCTCGCCAGGCTTCCCGTGCTGTCTCAGATGAAGTCCCGCTGTTGGAAAACAGGCTCCACCCGTAGACCGCCAGATCGTAGGCCCGCCAGCCGGGGCCGCCGCAGTCGAAGTCGAAGAGCCGCACGGTCCCGTCCTCTCCCAGCCGGGCGTTGCCCTCGTGGAGATCGCCGTGACAGGGACCCCACTCCAGTTCCGGGGCGATTGCAGTTATGGCCGCGTGGGTGCGGTGGGCGGCGGCCTCCAGCTCGGCCCAGACTTCGGGCGCGTCGGCCAGCAGAGGGCGAATCCGGGCCAGGGGCTGGGTCAGCAGGTGGTCGAGGTCCAGGGTGAAGCGGCCTGCTGCGCAGTAGGCATCGGCCGCCATGTGCAGCCGGGCCGCCGTCTCCCCATACGCCGCCGCGTCTTCCGGCACCGCCTCCAGCCAGCGGCCCTCCACCCACCCGAACAGGGCGGCGACCCGTGGCCCCTCGGCGGCCTCCAGCACCTCCCAGTACGCCCCGCCGAGCTGCGGGAGCGGCCCCGAGACGCCGCAGCCTGCCCCCGCCAGATGCCGCAAGAACCCGAGTTCCCACTCCACCTCCCCCGGCGAGCGCCAGCCCGAGCGGTACACGCGCAGCACCGCGCGGTCCCGCCCTGCCAGCCCGGTCACGCGGTAGGTGTCGTTCAGCCCGCGCCGCAGCAGGGTGCAGGTGACGGGGCCAGTGCAGGCGTACCGCTCCCCCACCCAGGCAGCCAGAGCCTGCGCCGAGAGGGTGGAGTAGGCGGCGCGGCGGGAAAGGGTGTAACGGGGACGGCCATGCCCCCACCCTGACACGTTCGGAAAGCGGAGCCGACCGCAACCCACCATCCCGTCGCCGTGCGGCGGGGCGGGATAGACTCACCTCCATGATCGGAAAGACCTACACCACGGTGCTCGGCGGGCGCGAACTGAGCATCGAGACGGGCCGACTGGCGAAACTCGTCAGCGGCAGCGTCACCCTGCGCTACGGCGACACCCTGCTCCTCGTGACCGCGCAGGCCCGCGAGGAAAAGAGCACGCTGGACTTCCTGCCCCTGACCGTCGAGTTCGAGGAACGGCACTACGCGGTCGGCAAGATTCCCGGCTCCTTCCACCGCCGCGAGGGGCGCCCCGGCGAGCGGGCCATCCTCTCCGCCCGCATCACCGACCGCCAGATTCGCCCCCTCTTCCCCAAGGGCTACCGCCACGAGACGCAGGTCATCATCACCGTGCTCTCGGCCGACCAGCAGAACCTCCCGGACGTGCTGGGTCCCATCGGGGCGTCGGCGGCCCTGAGCATCAGCGACATCCCCTGGGGTGGGCCGACCGCCTGCGTGCGGGTGGGCCTGATTGACGGCGGGTACGTGCTGAACCCCACCACCGACCAGCTCACGCGCTCGACCCTCGACCTCGTGGTGGCGGGCACCCGTGACGCCGTGATGATGGTGGAGGCCGGGGCGCAGGTCGTGGATGAGGAGACGATGGTGGGCGCCATCGAATTCGCCCACGCGGAGATGCAGGGCGTCCTGTCCCTGATCGAGCAGATGCGGGCCGAACTCGGGGCGCCCAAGTTCAACTTCCTGGCGGAAGGCGACCTCGCCCCCGACCTCGTGCCCGAACTGGCCGAGGCGGCGCGGACGGCGGGCCTGCGCGACGCGCTGCTCACCGTGAAGAAGAAGGAGCGCGGCGCCAATCTCAAGGCCCTGCGCGACCGCATCATTCAGGACCGCATGATCGAGGGCGAGGTCGAGGGGGCCGAGGAACGCATCGTGGCCTTGAAGGCCGCCTTCGGCAAGGTGGAAAAGCAGGAGTTGCGCCGCCTGATTCTGGAAGAGGACCTGCGGGCCGACGGCCGCAACTCGCGCACCGTGCGCCCCATCTGGATCGAGGCCCGGCCCCTGCCCCGCGCCCACGGCAGCGCGATCTTCACGCGCGGCGAGACGCAGGTGCTGGGCGTCGCCACCCTGGGCACCGAGCGCGACGAGCTGCTGGTGGACGACCTGACCACCGAGGACAATGACCGCTTCCTGCTGCACTACAACTTCCCGCCCTACTCCACCGGCGAGGTCAAGCGCATGGGCGGGCAGTCCCGGCGCGAGGTCGGGCACGGGCACCTCGCCAAGCGGGCGATTCGGGCGGTGCTCCCCTCCTTCGAGGAGTTCCCCTACGTGCTGCGCGTGGTGGGCGAGGTGCTGGAGTCCAACGGGTCGTCGAGCATGGCGACCGTGTGCGCCGGGACCCTCGCGCTGATGGACGCGGGCGTGCCCCTCAAGGCCCCGGTCGCAGGCGTGGCGATGGGCCTCGTGATCGAGGACGGCAAATACCGCATCCTCACCGACATCCTGGGCCTGGAAGACGCGCTCGGCGACATGGACTTCAAGGTCTGCGGGACCGCCGAGGGGGTCACGGCCCTCCAGATGGACATCAAGGTGGGCGGCATCACCCCGGCGATCATGCGGGAAGCGCTCGCCCAGGCCCGCGAGGCCCGCCTGCACATCCTGGGCAAGATGGCCGAGGTGCTGCCCGCGCCGCGCCCCGAGCTGTCCCCCACCGCTCCCCGCATCGTCAGCCTCAAGATCAACCCCGAGTTGATCGGCAAGGTGATCGGCCCCGGCGGCAAGCAGATCCGCGAACTCGAAGCGATGGGCGCCCAGATCACGGTCGAGGAAGACGGCTCGGTCCGCATCTTCTCCGCCGACAGCGCCGCCGCCGAAGCCGTCCGCGCCCGCATCGAGGGCCTGACCAAGACCGCCCGCGTGGGCGAGGAGTACGAGGGCACGGTGGTCAAGACCGCGCCCTTCGGCGCCTTCGTCAACCTCTTCCCCGGTCAGGACGGCATGCTGCACATCTCGCAGATGAGCGAGGAGCGCATCAATGCCGTCGAGGACGTGCTGAACGTGGGCGACAAACTGCGCGTCAAGATCGCCAACATCGACGACCGGGGCAAGATCGACCTGATTCGCCCCGAACTGGAGGGCAAGATCGCCCCCCGCGAGCCGCGCCCCGCCCGCGCAGGCGGCGGCGACCGGGGAGGGCGCCCGCCGCGCCGGGACTGACCCCAGGCAAGAGAGGCCGCCTTTCCTTGGGGAGGGGCGGCCTCGTCTTATCGGGTGAGCAGGCTTTTACTGCCCCGCCAACCCGAGATCCTGCACGGTTCCCGAGTAACCGACCACCGCCGTGATGGTGTTCTTGCCGCGCTGGAACAGATAGGTCTGGCTGCGGGGCGTCCTCGCGCCTCCTTGACCTTCCTGTACCCGCCCTTCTGGAGACCGGCGAGCACGTAAGCGGTCTGCGCCGCGCCCGTCTTGGCCTCCAGGGCCTACATCTCGGTCCACTTCACCCCGGGCATCGCCTGCTTGAAGGTGAGGTGCAGCGGGCCGCAGATCGGCGTGAGCTGCCGCGTGTCCTTGAACAGGCTGTTGGCGACGGTGCCGGGCTTGACCGGGCAGGCCAGGGCCGAGGAAAGGAGCACGGCAGCCACCAGCGAACTCAACCGACCTGGGATGGACTGGACCATACGCCAGCATATGGGACCCCACCCCAGCTACTCCCGCCCCGTGAACACCGCCAGCGTCGCCGCCGCGAGTGCGCCCACCGCCCCCGTCACCAGCGGGCCGTCCTGATGGTCCAGAAACGCCTCTACCGTCAGCGCCAGCCCCAGCACGCTCGCCCCCAGGGTCAAGGCCAGCATCCAGCCCAGTGGCAGCGGCGAGGTGGCCGCCGAGACGCGGGTGCCCCAACCGTAGCCCGCCAGAATCAGGAGTCCCGCGCCCAGCCAGCCCATCACGGCCAGATCATACGCCCCGGCGCTAGAATCCGGCCCATGCGCCCCGCCTACCTCACCGCCGCCCGACACCTGCAACTGGGGCGCGAATGGGCGGTCGAGGGCGATCAGGAGCAGGCCACCGAGGCCTACGAGGAAGCGCTGCGGCTGCTGCGGTCCCTGCCCCCCGAGCGCACCCGCGACGTGCTGCTCGCCCACACCCACCTCGCCTACTACCAGACGCTGGCCCTGCTGGGCGACGAGGCCGGGCCGGAGCACCTGCACCTCGGCGTGAGCTACGCCCGTTCGACCCGCGATCCCCTGGCGCGGGCGATTGCCGAGGAGTGCCTGAGCGGGCTGGAGGCGGTGTTGTAAGGGGCGCCGCCAGAGAGAAAGCCCCAGCGGTGGCTGGGGCTCTTGCTTTGGTCGAAGAGGCTTATACCCCACCCGGAAGCTGAAGCTGCGCGGTCGTGCGGTTCTGGGCCTTGTCGTGGGCGCACTGGAACGGCAACTGGCCCAGCGGGGCGCCCCCACCGTTGACCTGAATGTTGGCCGGGACGTTCAGGGTCCAGCCGCCGCCCTGGGCAGGCTGAACGCTGTCCACCAGGTCGGCGGGCTCGGGCGCCACCTCGGCGGTCAGCCGCTGCCCGGCCTGAAGCTGCCCGCTCTGCTGAAGCAGCCCCTGGAGGGAAGCGAGTTGCTCGTCTTCCGCGAGCTGTTCCCGGCAGACTTCGATGAACTGGAATTTGCTGATCCCGTTCGCCTCGCGGTCACTGTAGTAGGGGTTGGCGCGGATGGTCAGGGCGGTCACGAAGCCCAGCAGCAGCACGCTGAGCGCGATGGCCACCCACAGCAGGGTGCGCCCCAGGTTGCCGTTGCGCTTGGAGGAGGTCAGCTCGCTCATGTCGGGACGCAGCATAGCGTGCCCAGGGGGAAACCAGGCCGTCTGTTCGCCTACCAGTCGGCCGCCACCCACGTGACGCCCGCCCGGCCAACCCGCTCCAGGGCCGTCTCCACCCGCTCCCCGGTCACCGGATGCGCCCGCTCCGGCGCGAGGTCCGCCAGCGGCGCGAGCACGAAGGCCCGGTCCCAGGCGCGGGGGTGCGGCAGCGTGAGTCCCGGCGTCTCCCACACCTCCTCCCCATACAGCAGCAGGTCGAGGTCGAGGGTGCGGGCCTCCCAGCGTTCGCGGCGCTCGCGGCCCGCCTCTGCCTCCAGCCCGTGCAGCCCGGCGAGGAGGCCAGGGGGCCGCAGTTCGGTCTCCAGCCGCAGCACGGCATTGAGGTAGTCGGGTTGCCCAGTCGGCCCTCCCACCGGGGCCGTGCGGTAGAGGGCACTCACCCCGGTCACGGTGCCCAACCGCGCGAGGGCCTCTCTGGCCCAGCGCAGGGTCACCAGCGGGTCCCCTAAGTTCGCCCCCAGCGCCACATACGCCGCCGTCATTCGCCGGGCCGCAGGGTCAGCTCGGCGTACACGTCGCGGAACACGCCGGGGAGGGGCGCGAAGGGCTTGTGGACCCGCACGGTGACCGCTTCCAGCCGCCCATGCTCGCGCAGCAGCCGCCGGGCGATGCGGTCGGCCAGCACCTCGATCAAGAGGTGCCGCTCACCCGTGACCTCCTCGCGGATGGAGGCGTAGACGGCAGCGTAGTTCACGGCCGCCGCGAGGTCGTCGGGAATGCCCGCAAAGGCCCAGTGCAATTCGGCGTCCACCACGAAGCGGGCACCCAGCGCCGCCTCCGACTCGAAGACGCCGTGCCGGGCGTGAAACTCCAGTCCCTCCAGCACCACGCGGCTCATGCGGGCGATTGTAGCGGGCCTGTTTCCTGTCTCGGCGTGTCGAGGGCGGCCTGCACCCGCAGCGCCTGAACATGTTCGGCCACCGCGTGCACCCGCACCATCGCCGCCCCCTGCCGCGCCGCGTGCAGGTGCAGGGCGAGGCTGCCGGGGTCCCGCTCCGAGGCCACGGGCACGTCCCCGAGGCGCCCGATCATCCCCTTGCGGCTGGCGCCCACCAGCACCGGCCACTCGCCGCCCGTCAGGTCCGGCAGCGCCCGCAGCAGCGCAAGGTTGTGCTCGACCGTTTTCCCGAAGCCCAGGCCGGGGTCGAGCAGCACGGAGGGCACCCCCGCCGCCCGCACCCGCGCGGCCTGGGTCCGCAGGTACCTGTGAACCTCGGCCACCACGTCGCCGTAGTGCGGCGCGTGCTGCATGGTGCGCGGCTCGCCCTGCATGTGCATCACGCAGGCGGCAGCGCCCGCCTCCGCGCACACGGCCACCATCCCGGGGTTGCGCAGGCCCGACACGTCGTTGACGAGGTGCGCCCCCGCCTCCAGCGCTGCCCGCGCGACCTCGGGCTTGAGGGTGTCCACGCTGAGGAGCACGCCCCCCCCCGCCAGCGCCCGCAGCACCGGGCGCAGCCGGTCGACCTCCACGTCGGCGGGCACCGGGTCGGCGCCGGGCCGGGTGCTCTCGCCCCCCACGTCGATCATGAAGGCTCCAGCGGCCCGCATCGTGCGGGCATGGGCCAGCGCCGCCTCCAGCCCCGCGTGGCGCCCCCCGTCGCTGAAGCTGTCGGGCGTGACGTTGAGGATGCCCATGACCGCGCATCCCGTCCAGACCACCTCCCAGCCGTCCGGGGTGCGGACGCCGCCCGGCACCGGGAAGCCGAAGGTCAGGCGGTGCTGCCGCTGCGGCCAGGGGCTACTCACCCGCCTCCTCCCCCGCCCGCTCGCTGCGCTGCCCCAGCGCGAAGCTCACCAGCACGCGCTGCCGTTCGGGAAAGGCGTCCACGTAGGCGGGCATCCGCCGCCCCGAGCGGAAGGGCACGTAGCTCTCCTGCGCGAGCGGCAGCCGGGTCGCCAGCGCCACCGCGACCGGGTGGTCCTCGGGGATGGGTGTGCCGGGGCGCAGGCTGTACTTCACGCCGGGAGCGCCGCTGCTGGCCCGCACGGTGAGGCCCTTGCCGGGCGGTGCGTCCTCGTCCTCCGTGTCGAGGCGGCTGACCGCACACACCGCGTAGAGAACGGGCGCCGTGGTGCGCTCGGCCAGGGCGTACAGAGCACTGCTCGCACTCACGTCGGCGCGGCGGGCGAGTTCGGCCAGCGCCTGCCCGCTGGGGCCGTGCCGGGCCAGCACCTCGTCGATCAGGGCGCCTGGCATCAGCAACGCGGCGGCGCCCACGTTGCACAGTGTCTCGATAACCTGCTCCAGCCGCTCGCCCTCGTAGGCGTCGTGCAGGTCGCTGAGCAGATCGTCGTCGCCCAGCAGCAGGGCGTGGCTGATCTCGTGGGCCAGGGTGAAGCGCTGGCGCTCGGGCCGCACCCGGCTGTTGATCAGCACGACCCGGTGCTCGGGGTCATAGGCGCCGTCACGGTCCCCCATCGGCAGGAACCGCAGGGTGGCGTCCAACCCGGCGAGGAGGCTGTGGGTGTCCAGCCCCGGCAGCCCGCTCGCGTAACTCGCCGCCAGCTCGCGCATCCGCGTCTTGGCAGCGGCGAGCGCCTCTCCCCCGTTGGAGGCCCCGCGTTCGGGCGGCTGGGAGGCGGAGGAACCGGGGTTCACCCCCGCAGCTTACCGTGTGGCGGACTTCAGACCAACAAGAGCGGTCAGCAGAAGAGGTGGCCCGCCCGCAGGCCGCCACCCCAGCCGACCCAGGACCCTCAGCCCCGAGCCTTGAGGGTCTCCACGAGCGCCACGTACTCCGCCTGCGCTTCCTCGGGGTTCATCCCCCCCAGCGCGGCCCAAGCGTCGTACTTGGCGCCTCCCACGAAGTCGAACCCACCGGGGCGGCTGCCCGTCACGTCGCCCACCGAGCCCTGCTTGTACAGTGCATACAGCTTGAGCAGGGTGTCATTGCCGGGTTTCTTGGAGAGGGTCTGCACGTCCCGCTGGGCCTGTTCAAACGGCGTGGTCATGGGGAGATTGTACCGGGTCAAAGTTCCCTGACCCGGTGATCCCAAAAGGCGCGTCCCCCCGGTGGAGCCGGGGGGACGAGGTCAGCGTGGATTGGTCTGGCGGTGAGGCCAGGGGGGTGGGAAGAGGAGCGGAGCGTGTAGAAAGGAGGTGATCCAACCGCACCTTCCGGTACAGTTACCTTGTTACGACTTCACCCCAGTCATGCGCCACAGTCTAGACGCCTGCCGTGA